>NZ_JBQXEO010000002.1:0-515747 GCF_052601155.1 Micromonospora yongxingensis
GACCGCGGTGCCCGCGCTGAGGGCACTACGCGCCGCGTACCCCGGTCGGGAACTGGTACTGGTCGCACCGCGCTGGCTGACGCCGCTGGTCGACCTCGTCGGCGGCGTCGACCGGCTGGTCGACGCACCAGGGCTGGGCCACCTCGCGTGGCCCGGCCCGGCCCCGCAGATCGCGGTCAACCTGCACGGGCGGGGACCCCAGTCACACCGCATGCTCGCCGACACGCAGCCGCAACGGCTGCTCGCCTTCGCCAACGCCGACGCCGGCTTCACCGACGGCCCGCCCTGGACCGTCGACGAACACGAAATCGACCGGTGGTGCCGACTGCTGTCCTGGTACGACATCCCCGCCGACCACACCAACCTGACATTGCGCCGGCCGGAACCAGCCGGTCTACCGACCGGGGTCAGCATCGTGCATCCCGGCGCGAAGGCCGCCGAGCGCCGCTGGCCGCCGGCCCGGTTCGCGGCCGTGGCGCGCGACCTCACGGCACGGGGGCACCGGGTGGTGGTGACCGGCAGCCGTGGCGAGCGGGCGCTCTGCCTCAGGGTGGCGGAGCTGTCCGGGCTTCCCACCGCGGCGGTGCTGGCCGGTCGGACCGACCTCGGCGAGTTGGCCGCGCTGGTCGCAGACGCCCGGCTGGTGCTCAGCGGCGACACGGGCATCGGTCACCTGGCCACGGCGTACGGCACGCCGTCGGTGCTGCTGTTCGGGCCGGTGCCGCCCCGGCAGTGGGGACCGCCGCCGGACCGGCCGTGGCACCAGGCGCTCTGGGCGGGCCCCCGTCCGCGCGGTGCGGCCGACGACGCCCCGCATCCGGCCCTGGCCGCCGTGCAGGTGCCCCAGGTGCTCGACGCCGTGGAGCGGGTGGAGCGGGCCCGCCGCGCGCCGCTACCCGCCGGTAACGTCGGGTCGTAAGCTGGGCGGGTGAACGGGGACCCGGAGTACGCGCAGGAGTTCGTCGACGTCGATGGTGGCCGCCTCGGCGTGCAGGTGTACCCGGAGCCCGAGGGCGACGCGGGCGCGCCGGCCGTGGTGATCTGGCCGGCGATGGGGGTGCGCGCCCGGTACTACCGGCCGTTCGCCGCCGCGCTCCGCGCCGCCGGGCTGGCCGTCGTGGTCGCCGACCTGCGGGGCACCGGGGCGAGCACCCCCGCACCGAGCCGCGCCGACCGGCACGGCTACAGCGAACTCGCCGGCGACGTCGGTGCCGTCCTGGCCGCGCTCAAGCCACGACTGGACGGCCGTACCCGGCTGCTGCTCGGGCACTCACTCGGCGGGCAGGCCGCACTGCTGCACCTCGCACTGGACGGCACCGACGCGGTGGACGGGCTGGCGCTGGTCGCGGTCGGCATCCCCTACTGGCGCACCTACCCGGGGCGGCGAGGGCTGGGAGTGCTGCCGTACACCCAGGGGATCGCCGCCACCGCCGCGCTGCTCGGGGTGTGGCCGGGGTGGGGCTTCGGCGGCCGGCAGGCGCGCGGGGTGATCCGGGACTGGGCGTACACCGCGCGGACCGGCCGCTTCCCCCGACTCGACGGTACGGACACCGAGGCGGCGGTGCGCGCGGTACGGACTCCGGTGCTGGCGGTCAGCGTGGACGACGACCAGTACACCCCGCACGAGACCATGGACCACCTCTGCGCGAAGCTCACCGCGGCCCCGGTGACGCGGGAGCGGTACACGGTGGCGCAGGCCGGGGCGGCCCTGGACCACTTCACCTGGGTCCGTGCGGGTGCTCCGCTGGCGCGGCGGATCGCCGGTTTCGCCAGCGACCTGCCGCCCCGCTGAGCCGTACCGGCCGGTCGTCGTGCGGCCCGGCCGGCTGACTCACTCGTCCTGATCCAGCGGCACCAGCTCGCCGTCGCGCTCCACCCGGACCTCACCGTGGTCCTTGCGCGGAGCGACCTCGGCGGTGTTCCGGTGCGGGTCGTTGTCCGGATGCATCAGCACCGCGTCGGTCTTGGCGGTCTTCTCCCGGCTCTCGTCCGGCTGCGACATCCCGTTCCCCTCTCCGTCAGCGTCCCCCGGACATCTACCCGCCACCGACCGGACGACTCCTGCCGGTGGCCATGCGGCACCATCGCGATCCGGATGTCCCCGCCGTGCCCGTGCGGCACCGGATCGACCGGCACGCGCCGGGGTTAGCCGCCCGGGCGGCGGGTAAGCCGCAGCGCCCGACACGGCGGAAGGGGATCACATGTCCGAACGGCACACCGCACTGCGCTCGATGCACGATCTGGGCCTGGCGGCCTGGTTTGGCGGCTCCCTCATGGGAGCGCTCGGCGTCAACGGCGCAGCGGCGAAGATCAGCGACTCGACCCAGCGGCTTCCGGTCGCGTCGGCCGGATGGTCCAAGTGGACCCCGGTCAACGCGGCCGCGATCGGCGCGCACCTGGCCGGGGCCGTCGGCGAGCTGGTGACGGAGAGCCCGCGGGTCGCCAGCCAGTCAGGGGTGGCCCGGGCCAGCACCATCAAGACGGCGCTGACGATCGGCGCGCTCGCGGTCACCGGCTACAGCCGGTTGGTCGGCATGCGGTTGGAGAAGGCGGGGGCCCCGCCGGTGAGCGGGGCCACCGAGCCCAACCACCAGACCCCGGCGAGCGTGGCCTCCTCGCAGCGGCAGATGAAGCTGCTCCAGTGGGCCATCCCGGCGTTGACCGGGACCCTGGTCGTGGTGACCGCGTACATGGGCGAGCAGCAGAAGCCCGGCCAGGTGTTCCGCGGCATCCTCGGCCGGGCCGGCGGAGTGATGAGCGCCCCGATGGGGGTGGCCAAGATCGCCGGCATGGGCATGGGCGGCAAGCGGCAGATGGCGATGGCGGGCCGCTGAGTGCCGAACCGGACGGCCATTGCCCCGCCGCTCCTGCACGGCGGGGCGATGGCCGGCCGGTCGTAGGGACCGGTACGGCGCGCGGGCGGGCGTGACCCGTCCCCGCAATCGTCCGCCGGTGACGGCGGACCGACGAGCGAGGTGGCCATGACGGCGCACGAGGGACGCAGTGGCGGCGACCGGCTGGAGCCGGAGGCGGTGCAGCCGTGGAAGACCGAGGACGGCTTCGACGCCGAACCGCCGTGGGGCACGGACGAGGACTCGCCGATGGACGAGGGCAGCGAGGAGACGGCGGTGCCCGAGGGGCGGCGCGGAGAACGCCGCGCGGGCGCCCCGGCGAGCCGGACCAACCCGGCCGGCCTGCACGGCTTCGGCTCGGTCGAACCGACCCGTACTCCAGCGGCCGGCCCGGGCGCACCGCCGGACCCGGCGCCCGGCCGCCGGTCCTTTCCGGACGACGCGGACATCAACGAGCGCAGCCAGGACGCGCTGCGCACCCGCGGTCGGCGCTCCTAGCAGCACCCGCGACGCCCGCCGCCGGGTTTCGGCCGGCGGGCTCGTGGTTTGCGAAACGTCCGGCCGGGCACGACTGCACCCATGCAGAAGCCGCGCACCTTCCGCCTCGACGATGGTCTTCCGCTGGCGTTGCACGGGTACGCGTGGCTGCCCGACCGGCTACGTCGGGCCGGCGCCGACGTGCTGCGGACCCGGCTGCTGGGGCTGCCCACGGTGGCCCTGCACGGCCCGGAGGCGGCCCGGTTCTTCTACGACGAGCGGCACGTGCGCCGGCAGGGGGCCATCCCCGGGCCGGTGCGGAGCACCCTGTTCGGGCACCACGCGGTGCACACCCTCGACGGCACGGCACACCGGGTCCGCAAGGCGCTGTTCGTGGGTCTGCTCGTGAACGGCGGCATCGACGGCCTGGTCGAGCGGGTCGGGCGGGCGTGGCAGGCCGCCTCCCAGGACTGGCCCGGCCGCGGCCGGGTGGTGCTCTTCGACGAGACGAGTCGGGTGCTGACCCGGGCCGTCTGCGACTGGACCGGCATCCCGCTGACGCCGGCCGAGGTGCCGGCGCTCGCCGCCGACCTGGTCGCCATGGTCGACGGCTTCGGCAGCGTCGGCCGGCGGCACCTGCGGGCGCGCCGGGCACGGACCCGCCGGGAGAACTGGCTGGCCACGCTGATCGACCGGGTACGCCGGGGCGAGGCGACGGTCCCGGAGGGCTCCGCGGTCGCGGCGGTGGCGGGTCACCGGGACGCCGACGGCGCGCCGCTGGACGCCTGCACCGCCGCGGTCGAACTGCTCAACATCATCCGCCCCACGGTCGCGGTGAGCTGGTTCGTCGCCTTCGGCGGGCACGCTCTGCACCGCTGGCCGGCGCACGGGGACCAGCTCCGCGCCGCCGACCCGGGGTTCGCCGAGGCGTACGCCCACGAGGTCCGCCGGTTCTACCCGTTCGCGCCGTTCGTCGGCGGGCGGGCGGTGACCGGCCTGGAATGGGGCGGCGTACGGATCCCGGCGGGCGCGATCGTGCTGCTGGACCTGTACGGGCAGAACCACGACCCCCGGCTCTGGCCGGAGCCGTACCGCTTCCGGCCGGAGCGGTTCGTCGGCCGGGAGATCGGGCCGTTCGAGCTGGTGCCCCAGGGCGGCGGTGACCCGCGCACCGGGCACCGTTGCCCCGGGGAGCAGATCACCGTGGCGTTGTTGCGTGACCTCGTCGTCCGGCTGGCCCGGCTGGAGTACACGGTGCCCGAGCAGGACCTGCGCATCCCCCTGCACCGCATCCCCACCCGCCCGGTGGACGGCCTGCTGATCGAGGTCGGCCCGACGGCCTGACCGGCCGCTGCGGCACGTGTCAGGTGGTGGACGCGGCCCGCGCGGCGACGTCCGGTCGGTCGACGTCGGACTCGGGCCAGATCATGGTCTCGGTCAGCACCTGCGCGAGCCGGGTCGCGTCGCGCTGGGCCTGGCCGGCGCAGCAGTTGTTGAACAGCACGTGCAGTTCGTCGGCCGGGCCGGCCAGCTCGGCCAGCAGCCCGGCCCAGTGCCGCAACTCCTCCTCGGCGTACGCGTAGCGGAACTTGTCCTCCTTGTCGCCGTCGCGCCAGGCGTCGCTGTGTCCGTGGAACCGGACGATCGCCGGCTCCGCCGTGGCGGTCAGGATCGGCGGCACCGACGACGGGTGCCCCTGCGGCATGTCGACACAGACCAGCGAGAGGTCGTGCGCGCGCAACAGGTCCACAGTGTCCACGGCGGCCCCGTCGTCGAACCAGGACCCG
Source organism: Micromonospora yongxingensis (assembly GCF_052601155.1). NCBI lineage: Bacteria > Bacillati > Actinomycetota > Actinomycetes > Micromonosporales > Micromonosporaceae > Micromonospora > Micromonospora yongxingensis. Next base: position 5,117 of record NZ_JBQXEO010000002.1, read on the forward strand.
TGTCGCAGCTCCACACCGACCCGCCACGGCCGGCACCGCTGTGCCAGTTCGACGATCCGGCGTTCGGCGGCGGCGCTGCGCACCAGCCACGGCGGGAACTGGAGCATCACGACACCCAGCTTGCCGGCGGCCGCGATCGGCTCCAGCGCCGCCCGGAACCGGGACCACAGCTCGTCGTACGACCGCTCCGGCAGGTCGCGGCGACGGATCCGGCTCGAACCGGCGGGCGGGCGCAGGTCGCGGGGCAGTGCCGCGACCCGTGTCGGGTGACCGGTGAAGAGGCTGAACGCCTTGACGTCGAAGGTGAACTCGGGCGGAGTGGCGTCGACCCAGCCGTGGGTCGTCTCCGGCGCGGGGATCGCGTAGTAGGAGGTGTCCACCTCGACCAGAGGGAAGCGTCCCGCGTAGAAGCCCAGTCGACCGGCGGGCGTGTTGGCCGAGCGCGGGTACCACCCGGAGCGCAGCAGCGACTGGTCGGCCCACGAGGACGTACCCACCTTAATCACACCCATGTCATTCAGTGGACCGCTCCGCGCGCGGATCGGCAACCGCTGGCGGCCCGCGCCGTCGCCTGTGGGCCGGAACTGTCGGTGCCGGGTCCTACGCTCAGGCCGAGCCGACGTCGACGAAAGGGCGCCACCATGACGAGCACCGAGCAGCTCACCGGAGAGCGGGCCGACCTGTTGCAGGCGCTGCGCCGGCACCGGGGTTTCCTCCTGCACACCGTCGACGGGCTCACCGACGAGCAGGCGGCCACACGGACCACCGTCAGTGAGCTCTGCCTCGGCGGTCTCATCAAGCATGTGGCCGGCATCGAGGAGCGGTGGATGCGCTTCGCCGTGGGCGGCGCGGATGCGATGCTGCGCGAGGAGGTCGACTGGGTCGGTCAGTTCCGGATGGCGCCGGGCGAGACCCTGGCCGGTCTGGTCGAGCGATTCCAGCAGGTCGCCGCCGAGACCGACGAGCTGGTCGCCACCCTCGACCTGGACGCGGCGCACCCGCTGCCGCAGGCGCCCTGGTTCGAGCCGGGGGCGAGCTGGACTGTTCGCCGGGTGCTGCTGCACCTGATCGCCGAGACGTCCCAGCACGCCGGGCACGCCGACATCCTGCGCGAGGCGATCGACGGCACCAAGACCATGGGCTGACCCGGGCGGGCCGTTCCCCGCCATCCACCGCGCGTCACCTCCGATCCCACCGAGCGGGAGCCGATGTGACAGCGCGCAGGTCGGTGGCGCTGAGGGACACGAGATGACCGCAGACCGCATCGACCAGAAGACCGCCGAACAGTTGTTCGGCGGTAACATCGTCGACCCCTCGACCGCCCGGCGGCCGGTCGCGTTGCTGCTGACCGCGGTGCGCGCCGCACCAAGCCCCGGTGAACTGGCCGGTGAAGGCGTCGCCCTGCACGCCTTTCGCCGTGCCCTGGCTGACCCGGCCGTCACCCGACAGCCCGACCGCCGGTCACGCACTCTCGCCTGGACCGGCGCCCGGGCCGCGGTGGCGGCACTGGCGCTGGCCGCCACCGGCGGGGTGGCACTGGCCGCCGTCAACGGCACGACTCCCCGGCCGCACCTGCCCACGGCAACCCCACCGGCACCCGTCGGTCCACCCGCCGCGACCGCCCCGGCCACCGGTGACCGGCCGGCGACCGACGCGCCCGCCACCACCGTGCCGACGCCGCACACGTCGGCCGCCGGCGAGGTGGTGGGTCTGTGCCGGGCGTACCGGACGGTCGCCGAAGGCAACCCCGGGCGCGCGCTCGACAGTCCGGCCTTCTCCGGGTTGATCGCCGCAGCGGGCGACCGGCATCGCGTGGCCGACTACTGCGCGGACATCCTGGCCGTCGAGGCCGCACCGGGCAGGCCCAGCGGTGCACGGCCCGGTGCGGTGCCGAGCCGGCATCCGGGGTCTCCCGGGCCTCCGGACGGGCCGCCCACCGCCCGCGAGCAGGACCACACCGGACCGGCCGACGGCCGGTCCGCCCCGCCGGGCCGCCCATCGAACTGACCGCTCACGCGGGCGGCCGTCCTGACGATGTGGACGGCACAACCGACCTTCCTCGGCCGGGGCTCGAGATCACGGCCCGGCGCGACGACTCCTGCCCGCCGACGGCTGATAGCTTGCCCCGGTGAGTCTGCGGCGTCGACGCGCGGTGGCGGCCCTGCGCCTGGCGGTGGTGCTCGGCGTGCTGGGCGGGATCGTGCTCACCGCGCTCGGCCCGGCCACCGTCACCGGGCTGCTGCCGTACTTCACCATCCAGAGCAACGTCGCGGTCGGCGCCCTCGCGGGGTACGCCGGCTGGCGGGCCTGGCGGGACCGGCCCGATCCCCCACCGGCGCTGCGCGGCGCGGTCACCCTCTACATCACCATCACCGGCGTGGTCTACCACCTGGTGCTGGCCAACCCGGCGAGCCCGTTCGCGATGGCGCAACCCGACCGGGCCGTCGGCGAGGCGCTCGGCAACCAACTGCTGCACACGGTCGTGCCGCTGCTCGCGGTCGCCGACTGGGTGCTGTTCGACCAGCGTGGCCGGCTGCGCCTGCGCTACGCGGCATGGTGGCTGGCGTTCCCACTGGCCTATCTCGGCTTCGCCCTGCTCCGAGGGCTGGTCGTCCGCCGGTACCCGTACCCGTTCCTGGACGCCGGTGAGCTGGGCTACGACGGAGTGGCGATCAGCGCGGTCCTCTTCGCCGTCGCGTTCTGGCTGCTGGGCCTGCTCTTCGTCACCCTGGACCGCACCCTGACCCCCCGCCGCCACCCAACCACCCCCACCCCCACCCCCACCCCGCCCGCCGACCATGAGGTCGGCGTGGCCGGCACCGGCGGGTCGTGACACCAATCTCATGATCAGCGGGGCGGGAAGGGGCACCGGTCAGCGGAGGCGGGCTCGTGCGGCGGCCCGGTCGCGGCCGTAGGCGTCGGAGTGGCCCCAACGGCCCGGGATGTCGAGCAGCTCGATCCGGCCGAAGCCCTTGGGCAGGGACGGGTTCACGAGCAGGTTGTCGCCGGTGGGCCGCAGCCCCAGCAGGGTGCCCAACAGCATCAGCAGCGCGCCCGACGACCAGGACTGGGGACGACCGGCCGAGGGCAGCTGAACGGGATACTTCGTCAGGCTGCGCTCGTAGCCGGCGATCAGCTCCGGCACCGCCCCGCCGACCGTCTGCGCCATGTCGAAGATGCCGTTCGCGATCAGGGCCGCCTGGACGTCGAAACCGTAGTGTCGCAGCCCGGCGGCGATCAGCGCGTTGTCCGACGGCCACACCGCCCCCAGATGCGAGCCCACCGGGTTGTACGGGCGCTGCCCGGTGGCGAAGGTCCGCACCCCCCACCCGCTGAACAGCCGCGGCCCGACCAGATGCTCGGCAACCGCCTCGGCGCGGTCGTCGGCGACGATCCCGCTCCACAGCAGATGCCCGATGTTGGACGACAGCGCGTCGACCGGATCGCCGTCCGGCCCCAGCGCCAGCGCGTAGTACTCCCGGTGCGGCAACCAGAAGTCCCGGTTGAACCGGTCCTTCAGCTCCGCCGCCTCCCGCTCCAACCGGTCGGCGTACGCGGGGTCACCCCAGAACTCCCGGGCCAACCGGGCGCCGCGCCGCTTCGCGTCGTACGCGTAGCCCTGCAACTCACAGGTCGCCCGGGGAAGTCCGGGTTGCCGTCCATGGACGTCGACGATGGCGTCGTCCGAGTCCTTCCATGCCTGGTTGACCACGCCGTGCCGCTCGTTGCGGCGCTGGTAGCGCAGGTAGCCGTCACCGGTCATGTCGCCGTACTCGTCGATCCAGTCCAGCGCCATCCGGGCCGGGTGGCGCAGTTCGCGGACCAGGTCGGCGTCGCCGGACCAGCGCTCGTACTCGTCGAGGAGGACGACGAACAGCGGGGTGGTGTCCGCCGCGCCGTAGTACACGGCGTCCGGTCGCTCGCCGAACGCGGCGGATTCGCCGTAGCGGAGCTGAGCCAGGATCTTGCCCGGCTCCTCGTCGTGTCGGTCGTCGAGCTGGCTGCCCTGCAGCAGCGCCAGCATCCGCAGCGTCGCGGGGGCCAGCTCGGGGGTGAACGCCATGGTCTGCAGGCAGGTGATGATGCTGTCGCGTCCGCACAGGCCCATGGCCCACGGCAGGCCGCCGACCGGCACCCGGGCGGTGGACGACAGTGGCAAGTACCGCAGCGCCGCCAGGTCGGCGAGGCAGCCCCGGTAGGTCTCCTCCAGGCCGCCCCGTTCGGCCACCAGGTGCGGGGCCCGGTCCAGCCAGTCCGCCAGATCCTCGCGCATTCCCCCGCGTACGTGCTGCCGGTGCGACTCGATGTCGTTGCGCAGGTCCCGGCCGCCCTCGCCGTGGATGGTCATGGTGACGTGCAGGGTGGTCTCCCACGCGCCTTCGGGCTCGATCCTGATCCGGAACGTCATTCCCCGCTCGTCCACCTGCACGGGCGCCGTGCTGGTCACGGTGGTCTCCCGGATGAACCGCTCCCGCTCGTAGCGCAGCACGAGTTGGCGGCGCGCCGAGTCGGCGGTGATCTGGGCGGCCCGGCGGGTCGGCTCCCGTCGCTCGGCGGCTCTGGCGACGTCGGACAGGTCGGCGAAGTCGTTGCCGATCTCCATCCGCACCGTGAACTCGGCCGGCTGGGCCGAGTGGTTGAGCACGGTGATGTGCTCGCTGAAACTGTCGTTGATCGATCGGTGCCGGATGACCGACACGTCGGCGTCGACGTAATGGCTCGCGGCGCCCGGAACCAGGAAGAACCGGGTCTCGAAGTACGTCATGTCGTCGCGGGACAGCGCGTTCAGCCCTTCCCCGTCGACCCGCAACATCCAGTGGGACAGGAAGCGGGTGTCGAATGAGAAGAGCCCCACCGGCGCGTCCGGGGCCGCCTCCACGTCGCCCTGCGCGTCGCTGATCGCGAAGGCGTTGCCCGCGATCACGTGCACCAGTTCCTGCCTCACGGCCGCCCGCCCCGCCCGGCCGTCGCGGCCCTGCCCAGCTCGCGGGGATGGCGGGCACCGACAGGCCCGGGAAAGATCCGCCGCAGCAGCATCAACAGCCGAATGTTGCCCTGGACGGTCACCTCGTTGCGCAGCAACGCGGCCGACAGGTGGGTCTCGCCGCTCGCCAACCGTTCGAACACCGTCCGGTCGGCGCGGACCACCAGCTCGGCGTCGCTGGACGACCGGGTCACCCGGACGTGCTGGTCGTCGACGGTCAGGTACCAGTGCTCGCTGTGGCCGTCGTCGCACGCGTCCAGCCGCAGAGTCCCGGCGGTCGTCTCTGGCAGGTCGGTACGCCGGCCGGAGCCGAGCTGTTCCAGGTGTTCGGCCATCGCGCCCATCTCGTCCCCTCCCCCGCTCTCCCGCAGGATCGCCCGCCCCGGGGTGAGGACGCCTCACCCGGACCGGGTGACGACCGGTGATCGCGGGCTGAGCCGGTGGACGTCCCCGGCTCAGGCGCCGATCAGCCCTCGGAGGTAGTTGGCCTGGCCGACGTGTTGCTGGTCGTCCTCGGCGATGCTGACCAGCCGGACGCCGAGGGTGACCGGCGGGTCCCACGACTCGTCGACCACCCGGTCCAGATCCGCCGCTCGCAACCCGGCCAGGAACGGCCCGGTCCGCGCCGCGACCGCCTCGTAGTAGTCGATCAACGCCTGCGCGCTCTCCGGCCGCACCGCGGCGACCTGGGCGGGCGAGTGGCCGTAGCCGGTGTTGTCCGGGTCGGTGGTGAGGCCGAACCGGCCGGCCCACTCGCCGCTCGCCCAGACCTGGTCGGTGTCGAGCAGGTGGGCGACGTGGTGGTCCTGGACCCTGGTCAGGTGCCAGACCAACCAGCCGATCGAGTTGGCGCCGGGGCCGGGCGCCCAGCGCAGCTGCTCGGGGCTGAGGCCGTCGACCGCCGCCCGGACGAGGTCGGGCAGCCGGTCGTACGTCTCGGTCAGCAGGTCACTCACGTCCACGGGTCACGCCTCCTGGTGTGTCTCTGATCGGGTACCGCCGACACGGACGGCCAAACCTCGGCCGCTACGGTGATCAAGTGGTCGCGGCGTTGGAGCTGTATCTGGACCCGGACGCTACCCGGCGGATCCGGGTGCTCTGGGACGCTCTGGAGGCCGAGGGCGTGCAGAGCATGCGCTCGCTGCTGGAGCAGCGCCACCGCCCGCACGTCTCGCTCGCGGTGGCGCCCCGCTTCGACCCCGAGCAGGTCGCCGCGGCGCTGCGCGGCACCGTCGTGGCCGCCCCGCTGCGACTCGACTTCCAGCACGCCGGTCAGTTCGTCGGACGGGTGCTCTGGCTCGGCCCGACGCCCACATCGGAGCTGCTGGCCCACCACCGGATGGTGCACGACCGGCTCGCCGCCGCCGGCATCACGCTGGTCGAGCACTACCAGCCGGGGCGCTGGGTGCCGCACTGCACGCTCTCCATGCGGGTGCCGAACGTGCTGATGGCCGCCGCGGTGCGCCGCTGCCTGGAGGTGCTGCCGCTGGCCGCGACCGTGGTCGGCGCGGCACTCACCGACCACGCCCGCGGCATCGCCCACCCGCTGTCCTGACCGCCGGCCCGCCTGGCCCTGGAGGGCGGCCGCGCCCGGCCGGACAGGGAGTCTCCCCAGCTCCCCGGACCAGCGGCGCGACCCTTGTGCGTAATGTCCGGATTGGCGGGTCGCAGTCGGGAAACTGAAAACAAGGGGTGCCGACGAGGCCGGGCGTGGGATGGTTCGACATGGATGCCGTTCCGATGGCCGCCCGCCGCGCGCGGCCGGCCCATCCGGCGACGCGGGCGCAACGTGGCGCCGCCCGGGACGGCTTCGACGACGAGAGGCAGTGCCCATGCAGGCTCAGCGCAGGCCACCGCAGACGGAGCGGAGCCAGACCAGGGACGACCGGACCGGCGGCGGCATGACCGGGGCGGCCACGCCACTGACCATCTGGGCCGCTGCCGTGCTGCTCGGTCGGATCGGCTCCGGCGAGGACGACAGCGAGGACGAACTGCACATCCTTCGCGGCATCGAGTGACCCTCGGGACCCCGTTCAGAGCCAGCCGCGCCGCTTGAAGATCAGGTAGAGGGTGCCGCAGACCAGCAGCATCAGCAACAGCGCGAACAGGTACCCGAAGTGCCACTGCAACTCCGGCATGTGGACGAAGTTCATCCCGTACACCGTGCCGATCAACGTGGGTGCGAACAGGATCGCCGCCCACGAGGAGACCTTCTTCAGCTCCTCGTTCTGCGTGTAGCTGGCCGCCGTGAGGCTGCGCATCTCCTCGTTCTGCTGCTGCGAGACGAGGGTGGCGTTGACGGTGAGGATGTTCTGCAACAGGTGCCGGAAGCCGTCGACGCGTTCCACGACCTGTGTGAGGTGGTCGGTCACGTCGCGCAGGTAGCGCCGCAGCTCCTCGTCGGTCGCGTAGCTGCCCGCGCCGGCCGCCAGCGCGTCGAGCACGTTGAGCAGCGGGCGGGCGGCCCGTTGGAACTGGATGACCTCGCGGCTGAGCCCGTAGATGCGCCGGCTGGCGTTCGGGTCGCCACCGAAGACCTCGGTCTCGATCTCGTCGATGTCGTTCTCCAACCCGGCCACCACCGGCGCGTAACCGTCGACCACCTGGTCGAGGATCGCGTACAGGATGGCCTCCGGGCCCTGGGCGAGCATCTGCGGATCGGCCTCCATCCGCCGCCGCACGGCGGCCAGGTCGGGCGCCTCACCGTGGCGGACGGTGACCACGAAGCCCGGCCCGATGAACAGGTGCAGCTCGGAGAACTCGACCTCCTCCCGCACATCGTCGTAGCGGGCGGCGCGCAGCACCACGAAGAGGGTGTGCCCGTAGCGCTCCAGCTTGGGCCGCTGGTGGGCGTTGATCGCGTCCTCCACCGCCAGGTCGTGCAGCCGGAACTCCCGGGCCAGCGAGGTGATCTGGTCAATGTCGGGTCGGTACAAGCCGATCCAGGCCATCGCGTCGTCCTGCTCCTGGAGGCACCGGTACGTCTCGGCGAGGCCGGCCGGTGACGCGAAGCGGTGCCCACGGATGTAGACGGCGCTGTCCACCAACCCGCCGGTGCCCGGCTCGGCCGGCTCGTCGCCCGGCGGCTCGTCGCGGATCTCGTGCTCGTCGAGCTGGCGGCCGAAGCCCTCACCCGGGCGGAACCGACGGCCGCCGACCATGACCCGCTCCCTCCCCGGAGGCACCACCGGCGGCTACCCGAACCACCCGCGCGGTTCGGCCAGGCAGCCGGGAGGCGCTGCTTCCCCCGTGCCCGCGCACCAAAACCCTCCGGGGCGTCGCCCACGGTCGCCCGGGTTCCGCCCAGCGTCGGACGGGCGGGGTCCGGCTGGCGGATACTCGCGGTGACCACGGGCGGGACGACGGGGGAAGCGCCGATGGAGGTCGACAGGCGCGCCGGCCCGCGGACCGGGCGGCTGCGGGGGTGGCTGCTCGGCGGCGACTCGGAGCAGCCGCGGCAGCAGGGGCCGCACGGACGCCCGCCGGAGCACCGGCACCACCCGTGGTGGAGGGTGATGTGCCTGACCGGCGTCGACTACTTCTCGACCCTGGGCTACCAGCCGGGCATCGCGGCACTGGCCGCCGGGGCGCTCTCGCCGGTGGCGACCCTGGTGCTGGTGCTGGTGACCCTGCTGGGCGCGCTGCCGGTCTACCGGCGGGTGGCGGTGGAGAGCCCGCACGGCGAGGGCTCCATCGCGATGCTGGTACGCCTGCTGAGCTACTGGCCCGGCAAGCTGCTGGTGCTGGTGCTCCTCGGCTTCGCGGCCACCGACTTCATCATCACCATCACCCTGTCCGCCGCTGACGCGACCGCCCACATCGACGAGAACCCGTTCTGGCCGGAAGGGCTGCGCGGGCAGGAGGTCGTGCTCACGCTGCTGCTCGTGTCGCTGCTGGGTGCGGTGTTCCTCAAGGGATTCACCGAGGCCATCGGGATCGCCGTCGTGTTGGTCGCGGTCTATCTGGCGCTGAACACGGTGGTGATCGCCGCCGCGCTGTGGCAGGTGGTGACGCACCCGAGCGCGGTCGGGGACTGGACCACCGCGCTGACCACCGGCCACGGCGACCCCTGGATGATGGTCGGGCTGTCCCTGCTGGTCTTCCCGAAGCTGGCCCTGGGCCTGTCCGGCTTCGAGACGGGGGTGGCGGTGATGCCGAGCGTGCGCGGTGACCCACGGGACACGGAGGACCGGCCACTGGGCCGGATCAGGGGCGCGCGCCGCCTGCTCACCACCGCCGCGACGATCATGTGCGTCTTCCTGATCACCAGCAGCGTCACCACCACCGTGCTGATCCCGCCCGAGGCGTTCCAGCCGGGTGGGCCGGCGAACGGCCGGGCGCTGGCCTACCTGGCGCACGAGTACCTCGGCGAGGTGTTCGGCACGGTCTACGACCTGTCCACCATCGGGATCCTCTGGTTCGCGGGCGCCTCGGCGATGGCCGGTCTGCTCAACCTCGTACCCCGCTACCTACCCCGCTACGGCATGGCGCCGACCTGGGCCCGGGCGGTCCGGCCGCTGGTCCTGGTCTTCACCGCGGTGGCGTTCCTGATCACGATCGTCTTCGAGGCCAGCGTGGACGCGCAGGGCGGCGCGTACGCCACCGGGGTGCTGGTGTTGATCACCTCGGCGGCGACGGCCGTGACTCTCGCGGCACGGCGGCGACGCCAGCGCGGCGCGACGATCGCCTTCGGCGTCATCGCACTGATCTTCGTCTACACCACCGCGGCGAACGTGGTGGAACGTCCCGACGGCGTGAAGATCGCTGCCTGCTTCATCGGCGGGATCATCCTGGTGTCGTTGCTGTCCCGGCTGAACCGCGCACTCGAGCTGCGGGTCGACCGGGTGGAGCTGGACCCCGAGGCGGCCCGGATGATCGACGAGTGCGCCGGGCGCCGACTCCGACTGATCGCGCACGAGCCGGACAGCCGGGAGCCGGCGGAGTACCGCGCCAAGCTCGCCCAGACCGTCGCCGACAACGAGTTCCCGGCCGACAGCGACGTGATCTTCGTCGAGGTGACGGTCACCGACCCGTCGGACTTCGAGACCGAGTTGCTGGTGCGTGGCAGCGTCGTGCACGACCAGTACCTCGTGCTCAGCCTGGCCAGCTCCTCGGTGCCCAACGCGCTGGCCGCCCTGCTGCTGGAGATCCGCGACCGGATCCGGCGGCGCCCGCACATCTACTTCGAGTGGACCGAGGGCAACCCGGGCGGCAACTTCCTGCGCTACCTGGCCTTCGGCCAGGGCGAGATCGCCCCGGTCACCCGGGAGATCCTGCGGCGCCAGGAGCCCGACCGGAGCCGCCGACCGCACGTGCACGCCGGTTGACCCGTCGCCCGGGTCGTCGTAGCGCAGGGTGAGCGTGGTCATAACGGCTGGACGGTCCGCCGGTTCCGGCTGCTAGCCTCTGGACAGGTCATGAGCGCCAGCGCGAAGCCCCGGCTCGCTGGCCGGCAACCCTCCTCCGCGGTGGGGTGCCCCGGGTGAAGACCAGGCACCGACGGGACGTCGGTGCAAGCGTGGCCTGGCACCCAGGTCAGCACAGACCCGGGAGAACCCATGCGCATCCTCAGCACCGCCCCACCGGCCGACGCCGCGGACTCCCGCGCCGGTTGGCTGCCACCGGCACTGACCCGGCGGCGGCACGTGGACATGATGCGGGTGTGCAGCGCCGCCTGTCGCGGCCGCGTCGCGCACTAGCGCACCCCTTTCCCGAACCCATCCCAGCGGTACGCCCACCGGGCGCACCGTCGGCGGCGCACGCTCGCGTCCGCCGCTGCGCAACCTTCGGAGACACCTGTGCGATTTCTTCCCGCCCTCACCCGTGCCGCTGCCCTCGGCGCGGCGACGATCCTGGCCGCCACCGCGCTGACCGCCTGCGGCGACGACACCTCCTCCGACGCCACCGCCAACCCGTACGGCCTGGCGCAGCCCGGCGTGCTGCGCGCCGGCACGCTGACCGACGCCCCGCCGAACGTGTACCTCAAGGACGGCCGGTTCACCGGGTTCGACAACGACCTGCTGACCGCGGTGGCCGGCAAGCTCGGCCTCAAGGTCGAGTTCGTCGGCACCGACTTCTCCGCGCTGCTCTCCCAGGTCAACAACCGCAAGTTCGACGTCGGCAGCTCCTCGATCACGATCACCGAGGCGCGGAAGAAGACGGTCGACTTCGGCAACGGCTACGACTTCGGCTACTTCGGCCTGGACGTCCCGGCCGGCTCACCGATCACCAGCTTCGACCAGCTCGCCGGCAAGCGGGTCGTGGTGGTCCAGGGCACCGTCCAGGACGACTACGCCACCGGCAGGCAGCTCGACCCGGTTCGGGTGCCGGACTACAACGGCGCGATCAACCAGCTCAAGGCGGGCACCGCCGACGCGTGGATCGCCCCGGCGGAGATCGGCGAGAAGTCGGCAGCCGACAGCAACGGAAAGATCACCGTGGCGGCCAAGCAGCTCAGCCCCGCGCCGACCGCGTACGCGGTCGCGAAGGGCAGCGACAAGCTCCGCGAGGCGCTGAACAAGGGCCTCGACGAGGTGATCGCGGACGGCACCTGGAGCCGGTTGCAGGCGCAGTACTACCCGGGCCGACCGGTTCCGGCCGACTTCAAGCCGGGCAGCGGCACGGTGGCCGTGCCGGCTGCGCCGTCGGCGTCGGCGTCCGCGTCGGCCGCGTCCTGAGGCACACCCGGTGACGAGCGAGCAGGGCGGTAGGAGAGGCGACCGATGGATCCGTTGAGCACCCTGTGGGAGACCTTCTTCGACTGGGACGCCATGCGCGAGGCGCTACCCGAGATGCTGACCGTCGGGTTGCCCAACACGCTGATCCTGGCGGTCTCCGCCGCCCTGCTCGGCTCGGTGCTGGGTCTGCTGCTGGCCGTCGCGGGCATCTCTCGCAGCCGCTGGCTGCGCTGGCCGGCGCGGGTCTACACCGACGTGTTCCGGGGGCTGCCGGCCGCGGCGACGATCCTCCTGATCGGAGTCGGGCTGGCGCCGCTGGGCATGGAGGTCTGGGGCCCCGACCCCTACCCGCTGGGCATCCTGGCGCTGTCGCTGATCGCTGCGGCGTACATGGGGGAGATCTTCCGCTCCGGCATCCAGTCGGTGGAGGCCGCCCAGTTGGAGGGCGCCCGCGCGCTCGGCTTCTCCTGGGCCGACTCGATGCGACTGGTGATCATTCCGCAGGGCATCCGGCGGGTGCTGCCGGCCTGGGTGAACCAGCTCATCGCACTGATCAAGGACTCCAGCCTGGTCTACTTCCTCGGGCTGGTGGCCAGCCAGCGGGAGCTGTTCCGGATCGGCCAGGACTACGCGGCCACCACCGGCAACGAGTCCGCGCTGCTGCTGGCCGGGCTCTTCTACCTGGCGTTGACCGTGCCGCTGACGCACGTGGTCAACTGGATCGACCGGCGGCTGCGCCACGGCCGGCCGGTCACTCCGGTCGACGATGACGAGGACGACACCGAGCCGGCGCTGGCCGGCACGACCGAAGGGGACCGGCGATGACCACCGCGACGACCACCTCGGTCAGCCTCGACGTGCGCGACGTGCACCTCGCCTTCGGGCCGAACCGGGTGCTGCGCGGCGTCGACCTGGCCGTGCCACGCGGCGCGACGGCGTGCGTGATCGGCCCGTCCGGGTCGGGCAAGTCCACCCTGCTGCGCACCATCAACCGGCTGATCGAGCCGGACCGCGGCGACGTGCTGCTGGACGGGCGCAGCGTGCTGAGCGACGACCCGGACGCGCTACGGCAGCGGGTGGGCATGGTCTTCCAGCAGTTCAACCTCTTCCCGCACATGAGCGTGCTGCGCAACGTCACCCTGGCGCTGCGGCGGCTGCGCAAGCTCGACGAGGACGAGGCGGTGGCGGTCGCACGCGCCCAGCTGGAGCTGGTGGGGCTGGCCGGCAAGGCCGACTCGCGGCCGGCGCAGCTCTCCGGCGGCCAGCAGCAGCGGGTGGCGATCGCCCGGGCGCTGGCGCTGCGGCCGGAGGTGATGCTCTTCGACGAGGCCACCTCCGCACTCGACCCGGAGCTGGTCAAGGGGGTGCTCGGGGTGATGGCCGACCTGTCCGCCGGGGGCATGACCATGGTCGTGGTCACCCACGAGATGGGCTTCGCCCGGCAGGTCGCCGACACCGTCGCCTTCATGGACCGGGGCGTGGTGCTGGAGGCCGGCCCGCCGGAGGCGATCTTCGAGCGGGCCGGGCATCCGCGGCTGCGCCGGTTCCTCGATCAGGTGCTCTGAGCCGCACCGACGGCTGCGGCCGCCGTGCCGTCCGCGTCAGCCGGCCTGGCGGCGCAGGTGCGCGGCGAACGCCTGCAGATCGCCCAGCAGCACCAGGATGGCGTTGCGGTAGGCGACCGACGCCCACAGGTGCAGCTCCTCGTCGTCCAGCCCGCCGAACGCCATGGACAGCGCCTTGCGCCGGCGCCGGTCGAGCACCTTGTGCGGGCGGGCGAGCAGGTCGCCCTCCCGGCGCAGGGCCTGCAGGTACGCGGCCACCGCGTCCTGGTAGTGCCGGCCGGCGACCCGCTCCAGCAGGGTGAACTCGAAGACGTTCAACGCCGCCTCGGACTCCCAGTAGGCGCTGTCGCGCTCCGGCGCGCCCGCGTGGTGCCGGCCCATCGCGTGCCGGGCCTCGTACAGCAGCAGCACGCCCCGGCCGGTGGTGCTCAGCGGCCGGCGGGGCGCCGGCAGCCGCAGCGTACGCACCGGCGTCGCACGGGTCAGGTCGAGCGCACCGGCGTACGACGGCATCCGCTGCGCCCCGGCACCCGGCTCCGGCACCAGGCAGGCCCGCTCCGCGTAGGCCAGCGGGCCGCCGGTGGGCAGCGCCCGCACCGCCGCCGCGTGCAGCTCGGCCAGTGGGCGGTCGTCCGGGGGCCCGTCCGGCGGCAGGGTGAGCACGAGACCGGTGGCACCGGGCACGGGCACGCCCAGCACGCAGGAGTTACGCAGGAACGCCCAGGTCGCCTCCGCCTCGCGGATGCCGCTCGCCACGGCCTGCGCGTCGGCCCGCCAGTCCCGGGCGATCCGCAGCCGCTGCTGGAGGTCCGCCGTCGCGGCGCCGTCGTGCGGGTACAGCTCGCGCACCGCTCGCGGCAGCGTCCCGAGGCGAAGGTCCAGCAGGTCGCCGCTCGGCGCGGGCACGGCGTGCGTCGCGCAGTCGGCGTCGGTGTGCGGGTCACCGGGCACCGCGTGGCAGTCACCGAGCCAGCTTCCACCGGGTTGGCGCGTCGGCCGGGCGAACGCCAGGTGTGGCAGCCGACCGGTGCGCAGCACCGTCTCGTACTGGGGTCGGGTGCGCATGGTCCGCAGCACGTCCAGCGGCAGCACCGGCGCCAGCTCCAGCACGGCGGCCAGGAGCGCGCAGTGCGGGCAGGCCGGCCCGTCGGGATCGCGCACCCGGTAGCGGCGCAGATGGTCGACGCCGGGCTGCTCCCACTGCACCCCGATGACGCCGTCGCCCTGCGCCATCAGGTAGAGGAACTCGGTCGCGTCACGCTCGCGGGTCACCGAGGTCACCTCGTCGAGGAACTCCCGTGCGGTGACCACCCGCAGGCCCGCCTCCGTCGCCCCGGTGGTCACGGGCACCCCCTCACGGACCGTACGCATCGACCAACGCCGAACCGCTTCCCACCGTACCCGGCGGCGTGACGACCGGGTGGCCTGCACACCCGCCGGCCGCTGTCACCAATCCGTCGTTCGGTGCGGCGGCCGGGCCGGCGAGTCAGTCGACGCTCCCGCGGCCGAGCAGCCGGATCTCCTCGTTGTCCAGCGCGGACTGGAGGTCGAGCAGCACGAGGTCGTCGATCTCCCGCCGGTCGCGCAGCCGGGTGATCTCCCGTCGCTTGTGTTCGAGGACGCCGAGGCGCAGTTTGCGTTCCAGACGGCGTTCCTCGGCGCTGCGATCGCCGCCCTCGTTGACGTCGTCCAGGTGCTGCTGGTACTCAGCCTCGAGCCGGCGCACCGTCTCCTCCCCGGCACCGATCTCGGCGGCGACCTGCGGCAGCGCGGCCAGGCCGGCCTCGGTGGCCCGTTGTCGGGCCTGCCGCAACTCGTCGGCGCGCTCGGGGTCGCCGGCCAGTCCCGCCCAGCGCACCACCAGTGGCAGGGTGGTGCCCTGAACGAGCATGATCAGCACGATCACCAGCGCGGTGACGAAGATGATCAGGTCGCGTTCGGGCACCGGTGCACCGGCGGCGGTCGTCGCGGGGACCGCCAGCGCGGCGGCGAGCGAGACGGCACCCCGGAAACCGGACCAGCCGGCGACGGTCCCCACCCGCCAGCCGGACGGCCCACGGGGGTCGTCCATCCGGCGGCGCAGCAGCTTCGCCGACTCCGCCGTCAGATAGACCATGGCCAGCCGGGTGCCGACGATCACCACGGTGACCACCGCCACGATCACCACCGCCCGGGTCGGCGAGGTACTGACGATGCGCTTCACCGCCTGGGGTATCTGCGTGCCGAGCAGGACGAACAGCGCGCCGTTGATCAGGAAAGTGGACAGGTCCCAGAACGCGTACGCCAGCACCCGGGACCGGGCACGGATCACCCGTGGGCCGGCGTAGGCCAGCAACAGGCCGGCGACCACCACCGCCAGCACACCGCTGGCGTGCACCGCGTCGGCCAGCAGGAACGCGGCGAACGGCGTCAGCACACTCAGCGCGCCCTCGCGCAGCGGATCGTCGAGCCGCTTGCGGATCAGCACCACGATGCCGCCCACCAGCAGGCCGGCGATCACACCGCCGGCGGAGGCGCCGACGAACTCCTCACCGATGCCCAGCGCGCCCGGCGACGAGGCACCGGTGAGCAGACCCACCGTCACCGCGAAGAGCACCAGCGCGGTGCCATCGTTGATCAGGCTCTCCGCGTGCAGGGTGGTCAGGAGCTTCCGGGGCAACCGTTTGGCCAGGCCGGTGACCGCGGCGGCGTCGGTCGGTGCCAGGACCGCCCCGAGCACCCAGGCGGCGGCGGGGTTCACCCCGAACGCCTGCGCGGTCAGCGACACCGTGACCATGGTGAGCACCACCAGCACCACGGCGAGCAGCCCGATCACCGGGAGGTTGGCCCGGATCTCGCGCAGGCTGAGGGTGAGGCTCTCCCGGTAGAGGATCGCGGGCAGGAAGATCAGCAGCACCAGGTCCGGTTCCAGGGTCAGCTCGGACAGCGGCGGCACCAGCCCGAGCAGCACCCCGAACGAGATGAGCAGCACCGGCGGCGCCACGCTGTACCGGCCGCCGAGCGTGGTGCCGACCAGGACGGTGGCGCCCAGCACCACGATCAGGACGAGCCCCTCCACGGCGTACCCCCTCGATCCGCGGCCGACGGCGGCCGCGCCGGTTCCATCTGACCGCACCCCGAAGCCCCGTTCGGGGGAAACGGCAAGTCGCCGGGGTCAGGCGCGGTCGCGAGCGGCGACGGCCCGGGCGGTACGGCGGTACGCGGCCGCCTCGTCGTCGCGGCCCAGGGCGGCGGCCAGGTCGGCGAGGTGTCCGGCCACCGGACCGAGGGTGAGCACCCCACTGCCGGCGGCCAGCTCGGCGGCGGCCGGTCGCAGCTCGACGGCGAGGTTCTCCATCGTGGCCCGGTCGCCGAGGGCGAGCGCCGCCCGGGCGGTGAGGCAGAGCCGCGCCTCCCGCAGCAGGTCGTGCGGCCCGACCGGGAGCGTCCGCAGGGCGGCCCCGGCGGCGTCCCGGTCGCCGTCGACCAGCAGCAGCAGCGGGCGGACCCACGGCTCGTGCGGGCCCCAGTCCATGCCGGCCCAGTCCGCACCGCCGAGCCCGGGGATCGGCCGGTCACCGCCGACGCCCTCGGCCAGGCGCAGGCCGAGCAGGGCGAGCGGGAGCAGTCCCCGGGTCAGGCCCGGCATGGCGTCGGCGGGCAGCCGCACGGCCGCCGCCCGGTACGCGTCCGCCGCCGCGGTCGACTCGCCGACCAGCGCCAGGCGCAGCGCGGCGTACCACCGGGTGAAGAGGCCGACCAGTGGCAGTTCGTACCGCTCGGCGAGGCGGTCGGCGGCGCGGGCGTGCGTGTCGGCGCCGGCCCGGTCCCCCAGCGCGCAGCAGGCCTGCATCCGGACGAGGTGGCCCAGCACCTCGAAGGTCACCAGGTGGTGCCGGGCGGCCACGTCGATCAGGTCGGCCCCGATCCGGGCCCGCTCCTCGGCCAGGCCGACGCGGTGGAAGGCGTGCATGAAGCGGGCGTTGAGCGCGAAGGCCAGCAGCCCGGGGTCTCCGCTGGCGCGTGCGATGGCCTCGGCCTCGTCGGCCGCCCGGCGGCCACGGTCGGTGGTGGTGCCGCGCAGCTCCAGCGCGAGGGTGCTCAGCAGTCGGCTGCGCTGCGCGGGGCCGTGCACGCCGAGTGCGGCCAGGGCGTGCTCGGCGGCCCGGGCGATCCGCCCGGCGAGGACGTCGTCGTCGTTGCGGGTCCAGATGGCGGGTACGTCGAAGCCGGCCAGCACCTCGGCGACCAGTCCGGGGTCGCCGACGGACTCCGCGTCGTCGATCGCCTCCGCTCGCCGCCGCCGCGCCTCGGCCAGCCGGCCCGTCACGGCCAGCGCGCGCCCCAGGCCGAGCACCGCGCTCAGCCGCTCGCGCCGGTCGGCCCGGCCGGACCGGTCGTACGCCTCGACCGCCTGCCCCCACAGGCGGGCCGCCTCGTGCGGGTTGCCGCTCCGTTCTGCCTGTTCGGCGGCGGCGCGGGCGTACCCGGCGGCGCGGCCGGCGGCGACCGGTCCACCGGCGCGCAGCAGGTGGTACGCGAGCGCGGCGGGCTCGGCGGGCCGACGGTGTCCCAGCGTCTCGGCGACGGCGGCGTGCCAGGCGGCGCGGCGCGGCGCGGACAGGTCGGCGTAGAGCGTGTCGCGGACCAGGATGTGGGTGAAGCGCAGCCGCCCGTCGGGGGCCTGCTCGGTGAGGAAGCCGGCCTGCAACGCGCGGTCCACGGCGTCCAGCAGGGCCGTGGGATCGTCGGTCAGCGTGCCGAGCACCTCGATGTCGAGGTCCCGGCCGAGCACGGCCGCCTGCCGCAGCAGGGTCCGGGTCGGCGGGGGGAGCTGCGCCAGCCGGTGCCGGATGACGTCGCGTACCCCCGGTGGAACCGCCGCCAGCGCCGCCCCACCCTCCGTGGCGTACAGCTGGGCCAGCTCCCGGACGAAGAACGGGTTGCCGCCGCTGCGATGGTGGATCAGTCGCACGGTGGGTGGGTCCAGCTCCGCCCCGACGACGGTGCGGGCCAGCTCACCGGTCGCCGGCACGGACAGGCCGGCGAGGTACTCCCGGACCGGCTCCAGCCCGGCCACCCGGGCCAGGGCCGCGGTCAGCTCCGGGCTGATCTCGGTGGCGCGGTAGGTGCCGAGGAGCAGCACCGGCCCGGTTGCCGGCTGAGGGCCGTCGAGCAGCGCCGTCAGCAGGTCCAGGGTGTCCCCGTCGGCGCGGTGCAGGTCGTCGAGGACCAGCAGCACCGGCCCTCGGCCGGCGACCGCCGAGACCAGCGACGCCACCGCGCGGTGCCGGCGGAACCGGGCCACGGCGGGATCGTCGGCACCATCGGTCGCCCCGGCCGCGGCGAGGTCGGCCACACCGGCTTCGGCCGCCCCGGCGAGCGCGTCGGTGATCTGCGTCCACGGCCAGGCGGCCGGGGCGCCCTCGTACTCCGGGCTGCGACCCCACGCGGTGGTCCAGCCGTCGGTGGCGAGTCGCCGCGTCAGAGTCTCGGCCAGCGCCGTCTTGCCCGCGCCCGGGTCCCCGCTGAGCAGGGCCAGAGCGGGTCGGCTGGTCCGGGCGGCGACCTCCGCCGCCCGGAGCAGCCGGTCCAGCTCCGTGTCGCGGCCGACGAAGGGTCGCTCCGTGACCGGTCCGGCCGGTCTGACGGATCCGGGGGGCGGCTCCGTCCGGGCGAGCACCTCGGAGGTGGCCGGCCCAGCCGGCAGGGTGAGGTGTGGCGCCTGCGCGAGGATGTCGGCTTCCAGCCGCCGCAGCTCGGGACCCGGGTCCAGGCCCAGTTCGCTCACCAGGACGTCCCGTGCCTGCCGTAGTGCGGCCAGCGCCTCGCCCTGCCGCCCGGAGCGGTACCGGGCCGTCGCGAGCAGCCGCCACGCGTCCTCGCGCAGCGGATGGCTGGCGAGGTGGGCCGGCAGGTCGGCGGCGGCCTCGTCGGGTCGGCCCAGCGCCAACAGCGCGTCGGCTCGCCGCTCGACGGCGAGCATCCGCAGCTCGTCCAGCCGGTTGATCTCGGCGACCGCCCACGTCTCGCCGGCGCAGTCGGCGTACGCGGGCCCGCGCCAGAGCGGCAGCGCCGCGTCCAGGGCGGCCAGGGCCGGAGCGGGCCGTCCCGCCGCCAGCAGCCGTCCCGCCTCGGCGACCGCCGCCTCGAACCGTTCGGCGTCCACGGCCTCGGGGGCGGCCCGCAGCACGTACCCCGGGGGCTCGGTGACCAGCAGCCGGGGCGGCTGCCGGGGCGGCCGGTCGGGCTCCAGCGCACGGCGTAGGTCGGCCACGAAGGTCCGGATCGCGCCCACCGCGCCCTCCGGGGGCACCTCCCACAGGTCGTCGGCGAGACGGTCCACCGGCACGACCCGGCCCCGGGCGATCAGCAGTCGGGCCAGCACCATCCGCTGGCGGAGCCCTCTGAGCGCGACCGGCCCACGCTCGGTCGCGGCGGTCACCGGGCCCAGCACGCCGAAGGTCACCGCCTCGGGTGCCGTCGGCTGCCTGGTCATGGCACCAATCTAGGCAGGTCCCCGTGGCCGGCCGCAGCCCGCCGGCACTGATCGGACGCTGACCGGCTGCTGATCACCACCGGTCAGGCTCGATGACGTACGAGGGCGACGGGCACCTCCCCGCGCCGACCCCACACCCACAGGAAGGTTCCCCCGTGGACCCCAGGATCAACGGATTCGACTACCGCCGGGTCACCGTCGCCGACGGCGTGACGCTGAACGTCGCCGTGGGCGGCTCCGGACCCGCTGTCGTGCTGCTGCACGGCTTTCCGCAGACCCACCTCATGTGGCGGCACGTCGCGGCCGACCTGGCCGCCGACCACACGGTCATCTGTCCCGACCTGCGCGGCTACGGCGACAGCGACAAGCCCCTCGACACCGACGGCACCGGGTACGCGAAGCGCACGATGGCGGCCGACATCGTGGCGCTGGCCGCCGCGCTCGGTCACGAGCGCTTCGCGCTGGCCGGGCACGACCGGGGTGCCCTGGTCGCGTTCCGCGCCGGCCTCGACCATCCGCAGGCGGTCAGCCATCTCGCCCTGCTCGACGTGGTGCCCACCCTGGACATGTGGAACGTGCTGCACGGCGCCAGCGCAGCGGTCGCCTTCCACCTGTACCTGATGGCGCAGCCGCCCGGCCTGCCCGAGGAGCTGATCGGCGGCAGCCCGGACGCCTTCTTCGGCCACTTCCTGGACGTCTGGACGCGGGACCCGGAGGCGTCGCCGCCGGAGGTGCGCGCCGCGTACCTGAGCGCGTCCCGGGCCGCGATCACCTCGATCGTCGCCGACTACCGGGCGTCCGCCGGGGTCGACGTCACGCACGACACCGCGGACCGGGAGGCGGGTAACCGGCTGCGGATGCCGGTGAGCGTTCTGCAGCAGGACTGGGGCGCGGCGCTGGGCTACGACGCGGCCGCGGTGTGGCGGGCCTGGGCGCCGGACCTGGAGCACCGGACGGTCACCTGCGGGCACTTCATGGCGGAGGAGGCGCCCGCAGAGGTGGTACGGGCCCTGCGGGCCCTGCTCGCCCGGTAGCACTCCACCGCGCCGGCCGCCCGTCATGTCGTTTTTCTGACACTGGTGGTCACTCAGCGACATGGCGGGCCGGCCCCCCACCTCCCTTCACCGCTCCGCGCGCCCCAACCCGGCCCTCGCCCTGGAGAATGGGCCTGACCTGCGGATATGCGACGTGACTCCAGGTGGACGCTCAGTGGTCACCGGTGATACACAGGCAGTAACCGGCCAGCCAACGGCGGCGAGTCGCTCACCTCCTCGACCAAGGAGTCGCCGTGGGATACCTGCGCATCCGGTCCCGGCACCAGCCGTTCGAGGTGGCCGCCCTGGTCATGGCACCCATCTGCGGTGTTCTTCTGCTGGTGCTCGACGTCCGACCCACCTCGGTCCAGATGTCCATGCCGGTCCCGATCCAGGTCGGTTGGGAGATCGGTCTGATCGCGGTCGGCGTGGGCGGCCTGTCGGGCATCCTGTGGCCCGGCCGGCTCGCCACCGGGCTCGGCATCGAGCTCGCGTCGGTTCTGGTGTTCGGCACCATCAGCGGCATGTACACGATGGCCCTGCTGGTCGTCTCGGGTCGGCAGTCCGTCGCGGCAGCGTCGTTCATCACCGCGCTCGCGGTGGGGTCCCTGTGGCGGGCCGCTCAGATCGCCATCGACCTGCGCCGGCTGGCCCGGGCCATCCAGTGCACGAACGGCGAACCGATCAAGGACGGTGTCACGTGATCTCCACACCGGCGCCCGAAGCACCCCCGTGGCTGCAGGTGGCGCTCAGCGCATTCGGCATCCTCGGCGGCACCACCGGCCTGGCCGCCATCGCCACCGTGGTGGTGCAGCGGGGCAAGTTCAAGGCCGACGCGGCCGACACCCTCACCGAGGCCGCCCTCACCCTGGTGCAGCCACTACAGACCCGGATCACCGAGCTGGAGGAGCAGGCGCTGAGCGCCCGGTCCGAGCTGGGGGTGCTCCGCGAGCAGGTCAACCAGTTGCAGTTCGTGGTCCGCGTGCTCACCCGCACGCTGGACCGGTGGCGTGCCGCGATCCGCTCCCCCGACGCCACCCTGCGCAAGGTGCGGGCGGTGGTCGCGGAGTCCGAACGGCTGCCGGAGGACGGGTGAGGTGCGACTCGGGACGGTCCGTCCACCGCTCACGCACGGCCCTGGTCGCGTAGCCGCCCGACGAGTTCGCGCACCGCCGCCCGGAACTCGGGATCGGACTCACCCGGTTGGTGCCCCCGCAGCAGCGGCGGCCGACGCTCTGACCCTGGCGGTGCCAGGTCCCTCGGGTCCCGCAGGCGGCGATCGACCCGCCCGGCGGGATCGTCGGCGTCCGGGGGTTGATCGCCGGGCCGGTGCGGCGCGAAGATCCAGCCGCCGACCGGATCGGTGTCCCGCCACAGGTTCAGCCACCGCCACCCGATCCGCTCCCCCACCTCACGGAGCACCTCGTCGTTCAGGTACGCCGGAAACAGCCGGGCGTACAGCCGGCCCAGCGGGGACCCGTACGTGAGCAGCGCGACCCGTGGACGCAGCTCCGGGGGCAGCCGCAGCACCGCGAGGGCCAGCAGCGCCGAGCCGTGGCTGTGCCCGCTGAGCAGCACCCCGGCGTGACGCCCGGCGAGCTCGGTGATCCGGTCCACCAGCTCCGGCACCGCGCGGTCGGCGTAGCTCGGCGGCGCGAACGGGTGGGCGGCCCGTGGCCAGAAGGTCCCCAGGTCCCACAGGATCCCGACGTGCCGGCGGAACCACGCCGTCCGGTAGGCGAGGATCCCACCCAGGAGCAGGGCCAGCACCACGCTGGCGGTGAGGTAACTGCCCACGGCGAGGCCGACACCGACGGATCCGGCGGGCAGCCCGAGCAGACGCCCCGCCAGCTCGTCCGGCTCGAACCCGGCCAGCCCCAGGACGCCCGTGGTCAGACCGATCGCCGCCAGCGCCGCGTACGCCACGGTAAGCATTCCCAGCCACTCGGTGAACCGGGCCCGGGCGATGGCCCTCGTCACCGTCCGCAGTTCCTCGGTGGCACCCGGCGGTGGTGCCGGGAAGTCCCCGGCGGTGATCGTCCTGGCGGCCTGCCACCTCGGGCGCCGTGACGTGAACGTCATCGCGCCGCCCAGCACCACCCCCGCGGTCACATGGAGGAAGAAGGCCAGGATCGTCCACTGGTACGGCAGCGGCGGCCCGCCGTCGCCCTGGTAGCCGCCGAGCAACTGCCCGCTCTGGTAGACCAGGTCGGCGGAGAACGCGCCGGCCAGGCCGACCGCGATCGCCGCCATGACAGCCGCGCCGAGCCCGCGCGGCAGCGGGGAGCGGCGGTCCCCCCGACGGTGGTGCCACAGCACCAGAACGCTCAGCACGACCAGCAGTGACATCTGACCGAACATCGCCGTACTGACGACCTGGTCGTAGCCGGGCAGCCCGGGCGACGACGGCCAGTCCCGCCCGTCCATCGCGACGACGACGAGCGTCGCCACACTCACGGCGTACGCCACCGCCCGCGCCGTCCCGGCGGTGCGCGTGGCCGCCCGCCCGGTCGCCGCACCGTCCAGCAGCCCGGGGACGGCGAGCAGGCCGACGCAGGTCACCAGCACCGCACCGGAGAGCGCCAGCAGGATCGTCGTCCACGCCGTCCGCCCGCTGCTGGAACGGGCCGCGAGCAGCATCACGTCGAGCACGGCCAGCGCGACGGCGACGTGGATCGCCCGCAGCCGTGCCACCAGTGGCTCGACCGCCCACAGCGGGTGGCGGGGTGGACGGGGTCGGCGGTTACCGAGCAGGCGGAGCAGGACGACGGCGGCGACCGGCACCAGGGCCAGCACCGCCAGCCGCTGCCCCATCTGCCGGCCGTCGAGCTCGGCGGTCATGGTGAAGGGGTGCGCGCACCGGGCGACACCGAGACACCGCCAGGCGATCAGGTCGAGCGCGACACCGGCCATCGAGAGCACGTACAGCGCGGTGAGGTTGAGCGCGAGGAGCCGGCACAGCACGGTGACGCCGGAACCGATGCGCCGGCCCGCCGGTCGCATCCAGACCGCCAGGTTGCTGAGCATGAACGGCAGCAGGAAGACCAGCGACAACGTCCGGCCCACGGTGCCCGACGGCAGATCGCCCCACCGGTACGCCTCCAGCGTCACCCCGTCCGGGTCGGCGTCGCCGGGCTGCTCGGTCACCGGGCGGTGGAAGCCGCCGCTGCGGTCGCCGGCGACCTGCCGGACGTGCGTCCGGTAGAGGACCCGCTCCGGGCGCGCCCCGGAGACGCCGTGCACCCGCAACTCCACGATGTCGTGCCGCTCCG
This sequence comes from Micromonospora yongxingensis, assembly GCF_052601155.1. Classification (NCBI taxonomy): domain Bacteria; kingdom Bacillati; phylum Actinomycetota; class Actinomycetes; order Micromonosporales; family Micromonosporaceae; genus Micromonospora; species Micromonospora yongxingensis. Next base: position 29,127 of record NZ_JBQXEO010000002.1, read on the forward strand.
GTCCATCGCGGCGCGGTGAGCCCTCAGGCATCGGTGGGCCGTCCGCGGTCGTTCCCGCGCTGCGGCAGCCGCCTGGGAAGCCCGTGAGCCATCGCCATCCTTCCCGGCCTCCGATGCCACCGCCGTCCCAGTCGTACCACCCGGACGGACGGGCCGGGCGGGTTCCGCCGGGTACGCCGTGACGCCGGGCGGATCACATTAGAGTCGCCCGTGTCCGCAGCGGTGCCGCGTACGAGACCAGGGGGAGTCGTGGCGAGGGAACCCGGCGACGCGTCGGCGCCGAGCGTGAAGCGCACCGAGCTGCAGCGACACCCGGCCTCCGTGCCCGGCCGTCTGATCGTGCAGACGCTCTTCGAGATACCGGTCGGATTGGCGTCAGGACGGCACAGCCACCCCGGCGAGGAGGTGGGTTACCTCATCCGTGGCACGGTCGACATGGAGTTCGACGACCGGCGGACGTTGACCATCCACGCCGGCGAACCGTTCCTGATCCCGCCCCGGACGATCCACAATGCCCGCAACGTCACCGACGACACCACCACGATGATGCTGTCGACGTACGTCGTCGAGGCCGACGAGCCCCTGGTGACGCAGTACCCCTGACCGGAGGACGCGGCTCGCGCTACCCGGCGGCCGCCCGCTCGGCGACCACCACCGAGATACCGTCGAGGACGCGTTGCAGGCCGAACTCGAAGGCGTACTCCGGCCCGTACGCCGCGCCGTGCTGCTGGCCCGCCGCGGTGCCGACCCGCGCGGCGGTCGGGTAGCTGCCGGCCGTCATGTACGTCTCCAGCCAGGGTGCGTGCGACTGCCACCACTGGCCGTCGGTCATGCCGGTCTCCCGCTCCAGGTCGACCACCTCGGACGCGGCGCGCGCGGCGCTCTTCACGTGCCCGAGCACCAGGGTGAGCACCGCGTCCATCTCCACGTCGGTGAGCCCGATGTCGGCGACCGCGGTGAGCTCGTGGTCGTACTTGGCCAGCAGGTGGGGGCCGAGCACCGGCCGGGTCGTCTCGGCCCGCAGCATCCACCGGTGGCGCTGGTAGAGCGCGAGGTTGTCCCGGGCGATCCGCTCCAACCTGGCCCGCCAGTCCCCGGCGACGGCGGTGCGGGGCATCTCGCCGTACGCGGTGTCGATCATGACGTCGACGAGCTCGGCCTTGCCCGGCACGTAGGTGTAGACCGACATGGTGCCGACGCCCAGCGCCTCGGCCACCCGGCGCATGGTCAGCGCGTCGAGACCCTCGGCGTCGGCGATGCCGATGGCGGCCCGGACGATCCGGTCGACGCTGAGCCCCGGGCCGGCGCTGCGGCTGGTCGGTTCCCGGGTGCGCCACAGGATGGCCAGGCTGCGGGCCGGGTCCGCCGTCGCCTTGCGCTCACTCGCCATGGTGCGGCAATCCTAGCAACGTGGGCGTACGTCGTACGCCGCCGGTGAGGGTAGTGCTGGACCTACCCCGGAAAGTGGATCTGGACGGCTGGGTCGACCGCACGCCGACGATTAGCGTCTGCGGCATGACCTCGGAACACCCTCGTCACCTGGCCGCGGCGCTGCGCCGCCGCGGCTGGCTGATCTCCGCCTGGCCCTGGCGCGCGCTGGTCTACCTCGTCAGCACCGTGCCCATCGCCGGCGTGCTCTCCGTCGGGCTGCTCGTGGTCGTCGGGCCGCTGCTGGCCGCCCTCAACGCGGTATGGCTGCACGGTCGGCCGCCGGAGATCCCGCTCATCCTGTTCCTGGTGGTCGGCAGCCTCACCCTGCTGGCGCTGGCGCCGATCGTGAGCTTCCCGGTGGCCGCCGTCGAGCGGTGGCGGCTCGGCCTCGTCGACGGTCGACCGCTGCCTCCGCCGCCGTGGCAGGGTCTGGCCGCCCGCTACCGCACGGCCGCCGGCTGGCGGGAGGTGGCGTACCTGTTCTGGCTGGGCGGGTTCGTGCCGGTCGCGTACTGGGTCCTCCTGCTGCTGGTTCTCCTCGACCTCGGGCTGGTCACCAGCCCCTGGCTCGCCGGCGACGACAACCAGCCGGTCGTGATCTGGCGCACCGTGGGCAGCCCCGGCGAGGCCGTCCCGTACGCGATCGTGGGCGTGCTGCTCATCCCGGTGCTCTGGTACCTGGCAGGCCTGCTCGCCGCCGTCCAGGCCGCCGTGGCCCGGTGGGCGCTGGCCTGGCCGGTCGACGCGGCGGCGCTGCGCGAGGTCGCCCGGTCCCGGACCCGGCTGGTCGGGGCGTACGAGGCCGAACGTCGTCGGATCGAGCGTGACCTGCACGACGGTGCGCAACCACGGCTGACCAGTCTCACCCTCCAACTGGGGCTGGCCCGGCTGGACGTCCCCGAGGACTCCCCGGCGGCCCGGCCGCTGTCGGTCGCCCACGACCAGGCCCGGGGTCTGATGGTGATGCTCCGGCAGTTGGTGCAGGGCATCCGTCCGCAGAGCCTCACCGACCTCGGCCTGGCCGGCGCGGTGCGGGAGCTGGGCGACGCGGCCACCGTCCCGGTGACCGTGCGCGCCGACCTCGACGGCGAGCTGCCGGAGATCGTCGAGACCACCGCCTACTTCGTGGTGTCCGAGGCGCTGGGCAACGTGGCCCGACACGCCGGGGCCAGCCGCGCCGAGGTGCACCTGACCAGGGTCGGCGGGGATCTTGTCGTCGAGGTCTCCGACGACGGCCACGGCGGCGCCGACCCGTCCCGGGGTACCGGCCTGACCGGCCTCGCCGACCGGGTCGCCGCAGCGGACGGGCGACTGCTGCTGTCCAGCCCGCCCGGCGGGCCCACGCTGCTGCGGGTGGAGCTGCCGTGCCGTCGGTGACGCGGGTGGTGCTCGCCGAGGACGAGGTGCTGCTGCGCGAGGGTCTGGTCGCGCTGCTGACCCGCTTCGACTTCGCGGTGTGCGCCGCCGTCGGCTCGGCGCCGGAGCTGCTGGACGCCGCCCGCACCCACCGGCCGGACCTGGTGCTGACCGACATCCGGATGCCACCCGGCCGGCGGGACGACGGGCTGCGCGCGGCCGTCGCGCTGCGCGCCGAGCGGCCCGAGCTGCCGGTCGTGGTGCTCAGCCAGTACGTGCAGACCGGGTACGCCGCGGCGCTGCTGGACAGCGGCGACGGCCAGCGGGTCGGCTACCTGCTCAAGGACCGCGTGGCGGAGGTGACCGAGTTCGTCGACACCCTGCGCCGGGTCACCGCCGGTGGCACCGCCATCGACCCGGACGTGGTCCGGCAACTGCTGCACCGCCCGCGCGACCCGCTCGCCGCGCTCTCCGCCCGGGAACGGGAGGTGCTGGCGTTGCTGGCCGAGGGCCGGTCCAACGCGTCGATCGCCGCCCGGCTGCACGTCACCGAGGCGGCGGTCGGCAAGCACGTCGGCAACATCCTGCTGAAGCTCGACCTGCCGCCCAGCGACGACACCAACCGTCGGGTGCTCGCGGTGCTCACCTACCTGCGGGCCGATCCCGTCCCCTGAGCAGCGCCGGGTCCGGATCGGGCCCGGCCGGCCGGGGCGTAGATTCGGTCAGCGGTACCGCCGTCACCGGGGCGCGGGCCGGGGAGACGGGAGTACGGCATGGCGGAGGCGCTGCGGGTCGGTCTGCTGGGGTACGGGCTGGCGGGCCGGGTGTTCCACGCGCCGCTGATCGCCGCGACACCCGGGCTGCGGCTGGACGCCATCGTGACGCGTGATCCACAGCGGCGCGAGCAGGCCCGGCAGCAGCACCCGGACGCCCGCCTCGTCGACGACGCCGAAGAGCTGTGGCGTACGCCGGACGCGCTGGACCTGGTGGTGGTGGCGACGCCGAACCGGCAGCACGTGCCGATGGCCCGGGCGGCGGTGACCGCCGGCCTGCCGGTGGTGGTGGACAAGCCGCTGGCCCCCACCGCCGCCGAGAGCCGGGCGCTGGTCGAGGAGGCCGACCGCCGGGGCGTGCCGCTGACCGTGTTTCAGAACCGCCGCTGGGACGGCGACTTCCTGACCGCCCGCCGGCTCGTCGAGCAGGGCGAGTTGGGACGGGTGCTCCGCTTCGAGTCCCGGTTCGAGCGTTTCCGTCCGACGATCAAGCCGGGCTGGCGGGAGCTCGCCGGTCCCGAGGAGGCCGGCGGGGCCCTCTTCGACCTCGGCGCCCACCTCGTCGATCAGGCGGTGCAGCTCTTCGGCCCGGTCGATCGCGTCTACGCGGAGGTGGACCGGCGGCGCGCCGGCGCCGAGGTCGACGACGACGCGTTCGTGGCGTTGACCCACGCCAACGGTGTGCACTCGCACCTGTGGATGGGCGCGCTGACCGCTCAACTCGGGCCCCGGCTGCGGGTGCTGGGCGACCAGGCCGGCTACACGACGTACGGGCTGGACGTCCAGGAGGCAGCGCTGCACGAGGGCGGCCGTCCGGACCAGCCGGGCTGGGGCGAGGTTCCGCCGGAGCGGTACGGCCTGCTCGGCGTCGACGGCGACCTGCGGGCCGTGCCCACCGAGGCCGGTTCCTACCAGAGCTTCTACCAGCAGGTGGCGACGGCGCTGCGGGACGGCACGGCGATGCCGGTGGATCCGCGGGACTCGGTCGCCACCGTCGAGTTGATCGAGCTGGCGCACCGCTCGGCGGCAGAGGCCGCCGTGCTCCCCGTCCCGTCCGCCTGACCGCCCGCCGGGGCCGACTGGGACCCGTCCTAGTCGGCCTCGCGCTCGGTGCGAGCGTCGTCCGGCACCCGGGCGTCGTCGTCGGTCAGCGCGTCGTCGTCGGATCGGCCGGCGAACCGGGCCAGCCGACGTTCGGCCTCCCGAACCTCGTCGGTGATCTCCGGGTTCTGCTCGTCGGGACCCTGCGACATGGGACCTCCATCCTGCCTACCCCCGGTTGTACCCCGCCTGGGACGGCGGACACGGGCGGTGTGCAGCAATGGCACGAGCAACTCTTGACCAGTTGATGCTCAGCGGTCGAGTCGAGCACCGGGCCGACCGACGATCGCACCGGGCGGGAGCCCAGGAGCGTTGCCGGCCCGGCCCGGTGCCGGATCAGCGCTTCAGTTCGCGCCAGGATGGGTGGGTGCCGCGCCACGCATCGGCGAGGATGGCCGCCGAGGCCCGGCTGGGGCACTGCTGCACCCGCTCACGACCCGACGCCCCACCGATCTGGGCGCGGACCTCCCAACCCTGCCCGTCAGTACGGATATACACGTCCCGGCGCCCGCGCGGGGTCGTGTCTCCGTTCCACCAGTGTTCCTCCACCATCATTCGCCGACCGTATAGCAAATTACGGCCAAGGGGTACGTCGCAGGTGGGCCGTTACCGCATCAATAACCGCAATTCAGTCACATTTCAAGCCGGCCGCCGACAGGGAGGAACCGTCTCGGCGATTCCCTCACGTCCTGAGCAACGAATCAGACTCGATTCGGGTGCCGTTGCGCGGGCTCCACGTTCATCCCTGCGCGGTGAGCAGGTAGTCGTCGGCTTCGGGGCTCCACCGTAGGTCGACCGCGCCACCGGTGGCGGCGGCCTTGCAGAACTGGAGGAAGCTGCGGTAGCCGAGCTTCTTCTCGCTGAAGTCGGGACGCGCCCGGCGGAGCTGGTTCTTCAGCCCGGACAGCGCCACCGGGTTGCCGCTGCTGCCGAGGTCCGCCACCACGCCACGGAGCAGGCCGAAGGCCACCTCCCGGTCGCCGTGCTCGGGCAGCGAGACCTCGGGGTCGCCCTTCGCGGGGCCCTCGGCCAGCTCGATCACGTTGTGGCCGGCGAGGTGGCGCAGCAGTTCGCCAAAGGTACGGAAGCCGTAGTCGGACTCGCTGAACGTCGGGTCCTTGCGCAGCAGGGTGCGCTTGAGCCGCGAGGCGGTCACCTCGCCGCTGGCGCTGCCCTGTAGCCCGGCCACCGTCTGGGCCACCAGCACGGCGAGTGCGTCCACGTCCCGGTCGGGCTCCTCCCCCGCCGGCCGGCGCTCCACCTCCGGCTCGGGCTGCTCGCGTTCCGGCTCGGGCGCCCGCTGGTCCTGGCCGGGCTGCCGCACCGGACGGCCGCGACGGCTGCTGGTCGGCGGGATGTCCACACCCTCCAGCCGGTCGTAGTAGAGGAACTCGTCGCAGGCCGGCGGGAGCAGCGCCGACGTCGACCCCTCGACACCGACGCCGATGACCCGCTTGTTCAGCTCGCGGAGCTTGTGGACGAGCGGCGTGAAGTCACTGTCGCCGCTGCAGATCACGAAGGTGGAGATGTAGTCGCGTTCGAAGGCCAGCTCGATCGCGTCGACGGCCATCTTGATGTCGGCCGCGTTCTTGCGGGAGGCGCCCATCCGCTGCGGGATCTCGATCAGCTCGACGTGCGACCGCGTGAGCATCCGGCGGTCCTCGTCGAAGTAGGACCAGTCGGCGTACGCCCGACGCACCACGACCCGCCCGCGCTCGGCGAGTGCGTCCGCGATGGGCCGGAAGTCGAAGGCCGCGCCGCCACGGTGGTCGCGCGCCCCCAACGCCAGGTTCTCGTAGTCCAGGAAAAGGGCGATCCGGTCTTCTTGATCCACGCCGGTCAGCGTACGCCGGGCGCGACCTGCCCGGGCTCAGGCGCCGCACGACACGTCGATCCGGTGACCGTTCAGTTCTTGCGACCAAACTGTCGCTTCTTTTCGTTGTTCGATTGGTGTCTTGCAGCGCAGTGTTCGGTGCTGCATCATGACGATCAATGTCGGGCGTCAGGGGGAGCGCCGGGCGGACCTCCACCACCACCCACACAGGAGGGTCACCGATGTTTCGGTTCATCATGCCGGCGCGGGGGCGCCCGGGCCGGCCGGCCGCCACCGCGCTCGCACTCGCGACCGCCGTCACCACGCTGGTCGTCGGGCCCGCCGTAGCCGTTGCCGCTCCGCCCACGCCATCCGGTGCAGCGCCGGTGGTCACCCGGGCCGCCCTCGACCCCGCGCTGGTCGCCGGACGCGGCGCCGACGTCGACTTCGTCGAGCAGGAAGCGGAGAACGCCCGCACCAACGGCGAGATCATCGGCCCCGACCGGTCCGCCTACACGCTGCCCGCGGAGGCCTCCGGCCGCCGGGCCGTCCGGCTCACCCCCGGCGAGTACGTGGAGTTCGTCCTGCCCAGCGCGGCCAACGCGATCACCGTGCGGTACAGCATCCCGGACGCGCCCCGTGGTGGCGGGATCACCGCGCCGCTGGGCGTCGCGGTCAACGGCAGGCACGTGCGCAGCATGACGCTGACCTCGCAGTACTCCTGGCTCTACAACCAGTACCCGTTCTCCAACGACCCCCAGGCCGGGCTGTTGCACCCCGACTGGTGGATCACCGAGTGCTCGTGCGTGCCGTCGGCCACCACGCCGTACCCGACCATCACCACGCCGTTCCGGCCCACCCACTTCTACGACGAGCAGCGGCTCCTGCTGGGGCGCACCCACCGGGCCGGCGACCGGATCCGGCTCACCGCACCGGTCGGCAGCGCCGCCGCGTGGACCGTCATCGACCTGCTCGACTCCGAACTGGTCGCGCCACCGCACATCCGGCTGCTCGCGGCGAACGTGCTGGCCTTCGGGGCCGACCCGACCGGCCGGCGCGACTCCGCCGACGCCCTCGACCGTGCCATCGCGTTCGCCCGCCGCGCCCACCTGAAGGTGTACATCCCACCGGGCACCTACCAGGTCAACCGGCACATCATCGTCGACGACGTGACCATCGAGGGCGCCGGCAACTGGTACACCATCATCAAGGGCCGGCAGGTCGCCCTGCCGACGCCCGCGCCGGACGGCTCGGTGCACACCGGCGTCGGCTTCTACGGCCGGGACGCCACCGACGGCGGCAGCCGCAACGTCCACCTCTCCGGCTTCGCCATCGAGGGCGACGTCCGGGAGCGCATCGACACCGACCAGGTCAACGCGATCGGCGGCGCGATGAGCGACTCGACCATCGACGGGCTGTACCTGCACCACACCAAGGTCGGCCTGTGGTTCGACGGTCCGATGACGAATGTCCGCGTCACCAACAACATCATCGTCGACCAGATCGCCGACGCGCTCAACTTCCACACCGGCGTGACCGACTCGCTCGTCGCGCACAACTTCGTCCGCAACACCGGCGACGACGGGCTGGCGATGTGGTCGGAGAAGACGGCCAACACGCGGAACACGTTCGACCACAACACCGTGCAGTCGCCGACCCTGGCCAACGGCATCGCCATCTACGGCGGCACGGACAACACCGTCTCGCACAACCTGATCGCCGATCCGGTCCGTGAGGGCAGCGGCATCCAGGTCGGTTCCCGTTTCGGCGCGGAGCCGTTCACCGGGCACCTCCGGATCACCAACAACACCACCGCCCGGGCCGGCACGTACGAGCTGAACTGGAACATCGGTCTCGGCGCCATCTGGTTCTTCGCCCTGGACCGGAGCATCGACGCGAGGATCGAGGTGGTCGGTGACGCCTACCTCGACAGCACGTACAACGCGATCATGCTGGTCAGCGACTGGCCCGTGAAGGATCTCCACTCGATCACCAACGTGCACTTCCGGGACATCCGGGTCGACGGCACCGGCACCTCGGTGGTCAGCGCCCGGTCGGCCGGCTCGGCCTCGTTCGCCAACGTGGACGCTCGCAACGTGGGTGCCGTCGGCGTCAACAACTGCGGGTCGTTCCACTTCACCCCGGCCGGCTCGGAGTTCGCGCTGACCGACCTGGGCGGCAACGACGGCGGCTGGTTGGCGCCGTGGCTGCTGCCGAACACCATCACCTGCGACGACCGGCCGCCGGTGTCGCCGCCACCGCCACCAGCCCCCTGGTGACGGCGACGGGGGCCCGGATGACCGGGCCCCCGTCCGCCCTCAGCTGCCCAACCGCTGCCGGGCCAGGAACTTCGGCACCACCATCCGCCATGCCTCGGTGACCAGCTCGGTCATGTACCCGTGCTCCAGTCGGGCGGTGTGGCAGCACACCCAGTGGAAGCGGAGGTCGGACTCGCCGGGCATGAAGAACAGCTCCGGCTCGGCGGCGACCAGCGCGGCCCGCTCCTGCTTCGGGAAGCCGAAGCCCATCGTCGACTCGTCCCGGGAGAAGGCGACGTAGACGATCGACCCGACGCGGAACTTCACCCGGTCCCGGATCAGGTGCTCGCTGCTGCGCGGCAGCGTCCGGGCGAGGGCCCGGACGTCGGCGACGGTGACCACGCCCCGACCGTAACGGCCAGCCGGTCCGCCGTCGAGCCGCTGCGGGAAGGCCCGGTCGCCCCCGCCCCTCAGCGCGCCCGGGCGTACGCCAGGGGCACGGTCGACGGCTGCCCGTCCCAGTTGCCACTGAGGACAGCCCCGGCGGCATCCGTGGCCACGGCGCCGGGCCGGCGGACGACCAGCAACTCGACGGAGTCGGTGACGATCAGGGTGGCGTCCTCGTCGACCACCGGTCCCCCGTCACCGACCGGGGACACCCCGGCACCGCTGGCCACGATGGTCATGGTCGGCTCGCGCAACTCGCGTCGGCCGTCGACCTCGAAGTACTGCTCCGCCTGGCCGGTGCCGGCGAGGATCGCGTCGGCCAGCGCCGCCGCGTACACCGGGTCCGCGCAGCCGTCGTACACCCAGCGCGGGCCGAGCACCGAGTGCTCGGTGGTGCCGACGAGCCAGTCGTCGGCACCGTCCAGGGGCTCGGCGCGGTAGGTGAGCGGTACCTGGTGGACCGGCCCGTCGGCGGTGCCGACCAGCATCGTCTCGATGCCGACGGCGCCGGCGGGGTCGTCGAAGCGGTAGGCGCCCCGGCTCAGCACGTCGGCGCCGACCGGCCCCCGGTACCACGGTTGACCGGGGAGCCAGGTCGCCAGCAGGTCGAGTTTCGAGGGGCGCAGGGTCGCCCGGTGCAGCAGTGCCATGCCGCCAGCCTAGGGACGACCGGCCGACCGACCTCGGGTCGGGCCGCTATCGGCCCACGGTCACAGGCCCGCGCACGGGTTGCCGCCCACTGTGCAGCTCTCCGGCTCCCGGGCCTTGGGGCGGCTGTCGCGGACTTCGAAGCGGAACGTGTGCGACCCGCCGGCTGGCACGGCCGGCCCGGTGAAGGTGAGCGTCCGTCCCTCCCGCCGCACGTCGGCGCCGTCGACATCGTCGACGCTGCTGTCCTCGGGGAGGGTGACCACCACGGCCCAGTCCGCCACCGGCGCGCCACCCGGGTTGCCGACCACCACCTCACCCGTGTAACCGAACAGTCGGCTGGAGTCGGTGCGGTAGCCAGCCGTCAGCGGTGGCGGCGCCGGGACCGGGGCGAGGGTGGGCGACGGTTTCGCCACCGGCGTCCGGCTCGGTCGGGGGGTCGCCGACGCGAGGGTCCGCGAAGGGCGCGCCGAGGCCACGGACCTCGGTGTGCCGGTGGGCGCGACCGTCGCCCCGGACGACGACGCCGTCGGCGACGGTGTCGCCGGGGCCGGTGCGGCGGCGCTGTCCGGCTCGCCCGGCAACGTGACCCACGCTGCCAGCCCCGCGACCAGTACGGCCCCGGCCAGCACCGCGACCACCGTGCGACGGCGGCGGCGTGCCCGGGCCGGGCCGGCGCCGGGCGCGCCGATCGTCGGCAGTTCGGTGGCCATACCGACCTCGCCGCGACTCAGGTCGACCTTCTGGAAGGCGAGCCAGTCGAGAATGGCCGGCAGGCGCACGGTCAGGGCCTGCCGGAGCTGCTGCTCGCGCGGTTCGTGCTGCTCGGCGGACCACACGCCGTGCGTCGTGACCTCTCGCACCGCCAGCCGGCAGCCCTGCTTCGTGGCGGTGACGGTGCAGGTCAGCTCGGTGAGCCGACCGGCCTCGTCGCACCGCAACGCCAACAGCTCGGGCACCCGTCGCTCGGTCACCTCGACCTCGACGTTCGCGTCGAAGCCGGGCAACCCGGCAGTCTGCAGCACCAGCCGGTCCGGCACCCCCGCCACCGTCTCGGCCTCGGCGAACCACCGGCCGAGCAGCTCCGCATCCGTCAGTGCGAGCCAGACCCGGTCGGGCGGGTGGGACAGGTCGACCTGCGCGCCGATCTCGATCACGGCGCGACTCTACGGGTTTCGCGTCCGGCCCGTCCCGCCCGGCCCGGGCCGTCGTCGGTGACCCGTCAGCCCCAGCGTGCGGAACGGTCCGCCGCCGCCGCCAACGCGGCCCGGGCACCGGCGCTCAGCTCGGCGACCAGCTCGGCCGCCGGCACGTCCCGGGCGAGGGCGTGCGCCTGCCCGGCCCAGAGGTTGGCCACCGAGGCGTCGCTGTCGCGTCGGGCGGCGGCGAGCAGCGGACGCGTCAGGTGCAGCACCTGCGGGTAGCCGGTCGGTGCCGCCGCGTCGTGCCGGCGCAGGAAGTCGTTCACCACACCGCGCGCCCGCTTGCCGGTGTACGCCCGGGTCAGGGCCGTCGGTGCCGAACTGGCCACCGCCGCCCGGTGCATCGGCGAGCTGCCGGCCTCGGGGCAGCGCAGGAAGGCCGTACCGAGTTGCGCGGCGGCGGCGCCGGCGGCGAGCACGGCGGCCACCCCCGGGCCGTCGACGACGCCCCCGGCCGCCACCAGCGGGCGGTCGCACCCGGCGGCGACCAGCCGGAGCAGCGGCAGCAGCGCGTAGTCGTCGTCGTCCGGAAGGCCGCCGCGGTGCCCGCCGGCCTCGGTGCCCTGCACCACCACGACGTCCACGCCGAGGTCCGCGGCGGTCGTGGCGGCATCCGGCCGGGTTACCGTGGCCCACACCTCGGTGCCCCGCTCGTGCAGGGCGGCCACCGCGGCACGGTCGGGCAGCCCGAACGCGAAGGACACCACCGGGACCGGTTCGGCGAGCAGCAGGGCGATCTTCTCCGGGTACCCGTCGTCGCCGCCCGCCGGCTCGCCCAGGGTCACCCCGTGCTGACCGGCCTCCGGGGCGAGCCGGTCCGCGTACGCCCGGATGGCGGCCTCGTCCACTGTGCCGGGGCCGGGCAGGAAGACGTTGACCCCGAACGGCCGGTCGGTGCGGCCGCGAACCTCGGCCATGTCGGCGGCCAGCCGGCCGGCGTCGATCATCCCGGCGGCGAGGAAGCCCAACCCGCCGGCGGCGGAGGCGGCCGCCACGAGCGCTGGCGTGGACGGACCGCCGGCCATCGGGGCGACGACGATCGGGTGGCGCAACACGGACAGCACGGACATGCACCCATCCTGTCGCATCGGCCCGGTCCCCCGGGTCGGGGAGCGCCGGCCCCGGTCGGCCGTCTGCGGCGGATGAGCCACCGCGGCTGTCCGCGCCCGCCCGTCGGTCACCGACGGGCGGCGCGCCGCGACCGGAGCAACCCGGCCAGCCCGAGCAGCGCCAACAGTGTCCCGGCGCCTGCCGCGATCGGCCAGATCCGGTTGGCGGCGGCGACCACCTCGCCCTCCGGGCGGACCGGGGTGGCCGCCACCGGGCCGGCCGTGGTCGGCTCCGGGCGGCGCGGGGAGGCGGCCGGCGCCGTCGAGGCGGGGTACCGCAGAACGGTCGGGCGGGTGCCCGCCGGCTGGTCGGCGGACTCGGAGACCGTGAGCAGGGAACGGCCGTCCCGGCTGTAGGTGATCGACTCGCCCTGGGGCTCGTCCGGCAACGGTGTGACCCGCGGCGTGCCGGTGGTCAGCGCGGCGACCACGTCGCCGTCGGGCACGTCGTACTCGAACGCGTCGGCGTAGCTGCGCAGCACCACCCGGCGCCCGTCCGGTGCGTTCGCCGCGCCGGTGACCACGCCTCGACCGAGGAAGGAGTACGGGTTGCTGGTCGTGCTGGTCGGCAGGTCCACCTGGCCGACCGGGGCCAGTGGCGTGGTTGCGGCCGGCCGCAGCGCGGTGGTGGGCGCGTACAGCGAGACGCTGCCGCCGCCCTTCGTGATGATCAGCGGCCGGCCGCCGGCGTCGATCAGCAGCGCCTCCGCGTCGTGCGGGCCGTCCGGGTAGGTCATCCGGTGCAGCACCGGCCGGTCCGCGTCCGGCGCGAGCCGCCACAGCGCGACGGTCTCCCGGGAGCGGTCGTTGTCGCCGATGTCGGCGACCCAGACGGTGCCGTCGGGGCCGACCGCCAGGTCCTCGGTGTCCCGGGGCCGGGAGGGGTAGCCGACCGTCCGCACCACCGCGCATCGCCGGTCGAGGAAGAAGATGCGGCGGTTGGCCTCGCTGTCGGCACCGTCGTTGACCACCACGTACCCGGTGTCCGTGGCGGCCATCCCGGAGATCTCGGTGAGCCGGTCGTCGCGCACCTCGCACACCGGCGTCCCGGCCCCCGGCGCGCCGGCCACGGCCGTGCCCGGTGCCAGCGCCACCGCGCCGACGAGGGCGGTGACCAGTGCCGCACCGGCGCGAGCGTGCCGCTGCCGTACCCCCATCGCCCGTCCTCCTCGTCGCGGCCGTGGCCCGGCCGCCCCGCCAATCCTGGCTGATCCCGCCCGCCGGCGGTGCCCGTCGGCGGGACCGGACCCGATCCTTGCTCATACATCGATGATCTATCTATAGTGCCGGCATGCCAGGCATGCGCGAGCCGACGTTCCTCATCCTCACCGCGCTCGCCAACGGTCCACGGCACGGCTACGGGATCGTCCGTGAGGTCGCCGACCTGTCGGCCGGGCGGGTCACCCTGCTGGCCGGCACCCTCTACACCGCCCTGGACCGGCTCGCCGCCGAAGGGCTGATCGCGCACGACCACGACGAGACCGTCGACGGGCGGCTACGCCGCTACTACCGGCTCACCGGCGGCGGCATCACCGCACTCGAGGCGGAGACGGCCCGGCTCCGCCAGCTCACCACCGCCGCCGAGGCGCGGCTGCGTCACCTGCGTTCCCGCCCCGCCTGACCTTGGAAGGATGGCCATGCCGACGACCGAGGTGTTGGCCCGCCGGTACCGGCGGTTGCTGCGCTTCTATCCCCGTGACTGGCGACGGGCCCGTGCGGCGGAGGTGATCGCGCTGCTGCTCGACGCGGCACCGGCCGGCCGCACCCGGCCCACCGCCCGGGAGGCCGTCGACCTGGTCCGGGCCGGGCTGCGCTGCCGGCTCGGCCGCCCGGCCAGCCGCACGGTCGTCGCGTGGGCCGCGCTCGCCACGGTCGTCTGCGGTCTCTTCGGCGGCGCGTTGGCCAGCCGTGCCGCCTGGGAGACCTCTCGGCCCCAACCCGACCGGGCCGAGGCCGCCGCCATCCTGAGCGAGGTCTTCCCCGGCCACGACCTCGGTGACATCGAGATCCCGCCCGCGCTCTTCGTCGTCTACGGGCACCCGCTGACCCTGCGTAACGTCAGGTCGGTGCTGCTCGGCGACGGCGGCGAGTATCAGGAGAGCGCCACCGGCGCCGGTGCCACCGGCGCACCGCCGGTGCCCGCCGAGCAGATCGTCGCGGTGGCCCGGCAACGCCTGACCGATGGCGGCTGGCGGGTGTACGACCCGGAGGTGTCCGGCGGCGTGGGCTGCGCGGACAAGCTCTGCGCGACCCCGATGGAGATCACCGACACCACCCTGGTCGCCCGACGTGGCGACACGATCCTGAACGCCTCGATCTCCTCCCAGACCGCCGTCGACGCCACCTACCTGGCGGTCGAGCTGCACCGGGCGCCACCGCCGGCCGTGGTCCCGGCCGGGGTGCTCGGCGCGCCGCTGGGAGCGGCGGCCGGTTGGCTGGTCTTCGGCTGGGCCAGCCGACGCACCGAGGGGCGCCGGGTGAACGGCACGGCGGCGAGCATCCTGTTCGGCGTGACGATGGTGCTGTGGTGGCTGCCGGTGCTGCTGACCGCGCCGTACCTGTTCACGCACCACCTCGCCGAGCCGCACCCGGCGTGGCACCCACCGTGGGAGTGGCTGGGCCAGCCGACGGCCTCGCTGCTGTTCCTGGTCGGCGCGGTGTGCGCGCTGCTGGCGCTGGGGCTGGCCGCGGGGCCGCGCCGGGACCGGTCCCCCGTGGCGCTGGTCGGCTGACCCGCGCGCCACCGGGGAACCGGCCCGCGACCGCTACCGCACGGCCCAGCGCTGGGCGCCGGTGCCGTTGCAGGTCCAGAGCTGGACCCTCGTGCCGTTGGCCGTGGCGGAGGACGCCACATCGACGCACTTGCCGGCGGCGGTGAGCACGATCGCCCCGTCCGCGCGGAAGGTGAAACGCTGCGCGCCGGTGCCGTTGCAGGTCCAGATCTGCACCGTGGTGCCGTCGGCGCTCGCCCCGCCGGCCACGTCCAGGCACCGGTCGCCGTAGACCCGCAGCTCCCCGGCGGCGGTACGCGTCCAGCGCTGGTTGGCGCCGCTGTGGCAGTCCCAGATGATGGTGGGGGCGCCGGGGGTGGTGCTGGCGCCGGAGACGTCGAGGCAGCGCCCGGAGTTCGGGTTGACCAGGCCGACGGGGCTGCCGACCGGCGGTCCGGCCGGCGCGATGAGGCTGCCGGGCACGGATCGCAGCGCGTCGTACCAGCGGGCCGCCATCCTGTCGTAGCCGCCGGCGTTCGGGTGGACGCCGTCGGCGAGGTCGGCGGTGGTGAGGGCGGCGTGCATATCGACCAGGTGCACCCGCCCGCCCTTCTGCGCCACGATCCCGGGGATCGCCGCGTTGTACGCCTGCACCCGCGCCTCCCGGGTCGGGTCGGTCTCCGGGGTGATGGTGGCGACGAAGAGCTCCGCCTCCGGTGCCGTCGACCTGATCTTGTCGATGAGGGCGGAGAGCCGGGCCGGCGCGTTGGCCAGGTCGTGGTTCTGGTTCACGTCGTTGGTGCCGATGTGCAGCAGCACGGTACGAGGGGTGGTTGCCTGCAACCAGGCCACGATGGTGGCGTCGAGCTGGTCGATGCGCCAGCCCGAGTGGCCCTCGTGGTCGTGATCGCCGAGGCTGGCGGGCCCGTTGTACTGCGAGCCGACGAAGTCGACGGTGTAGCCGCCGCCGGCCAGCCGCTGCCACAGGTTGATCCGGTACCCGCCGGGCACGTTGAACCCGTCGGTGATCGAGTCACCGAGCGGCATCACCCGTACCCCGCCGTTCGACTCGGCCTGTGCGGGTGCGACCTGGGCCAGCGCCAGCACGGCACCGAGGACGAGCCCGAAGCCGCCGGCGGCGGCCCGTCGTGCGTTCCATCGCATGGTCGATCCCTCTCCTCACCGGTCGTCCAGGGACCTCGGTGGTGGTGCCGTCCGCCGAAAACGACGCCCACAGCTGGACGTATCCATCGATGCTTGGCTATGGCCGGGTGGTCCGGGCCGACCGGGCGCGGTCGGGAGCCGAACGCCGTGCTGGCTGCGCCGAGCGGTCGACCGGCGCCGCCCGCCCCGGCGGCCGGCGTCACGCTTTCCATTCAGGACGGCAGAGGGTTATGCGCCGGCCGGCGCCCGGGTACGGT
This sequence comes from Micromonospora yongxingensis, assembly GCF_052601155.1. Taxonomy (NCBI): domain Bacteria; kingdom Bacillati; phylum Actinomycetota; class Actinomycetes; order Micromonosporales; family Micromonosporaceae; genus Micromonospora; species Micromonospora yongxingensis. The sequence goes on from NZ_JBQXEO010000002.1 coordinate 45,397, forward strand.
CCAGATGACCGCGGTCACGGCAGGCGCGGACGACGGCGCCCCCGCGTCCAGTGCCCGATCGGGCCGGCCGGCACACGGAGGGGAGCCCAGGTGCGGATCAGAGCGGGGTTGTGCGTCGCGGTGATGCTCGCGACCGGGATGGTCACCGCCACACCGGCCGCCGCCGCGCCGGCCGACAGCGCCACCGTGGTGCCGATCCAGGTCACCGGCGACCCGGCGAAACGGTTCAACCTGGTGCTGCTGGGCGACGGCTACACCGAGGCCGACCTGCCGACGTTCCGGTCGCACGTGGAGCGGCACCTCAACACGCTGTGGACAATCGAGCCGTTCAAGTCCTACCGCAGCTACTTCAACGTCTACGCCGTCGAGATCGCCTCCGCCGAATCCGGGGTGGACTGCGACCCCGGCCTGTCCGCGCCGCAGCGGGACACGGCGCTGGACATGGGCTTCTGGGGTGGCTGCAACCCGGCGAGCGTGCAGCGGCTGCTGACCGTCGACGGCGCGGCGGCGAACGCGTACGCCGACCTGGCCGCCGGGACCAACCCGGGTAACCGGCAGCTGATCGCGCTGGCCAACAGCGACACCTACGGCGGCGCGGGCGGCCGCAACGCGACCGCCTCCGGCGGCAACGCCCTCTCCGCGCTGATCAGTCCACACGAACTCGGGCACTCGCTCGGCGAGTTGCAGGACGAGTACGACTACTACGGCCGTGGCGTGCCCGGTGACACGTACACCGGGCCGGAGCCCGACTCGGTGCACCACACGGTGCTGACCGAGCAGCAGATGCGCGACACCCGGGCCAAGTGGTGGCGCTGGCTGGGCGAGCCGAGCGAGTCCGGCGGCACGATCGGTCGCTACGAGGGTGGGCTGTACCTCCAGCGCGGGGTGTGGCGGCCCAGCCGGCACTCGATGATGAAGTCGCTGGGCTTCTACTTCGACCAGGTCGCCCGGGAGCAGATGACCGAGCGGATCGCCGCCCGGGTCGGCATCCTGGAGGGCGGCACGGCCACCGGCCAGCCGGTCGGCGCGGACCGGGTGCTCTGGGTGGACACCCTGCACCCGGTGAGCCACGCGCTGGCCGTCAGCTGGGCGGTCGACGGCAGGGCGGTGCCGCGTACCGGCAATGCCCGCCACCTGGACCTGCGGAAGCTGCGGCTGGGGCCAGGGCGGCACACGGTCACCGCCACGGTGACCGACCCGACCTCGTTCGTCCGCGACCCGGCGGTCCGCAGCTCCCCCGCGCTGACCCAGATCCGCTCCTGGACCGTGGACACCGGAGCGCACACCCCGCCGGTGGCCGAGCCGCTGACGATCACCGGGTCCACCGCCACGGACCGACCGGTCGGCGCGCGCGACGTCGTGTACGTACGGACCAGCCAGCCCTCCGACCGCGTGCCGGGCGTGCGCTGGTCGCTCGACGGCCGGCCGGTGGCCGACGCCGGCAACGATCGGGACCTCGACCTGGGCAGCCTGCGCCTGTCGCGTGGCACCCACCGGCTGACCGCCCGCGTCAGCGACCCGGTGACCCGGGAGGCGGTGACCCGCACCTGGACGGTCGACGCGACCCGGCCCGAGGTCGGGTACGCCGTCTCCGAGCCACTGCTCACCACGACCCGGCCCGGCCGGCCAACCGAGTACGTGTACAACGGCCCGTTCACCATGGGGTTGACCGGCACCGACGACGGCACCGGGCAGGTGACCTCGGAGTTCCGGCTCGACGGCGACGGCTGGCACAACTACTACGGCTGGCCGACCGACGCCCGGTCGCCGTTCCTGTTCACCGCCACCGGCACCGACGTGGACGGCCTGGTCTACGGCAACCTCGGCTCCGGCGGCCTGTCGGTGTCCCCGTTCGCCGAGCGGTCCCCCGGCTACGGCCGGCACACAATCGAGTACCGGGGCATCGACGCCGTCGGCAACGTCGGCGCGGCCCGCTCGTTCGTGGCCACGCTGATCCCGTCGCCGCCGGCCTGCACCAGCGTGGTCTCCGGCCGGCACGCCGGTCCCCTGGTGGTGACCAGCGGTGTCACCTGCCTGCGAACGGCGACCGTGTCGGGTCCGGTGACCGTCCGACCCGGCGCCGCCCTGGTCGCCGAGCGGTCCTCGATCGCCGGGAGCCTCGTGTCGACCGGCGCCACCGCCGTCGAGGTGCTGAACACCGACGTGCGGGGCGCGGTGACGCTGGCCGGCACCACCGACCACGTCACGGTGGTGGGGGCGCGGGTGAGCGGTCGACTGGTACTGAGCGGCGCCGGCACCGCGACGGCGCCGATCCTCTCCGGCGGCCAGGTGGGCTCGCTGGTCTGTTCGGGGTCCGGCCCGGCGCCGGTCGACCTCGGCTCCCCGACCACGGTGCGCGGCGCGACCTCGGGCCGGTGCGCGCACCACGGCTGACGCGCGGATGCCCGCCACCAGGCGTGAGTCGGACGGTGGCGGGTAGGCGAGCGCCCGGCGGGATGGTCGGCTCCCGCCGGGTAGGAGGCCGCGATGAGCACGTACCGGGATGACCAGGGCGACACGTTCCCCCCGCCGGAGGCGGACGCCCTGGAGCAACGACAGGACGCGGTCGACACAGGGCCGCCGGACCGGATGTCGGGTGACGTGGACCCGGAGGCCACCGAGGCCGACCTGGCCGAGCAGGGTGCCCTGCCGGGGGGCACGCTGGAGGACGCGACGTCGCTGCCGGCCGACGCCAACGCGGCGGACGTCCTCGAACAGCGTCAGGAGATCCCCACCCGCGACGAGGGCCGCCGAACGTGACCGCACGGGGCACGACGGTCTGAGTCGGGTCATTCGGGCTGCTGCAACCGGCGGTTCCACCAGCCCGGCCGGCGCCGCGCGATGTCGCGCAGCCGCCAGTGCTCGGAGTGCTGGGTCACGATGAACAGCGGCACCAGGCCGAGCGTCAGCAGCGGCAGGTAGCGCGGCGCCGAGCGGTTCTCCAGCAGCGACCCGGCCAGGGCGGCCACACCCGACACGTACAGGATCGGGTTGTAGAACGGCATCAGGTCCGGCCCCAGCCCTTCGCACTCACGCAGCCACGGCAGGCCCAGCCGGGTTCGCCGGCGCGGCCAGCCCCGCAGGTGGGCGAGCACCGCCGCCAGTCCGGCGCCGTTGCAGAGGGCGAACACGGCGTCGCTGGACGCCGGGCGGGTGGCGGCCGTCCGCCACAGGGTCCCAGCGCCCACGGCCCACAGCCCCGCGGCGGGCACCGGGCCCAGGACGGAGGCCGCCGGCATGCCGACGCCGGCGCCCAACTCGAAGAACACGTGCGCGGCCAGGCCGGCCGCGGCGAGCCGGGTCAGCGGCCGACGGGCCGCCGGATCCGCTCGCACCCGGCTTCCGCCCGTCCACCCGATCCGGCTCGACCCCACGGCAGGACCCTTCCGCAGTACGGCATCTCGGCTCGTCGCCGGTCAGGCCCCCGACCAGCCCGATCGCGGTACCCGCTCCGATCGGGCCTACACGCCGTGGCCGGCACCCGCCCACCTGGCGCCGGAGTCCCCCGTTCGCGTCGACTCACCGTGGCGCCCTTGACAGCGGTCGCACTCCCCGTGAAGCTGTCTATTAGTCCTACTGTCGTAGGACAACAGGAAGGATCGTCTCGAGTGATCGAGTTCTTACTGGACAGCCGGTCGAAGGTGAACACCTACATGCAGCTCGTGCAGCAGGTGAAACAGGCGCTGCGGGTCGGCCTGCTCGTGCCGGGCGACCAGTTGCCGAAGGTCCGGGACGTCGCGCAGTCACTGGCGATCAACCCGAACACCGTGCTGAAGGCGTACCGGGAGCTGGAGATCGAGGGTCTGGTCGGCGGCCGACCGGGGGTGGGCACGTTCGTCCAGCGCACCCTGGCCGGCGCGTCCCTGCCCAACCAGGCCGAGTTGCGCGAGGACCTGGTCGCGTGGCTGCACCGGGCGCAGGCCGCCGGCCTCACGGCCGAGGACGTCATCGCCCTGGTGGAGACCACGCTGCGAGCCACCCTCGCCGACGACACCCCGCAGAAGGAGCCCGCGTGAGCGAGCGCGGCGAGCGAAACCTCAGGCACAGCGAGCGAACCAGCAGCCGTGCGCGTCACCGCACAGCGGTGGCCCGAGCGGAATGAGAGGACAGAGGATGGACATGGTCTTGGAAGCCGACCGGCTGGGCAAGCGGTACGGCAGCACCTGGGCGCTGCGGGACTGCTCCCTGCACGTGCCGGCCGGGCGGATCGCCGCGCTGGTCGGGCCGAACGGCGCGGGCAAGAGCACACTGCTGCACCTGGCCGTCGGGTTACTCAAGCCCGACGCGGGCGCGATACGGGTGTTCGGCAGATCGCCGTACGGCGACACGGAGGGCCTGGCCGACATCGGGTTCGTCGCCCAGGACACCCCGCTGTACCGGGACTTCACCGCCGCCGAGCTGGTGATCGCCGGCGGCAAGCTGAACCGGCGGTGGGACGGGGCGCTGGCCCGTACCCGGCTGGCCCAGCTCGGCATTCCGCCCGACCGGCCGGTCGGCAAACTCTCCGGCGGGCAACGGGCCCAGGTGGCGCTCGCCCTGGCACTGGCCAAACAGCCCCGGCTGCTGCTGCTCGACGAACCGGTCGCCAGCCTCGACCCGCTGGCCCGGCGGGAGTTCCTCCAGTCGCTGATGGGCAGTGTCGCGGACTCCGGGACCACGGTCCTGCTCTCCTCGCACCTGCTGGCCGACCTGGAACGGGTCTGCGACTACCTGATCGTGCTCAACGCCGCCCAGGTGCAGCTCGCCGGCACGGTCGACGACCTGGTGGCCGGGCACCGGCAGCTGGTCGGCCCGCGGCACGACGGTGGCGCGATCGGGGGCGTCGCCGCCGTGGTCCGGGCCAGTCACACCGACCGGCAGTCCACGCTGCTGGTCCAGACCGACGGGCCGATCACCGATCCCGCCTGGGCGGTACGCGAGATCGGCCTGGAGGACGTCGTCCTCGCCTACCTGGCCGACGGTGTCACGCAGACCAGTCACAGCGAGTGGGGGGTGCCGGCATGATCTGGCTGACCTGGCGGCAACACCGCAAGCAGGCGTTCTTCACCCTGCTGGGGTTCGCGGCGCTCGCCGCCCTGATGGTGCCGATCGGCCTGTCGATGCGGCACAGCTTCGCGGACCTCGGGCTGGCGGACTGTGCACGCCAGCTCGCCGACACCAACGTGGCGGCGGCGACCCGGGACACCTGCGACGCGGGCTTCCGCCGCTTCACCAACCGGTACGGCAGCCTGAACCTGGTGGCCGTGCTGCTGCTCACCCTGCCCGTGCTGGTCGGCCTGTTCTGGGGTGCCCCGCTGGTGGCCCGCGAGGTGGAACACGGCACACATCGGTTCGTCTGGACCCAGGGCGTCGGCCGCACCCGCTGGGCGCTGGTGAAGTTCGGGCTGGTCGGCTCCGCCGTGGTGGTCCTCGCGGTCGGCTACGGGCTGGGCATGTCGTGGTGGGTCGAGCCGCTCACCCAGGCCGCACACGAGGGACGGCTCGGCATGGTCGTCTTCGACCTCCAGGGCGTCGTCCCGATCGGGTACACCCTCTTCGCCGTGGCGCTGGGCGTCTTCGCGGGCACAGTGTGGAAGCGGATGCTGCCCGCCATGGGCATCACGTTGGCCGGCTTCATCGGCGTACGAGCGGCGGTGGAGGTCCTGGCCCGACCGCACTACCAGCCCGCCCGCACCCAGACCTTCCCGATCGAGGGGGACGGGCCCCTGGAGGTCAGCCGGGGGGACTGGATCCTCACCCAGGGCGTCCGGAACCCCGACGGGACGATGATCGCGGAGGACACCCGGATCCAGTGCCCGCCCGGTGGAAAGGGGCCGGACGGGCGGGCCTGCGGAGCCGAGCTCGGCATCGAGCCCGGCGCGTACAACTGGCAGCTCTACCAGCCGGCGGACCGGTTCTGGCTGTTCCAGGGCATCGAGACGGGGATCTTCGTCGCCCTGGCCCTGCTCCTGCTCTACCTCGCCGTCCGCCGGGTCCGTCGGATCGCCTAGCACCACGACGCTGGTCGCCGGGGCGCACGACGGCCCCGGCGATCACGCCTCAGCGCAGGCCCTCGGCGGTCAGTTTCAGCCAGGTCGCCAGGTCGTACAGCTCGTCGTGCACGGCCCGGGTCACCTCGCGGGTGAAGGGCACGTCCTCGTGGACGGCGTGCACGGTGAGCGTGCCGCGCCGGCGGTCCGCCGTGGCGTCGATTTTCCCGACCAGCCGGTCGCCGTGCAGGATCGGCAACGCGAAGTAGCCCCACCGTCGGCTGGCCTTCGGCTTGTACATCTCCAGCACGTACTCGTACTCGAACAGCTCCGCGAGACGGACCCGGTCGTGCACCAGTCGGTCGAAGGGCGACAGCACCGCGGTACGCCCGGTGAAGGGTTGCCCGAGCGCGGCCGGGTCGACGCGCCAGACCCCCGGGACGCCCTCGACGACCGCCGGCTCACCGGCGTCACCCACATCCGCCGGCTCGCCGGGGACGACCACCGCCTTCTCCCGGGCGATGCCCAGCGCCCGCAGTCGCCGCTCGTTGCGAAGCCGGTGCGCCTGTTCCAGCGGGACGACGGGCGTGCCGGGCGGGTAGACCCGTTCCGCCACGTCCCAGAGTCGCTGCCGGCCCTGGCGGCCGGCGATCGCAACCTCGCCGCGCAGGACCAGGAACTCCAGCATCTGGGTGACGTTGCGGTTGTTGGTCCACCCCGATGACGGCCACGGCACCACGCACGTGTCGGGGATGTCGCGGGAGAGCAGCGGCCCGGAACGGCCGAGCAGGTCGAGCACCTCGCGGCGGAACGAGTCGTTGCGGCGCAGCCACTCGCGTGGCCGCTCGTGCGTGGGCCAGGCCGCCATGGCGGCGAGGTAGAGACCCAGGTCGTCCATCGGCCGCACCATCGCCTGATGCTCGAAGAGCGTCCGGTCGCGTTCCAGAGACCGCTGCAAGTCGGCCGGCTGGTACGACGGGCCGAGCCGGCTCCAGGCGACCAGGTCCGCGCTCGGCGCGACGGCGGCCGTCGGGTCGATCTGCAGGAGCGTCAGCTGACGCACCACCGCCAGCAGGTCGGTCGGCCTCGGGGCGGCGAGGAGTTGCGCCCGGACGGCGACCCTCCGTGCCTGCGCCCGATCGAGCTGGTGCACCACCACGCCGTCGAGCCTAACGGCGACGCCCCGGCGCCGCGTCGACCGGCGAAGTCGGATTCCGGCCCGTCGCCAACGCGACTGAAAGTGCCCACACGATCACTGGGAGTGCTCCGATGTGGACCTCAGGACCGGGTCGGCCGGGCCACAGGGATGGGAGTGCGTGTGAAGTCCAGAATCCTCCGTCGGGTCGCCGCGTCGGCCGTGGCGCTCGCCTGCGCCGCGCTGGGCGCCGTGGCGCTGCCGGCCGCCCCGGCGACCGCCAGCCCGATCCGCAACGCGACCGCCTGGTCGGTGCTGCTGTGCAAGTTCAGCGACAAGCCTGCCGAGCCGAAGACGCCGGCGCACTTCGCCAACTTCCTCACCGCGGCCGGAATCGGCACCGGCGGGGTGGCGGACTACCTGGCCGACCAGTCCGGCGGGCGGGTGTCGCTGGCGGGCTCGGTCGTCCGGGGCTGGTACACCATGCCGTACACGCTGGCGCAGTTCCAGTCGATCGACCGGTGGACGCGGATCCAGCGCTGTGTGGACACCGCCGCGGCGGCCGGCTACGGGGTGCCCGCCGGCAACCGCATCGCGGTCATGCTCAACGACTGGGTGGATTCCGGGGCGGCCGGCGGTCGGGTGCTGCTCGACCCGGGCGCGTGGAACGTCGGCTTCGCCGCGCACGAGATGCTGCACGGCTACAACCTGGGGCACTCGTTCTCCAACGACACCACGTACCAGAACGCGCCATGGTCCCAGCCGGGCGAGTACGACGACCCGTGGGACGAGATGAGCGCCATGCACATCTACGCCTTCGGCACCGCGAACTACGGCACCAGCGCCGTCGGGCTCAACGGACCCCACCGTGACGAGCTGGGCTGGCTGCCGAAGAACCGGGTGTTCACGATGGCCGCCGACGGGGTGGCCTCGCGAACCCTGACGCTGGCACCGCTGGAGGTGCCGGCGGCGAGCGGCCCGCAACTGGTGCGGATCCCGTTCGACCCGGCCGACCTGTTCCACTACTACACCGTCGAGTTCCGCCGGAAGACCGGCTGGAGCGCCGGCATCCCCGCCGACACCGTGCTGCTGCACGAGGTCCGCAACGGCACCCCGACGCTGCTGCGTACCGGGCCCGGCGGCGGGCCGGCGCAGTCGCTCAACGCCAACGGCGTCCAGATCGGCGTGAACTGGCTCTCCGGCAACGCCGCCTCGGTGACCGTGACCACCGACGTGGTCAACCGTTGCCTGCAGGGGTACGTCTGGCGGGAGGCCCGCCCCGGTGACGTGGTCTGTGTCACCGGCGCCACCCGCAGCCAGGTGTGGGCGGACAACGCCGCCGCGGCGAGCCGCTGGGTGAACGGCCCGTACGGGCCGCACACCTGCGTCGCCGGCTACGTGTGGCGCGAGGCGTACGCCGGGGACGACGTCTGCGTCATCGGGGCACAGCGCACTCAGGCCGCCGCGGACAACGCCGCCGCCGCGGCGCGGCGCAACCCGGCGCGGTTGGTGTCCGGCCCGAACACCTGCGTCAGTGGGTACGTCTGGCGCGACGCCGACCAGTCCGACTACGTCTGCGTGACCGGCACGACCCGCTCTCAGGTCCTGGCGGACAACGCGGTCGCCGCCAGCCGCTGGGTCAGCGGCCCGTACGGGCCGCACACCTGCGTCGCCGGCTACGTGTGGCGCGAGGCGTTCCTCGGTGACGACGTCTGCGTCACCGGCACCCAGCGCAGCCAGGCCGCCGCGGACAACGCCGCCGGTCCCGGTCGGGTGCTGCGCCCGGCAGGCTGACCGATGGCGCCCCCGGTGGCTGGCCACCGGGGGCGCACCGGCGACGCGGCCCGGGTACGTTCGGCGCCATGACGATCTCGTTGGACGGGCGCCGCTTCGCCGCCGTGGCCGATGTCGTCGCCGGCGAGGTCGGCACCGAGACCGTGTTCGCCTACCACGAGAGGGCGGACGAGGTCTGGGCCGAGTACGCCGGCGGGTCCATCCGGCGCGGTCACCTCGTCGGCACCCGTGACGGCGATCGGTTGGACTTCCGGTACGTCCAGCTCAACACCGACGGCCAGACCTCCTCCGGGCACTGCGTCTCCGAGGTGTCGGTGCTGCCCGACGGCCGGCTCCGGCTGAACGAGAGCTGGTCGTGGGAGTCCCGACCGGGCAGCGGCACCAGCGTGGTGGAGGAACTGCCGCCGCTCTGAGGGACTCGTCGCCCTGGGGCCGACGGCTCGACGGGCTAAGCCGGGTCGGCCCCGGGCTGACCCACGACGCCGACGTTCAGCGGATCGGCCAGCAGCTTGTCGAAGGCCAGTTCGGCGGCACCGATCAGGACGGCGTCGCGGCCGAGTGCCGCCGGCTCCAGGCGCAGGTGCTCACGGGAGACCGGCAGGGGCATCGCGTCCAGCCGGCTGCGGACCGTGTCCGCTCCGGCGGTGAAGATGTCGCGCAGCGAGCCGCCGAACACCACGGCGTCCGGGTTGACCACGTTGACCAGGTTGGCGACGCCGAAGCCGAGCCAGTCGGCGACCCGCTCGACCGCCTCACGGGCCGTGCGGTCGCCGTCCGCCGCCGCGCGCAGCACCTCGGCCACCGCCGCACGGTCGGCCGGGTCCCGGCCGGCGTGCCGCAGCAGCGCCGCCTCACCGATCTCGGTCTCCCAGCACCCGCGTGAGCCGCACCCACAGGGCAGCCCGTTCGGGTTGACCACCATGTGGCCGACCTTGCCGCTGTGGCCCCGGTGCCCGATCACGAGCCGGCCGCCGATGATGAGGCCGGCGCTGATGCCGAGGTCACCGTGCAGGTAGATGAGGTCGTCGACGCCGGCCGCGACGCCACGGACGTGCTCGGCCAGGCCGGCGATGTCGGCCAGGTCGCCGGCCACGAAACCCGGGCCGGCGGTGAACTCGGCCGCCAGCGCGGCGCCGAGGGTCTCGTCGACGCCGGCTATCCGGATCCGGCCGTCCCGGTCCCGGGTGGTGTCGGTGACCGCGACCGCGCCGCCGACCAGCAGGGCGTCGGCGGCCACGGAGCGTTCCATGTCGCGGACGAGGTCGGCCAGCGGCCCGACGGCGTCGACCACCGACGTGCCGGGACGGCGGGCGACCTCGCGAAGGTCGAGGATGCTGCCGCCGAGGCCGACCCGTGCGGCGCGCAGCCGGTCCGCGTCGATGCTCAGCGCGTGCGCGTAGACGCGGTCGGAGCGCGGGCTGACCACCAGCGACGGGCGACCGGCGCGGCGCGCGGTGGTCGGCGCCTCCTCGGTGACCAGGCCACTCGCGACGAGGTCGGCCGCGAGCGCGCCGATGGTGCTGCGGTTGAGGCCGAGCCGGCTGGTCAGCTCGGCCCGGGACGTCGGACCGTGCAGGTGGACGTAGCGCAGGACGGCGCCGAGGTTCTGCCGCCGGATCTCCTCCTGGCTCGCGCCGGGAGCCGCGGGTTGCGGGGATTCGGGGTTGCGGCCGACGCCGGATGGCCTGAACCGGACGGGTGTCTCCACGGTCAGGCCTCCTTCCGGGTCGGTGGCGGGTGGTGCGGGGGTGCCAGGACGACGATGGGTCCCGGACGAAGAGATCCGGGACCCATCGGCGTTGCTGCCTACCGAGCGGTGATTACTTGGTGAGCGGCGCGAGCTTCGGGTCGTTGGCGTACGCCTCAGCCGCGTTGGCCTTGGTGACGGCGACCGGCGGGAGCAGGTACGTGTCGACGACCTTGCTGCCGTTGTTGTAGGACTTGGTGTCGTTCACCTGCGGGGTGTTACCGGCCTGGAGAGCCTTGACCATGTTGATGGTCTCCTTGACCAGGTTCCGCGTGTCCTTGTTGATCGTCATGTACTGCTCGCCAGCGACGATCGACTTGACCGACTCGACCTCGGAGTCCTGGCCGGTGACGACCGGGGTCGGCTTGCCAGCACCCTTGACCGAGGTCAGGATGGCGCGGGCCAGCGTGTCGTTCGGGGAGAGGACGCCGTCCAGCTCCTTGTTGCCGTAGGTCGAGGTCAGCAGCTGGTCCATGCGGGCCTGCGCACCCTCGGCCTTCCAGCCCTGGATGGCGGTCTGCTTGACGTCGGTCTGCTTCGAGGCGACGACCACGTTGCCCTTGTCGATCTCCGGCTTGAGCACGCTCATCGCGCCGTTGAAGAAGACACCGGCGTTGTTGTCGTCCGGCGAGCCGGAGAACAGCTCGATGTTGTACGGGCCGTTCGGCTTCTTGGCCTTCATGCCGTCCAGCAGGGCCTGGCCCTGGAGCTGGCCGACCTTGAAGTTGTCGAACGCGACGTAGTAGTCGAGGTCCGGCGTGTTGGTGATGAGCCGGTCGTACGCGATGACCTTCACGCCGGCGGCGTGGGCCGCGGCGACCTGGGTCGACAGCTGCGCGGCGTCGGTCGCGCCGATGACGATCACCTTGGCGCCCTTGGTGGTCATGGCGGTGATCTGGGCCTGCTGGTCGGCCACCGTGGTCGACGCGCCGGCGTACTGCACGTCAGCCTGGAAACCGGCCTCCTTGAGACCGTTGGTGAAGAGGTCACCGGCGAGGACCCAGTTCTCCGAGGTCTTGGCCGGCAGGGCCACACCGATCAGGGAGTTCGCCGGGAAGCCCTTGGCCGCCTCGCCGCCGGAGCCGCTGTCGCCGTCACGGCCGGAGCCGCAGCCGGCCAGGGCCAGCATGGCAGCGGCACTGATGGCCACCACCGACGTGCCGAAGAATTTACGCATGTGAGGACTTGCCTTTCTGAAAGTTGGAACGGGTGGAGAGGTCGGTGGCCGTCAGCCGGACACCGCTGCCTTGGCGGGCTCGCGCTCCGCGTCCGGCGGTGAGGCGGGTGGGGCGGAGTCTTCGCGACGGAACGGTCGCATCAGGCTCCCGATGATGGAGAACCGCCCCTGGCTCTTGTTGTAGACGTCGATGGCGACGGCCAGCAGCAGGACCAGGCCCTTGATGATCTGGACGCGGTCGGTGCCGACGCCCATCAGTTGCAGGCCGTTGTTGAGCACGGCCATGACGAGACCACCAACGATCGAGCCGCTGATGGTGCCGATGCCGCCGGAGACGGCCGCGCCACCGATGAAGACCGCGGCGATGGCGTCCAGTTCCCAGCCGTTGCCGTCCTGCGGTCCGGAGGCCGCCGAACGGGCCACGAAGATCATGCCGGCCAGGGCGGCCAGGACGGACATGTTCATCATGACGAAGAAGTTGACCCGCTTGAGCTTCACGCCGGACAGCTCGGCCGCCCGGGAGTTGCCGCCCACCGCGTAGATGTGCCGGCCACCGGCCGTGTTGCGGGTGTAGAAGGAGTACGCGATCACCAGGACCAGCAGGATGATGCCGGAGATCGGGAAGCTGGTGCCGACGCGACCGCTGGCGAAGCGCAGCGCCGCGAAGGCGATCACCCCGACCATGATGGCCATCCGCAGGATCGAGATCCACATCGGCGCCGGGTCGGCGTCCATCGCCCGACGGGTCTTGCGGGCCTGGATCTCGCGCCACACCACGGCCACCGCCGCGGCCAGGCCGAGCAGCAGCGTGGCGTTGTTGTAGCCGGTGTTCGGACCGAACTCGGGCAGGAAGCCGGAGCCGATCTCCCGGAAGCCCTCCGGCACCGGGATCGTGTTGGCGTTACCGATGTACTGGTTGCCACCGCGGAACAGCAGCATGCCGGCCAGGGTCACGATGAACGCCGGAACCCCGATGTAGGCCACCCAGAAGCCCTGCCAGGCGCCGATGATCGCGCCGATGGCGAGGCCGAACAGGATGGCGACGGGCCAGGGCAGCGACCAGTCGGCCATCGACTTGGCCACCAGGATGCCCGCGAAGGCGGCGACAGAGCCGACCGAGAGGTCGATGTGCCCGGCGACGATCACCATGAGCATGCCGATGGCCAGGATCAGAATGTACGAGTTCTGCTGGAACAGCGCGATCAGGTTGTCCGACCGCAGGGTGAGGCCATCGGTCAGGATCTGGAACAGGACGACGATCGCCACCAGGGTGAAGATCATCCCGAACTGGCGAGCGTTGGAGGTGGTGCCTCCGAACAGGTTCTTCTGAAGGTCCTTCAATCGGCTCATCGTGTCAGCATCTTCTTCGTCGAGGTCATCTGCTTCATGAGGTTTTCCGGGGTGGCGTCCTCGCGGGCGATCTCGCCCGTGATGGAGCCTTCGAACACGGTGTAGATGCGGTCGCAGAGCCCGATCAGCTCAGGCAACTCCGAGGAGATGACGACGACGCCCTTCCCCTGGTCGGCGAGCCGCTGGATGATGCCGTAGATCTCGTACTTGGCACCCACGTCGATGCCGCGCGTCGGCTCGTCGAGGATCAGCAGGTCCGGGTCGGTGAACATCCACTTCGCCAGGACGACCTTCTGCTGGTTGCCGCCGGAGAGCTTCGAGACGCTCTCGTCGACCGTCGGGGCCTTGGTCCGCAACTCCTTGCGGTACGCCTCAGCCGCCTGGTACTCCTCGACCTCGTTCAGGACGCCGTGGTGCGAGATCTTGGACAGCTTGGCGGCCACCGTCGACGACTTGATGTCGTCGAGCAGGTTGAGGCCGATCGCCTTGCGGTCCTCGCTGACGTACGCGAGCCCGTGGTCGATCGCGTCCGCGACCGACTTCAGGACGATCTCCTTGCCGTCCTTGATGATCGTGCCCGACTCGAACACCCCGTAGGAGCGGCCGAAGACACTCATCGCCAGCTCCGTGCGGCCCGCGCCCATCAGGCCGGCGAAGCCGACGATCTCGCCGCGACGCACCACGAAACTCTCGTTCTTGCAGACCTGCCGCTCGGCCGAGATCGGGTGCCGGACGTTCCAGTTGCGGACCTCGAAGAAGACCTCGCCGATCTTCGGCGTGTGGTCCGGGAACCGGCTGCTCAGCTCACGGCCGACCATGCCCCGCACGATCCGGTCCTCGTCGACGCCGTCCGCCTTGACGTCCAGCGTCTCGACGGTCCGGCCGTCCCGGAGGATGGTGATCTGGTCCGCGATCGCCTCGATCTCGTTCAGCTTGTGCGAGATCATGATCGAGGTGATGCCGCGCGAGCGGAAGCCGCGCAGCAGGTCGAGCAGGTGCCGCGAGTCAGCCTCGTTCAGCGCGGCGGTCGGCTCGTCCAGGATGAGCAGCTTCACGTCCTTGGCGAACGCCTTGGCGATCTCCACGAGCTGCTGCTTGCCGACACCGATGTCCTTGATCAGGGTGTCCGGGTTTTCCTCGAGACCGACCCGGGCCATCAGGTCCAGCGCCATCCGGTTGGCAGCGGTCCAGTCGATCGCACCCCGCTTGCGCGGCTCGTTGCCGAGGAAGATGTTCTCGGTGATCGACATGCCGGGGATCAGCGCGAGCTCCTGGTGGATGATCACGATGCCGGCGTTCTCGCTGGCGCGGATGTCGGAGAACCGCGTCTCCGCGCCCTGGTAGATGATCTGGCCGTCGTAGGTGCCGTACGGGTAGACCCCGCTGAGGACCTTCATCAGCGTGGACTTGCCCGCACCGTTCTCGCCGCAGATGGCATGGATCTCGCCGGCGCGAACCACCAGGTTGACGTCGGAGAGGGCCTTGACTCCGGGAAACTCCTTGGTGATGGAGCGCATCTCAAGGAGGATGGGCACGTCGCTCATCGCTCGTACCACCTCGCCAACGTCATCGGTTGCCTCCGGAAGGTTTGACCTTCACTCGGTTTTGTTGTTGACGGCAACGTATTGCGGCGGGAGGCCCATCCGCAAGGCGAGGGCCTGTTGAAAATGTAACAATCCGGCAATATAGACGTAGCGCAGTGTTCGCCTGCCCCAGTCGCCCCGGCCGCCACTCACGGCACCCCGGGAACGCTCTCCGCCCTGACGCCGGCCGGGCGGATCCGGATGATCGACCCCGGCCGCTGTCCGCAGGGCCGCCACCAGGCACGACCGGTTCGCGGCCGGCGCAGGGTAGCCGCCACGGGCGCCCCTCCGCCATCGAGCGTCCATGATCATTGAGGTCGCCGAGCACCGCGCGGCGGGGAGTCCGGCCGGCCAGGCGGCGACGATGTGATCCACACCGCTGGTCAGGCCCCCTGGCGTGGGGCCGTTTCTCCTAGAATCCGGACAGTCGGGCACCAGGGTGATGCCGACCCCTTCGGCAATCGCCACGCCGCACGCGTCGCCGGAGGAAAGCGATATGACCGCACGACCCGATGCACACGGCGACCAGCACGACCCGGCTCGGTCGCGGTACGTCGCCGGCGTCCTGGCCCTGGCCGTCCTGACGGTCGTCATCTTCGCCGGCGCGGACCGCCTGCCGCCGGTGGTGCGGACGGTCCTCGGTTTCAGCGTCATCTTCTTCGTCGGCGCCCTGGCGTGGGTGGGCTCGGCCGTGCGCCGGCGGGGCGGGGCCGAGTCGGCGCGGACGACGGCGAGCATCCTCAACGCCTACGCCGTCGCGCTGCTGGCCGCACTGGTCGGGTACTACCTCCTCCGGGACCGGGAGTGGGCCTGGCTGGTCGGGCTGCTGCCGGCGGCCGTGTGCGTGGTGAGCGCCTGGCGGGTCGCCCGCGCCTGACCCGACCGGCCCGACCGGGTGGAGCGCCACCCGATCCGCGGCGATGGAGCCTCGCTACCCTCGGCCCATGGCAGATCCGTTCCGGGTACGCATCACCGTCCGTGGCTACGAGCTGGACACGCAGGGGCACCTGAACCAGGCCGTCTACCTCCAGTACGGCGAGCACGCCCGGTGGGAGTGCCTGCGCGCCGCGGGCATCGCGCAGGACCGGCTCCTGGCGGCCGGCGTGGGGCCGGTCGCCCTGGAGGTCACGCTGAAGTACCTGCGGGAGCTGCGCGGTGGGGACGAGGTCGACGTGTCCTGCCAGTTCCACTGGAGCGAGAGCAAGGTGTTCCAGATCGAGCAGGACTACACCCGCGTGGACGGCACCCCGGTCGCCAGGCTGACCGGGGTCGGCGGGCTGCTGGACCTGTCGGCCCGACGGCTGGTGCCCGACCCGCGCGTACGGTTCCGGCAGCTGGCCACCGATCCGGGGCCGCTCAACCTCTGAGGCCGGCCGTCGTCAGGGGTGCAGCACGGCCTTGATCACCCCGTGTTCGCGGCGGTCGAAGCTGCGGTACAACCCGGGTGCGTCGTCGAGGCCGCCGTGGTGGGTGACGATCACGCCGGGCCGGGCCCGGCCGGCGACGACCATGTCCCGCAGCAGCACGGTGTAGCGGCGGTCGTGGGTGCGGCCGAACCGGACCGTGACGCCCTTGCCGAACAGCGTTCCCCATGGTGCGACCAGGTCCTCGTGGGCGCTCGCACCGGGTCGGGGGTGCGGATCGTTGTTCGGGTACACACCGGCGACCGCGATCGCGCCGACGGGGTTGACCAGCCGCGCCGCGTCGGCGATGACCTGGTCGGGGCGTTCCTGGTCGGGCCGTTCCCGGTTCCTGGCCTGGAACCCGACCGCGTCGATGACCTTGTCGATCCCGCCCAGCTTCTCCTCGCCGAGGGGCAGCCCCGTCCGAGCGCGGTCCGCGCGGATCTGCTCGACCGGGTCACCGTGTCGGAAGTCCACCGGCACCGCGCCGATCTCGCCGGCCTTGTCGAGCCGGGCGTCGACGCCGTCCACGCAGTACACCACCCGGGCGCCGCGGATCAGCGCCGAGTACGCGCTGAGCAGGCCGATGGTGCCCGCACCGAACACGGCCACCGTGTCACCGGGCTCGACACCGGCAAGGGTGGCCGCCGCGTGCCAACCGGTGACGAACGCGTCGGCGAGCAGCACGAAGTCGTCCTCGTACGCGTCCCCCGGCTCACCGGGCACGGGTACGCAGTTCGCGTCGGCCCACGGCACGCGCAGCAGATCGGCCTGGGCACCCCGGTAGGTGCCCATCCCGGCGTAGCCGTACGCCGCGCCCGGCCCCTCGGCGCGCACACGGAGGCAGGCCGCCGACAGGCCCCGGGCACACATCACGCACGTTCCGCAGAAGAGGTGGGTGGGGATCACCACGCGGGTGCCCGGGCGGACGGTCTGCACGGCGGCGCCCACCTGCTGCACGACGCCCAGCGGCTCGTGACCGAGCACCATGCCGGGTTCGGCGCTGGTCCGCCCGTCGTACATGTGCAGGTCGGTGCCGCACAGGGCGGTGGAGGTGATCCGCACGAGCGCGTCGGTCTCGGCCTCCACCATCGCGTCCGGCACCTCCCGCACCGCGACGGTGCGCACGTCCGCGTAGACCACGGCTCTCATTCCGACTCCCTCACCGGCGGCAGGGACCCGTCCTTCCCGGGGCCGGTCGGTTCATGCCACCGGCCCACAGGTCGAGCCCGCACCGGTCGTGCCGGGCGGCGTCGAGCGACGCCACCCGGCCCGGTTGCTCGCCCGCCTACGCGGATCCGGCGTCGCGCTGCTGCTGCCGGAACTGCTCGACCGGCAGGCCGCCGTGACCCCAGTTCTCGGTCTCGACCTCGTCGATCACCACGAACGTGGACGTCAAGGGCTTGTTGAGAACGTCGCGCAGCAGTTCGCTCACGCCCTTGATGAGTGCGGCCTTCTCCTCGGCGGTCGCCGCGGACGCGCCGGGCGTGCTGCCCTCGCGGGTGATCTGGATGGTGACGATCGGCATGATCTGCTCCTCTTCCGGGGTTGCGTGGGTTCAGTGACCGGCGTTCTGGCCGCCATCGACGTGCAGGATCTCGCCGGTGACGAAGGGTGCGGACTCGAGGTAGACGACAGCGTCGACGACGTCGCTGGTCTCGCCCATACGGCCCACCGGGTGCAGGCCCGCGAGCGCCTGGTGCGTCTCGACGGGGTGCATCGGGGTCTTGATGATGCCGGGTGCGACGGCGTTGACCCGGACTCCCCGACCCGCGTACTCGATGGCCAGTGACTTGGTGGCGGAGCTGAGGCCACCCTTGGTCAACGAGGCGAGCGCCGACGGGACGTTCGAGTTGGGCTGGTCGACGAAGCTGGTCGTGATGGTGACGATGTGCCCGGCGCCGGTGGCCAGCAGGTGCGGCAGGACGCGCCGGGTGAGGTGGAAGAACCCGGCGAGGTTGATCCCGGTGACCAACTGGTAGTCCTCGTCGGTGTAGTCGGTGAAGGGCTTGGCGACGAAGATCCCGGCGTTGTTCACCAGGGTGTCGATCCGCCCGAAACGGTCCAGGGCGGCACGGACCACCCGCTCGGCGGTGTCGGCCTCGGAGATGTCGCCGCGAACGGTGACGATCTCCGGGTCGTCGGCCACGCCGATCGAGCGCGAAGTCGCCACGACGCCGTATCCGAGCTTGCGGTAGGCGGTGACGAGGTCGGCGCCGATGCCCTGGGACGCACCGGTGATCACGACGACCTTCTGTCCCTGACTGGTGCTCATGGAAACACTTCCTGACTGGCCGGAGCCGTGGGATCGGGCCTGGTCGGCCCGGTCGGAGTGACCACTAGACGACTGGTCTACTAAAAGCTAGCCGACCGGTCGTGTATCGTCAAAGCATGGGACGGACCAGTGACGCGCGGAACAAGATCCTCGACGCGGCCGCCACGCTGATCGAACAGCGTGGCTACTCGGCGCTGGGCGTGGCCGAGATCTGCGCGGCGGCGGGCGTGCCGAAGGGCAGCTTCTACTACTTCTTCGAGTCGAAGCAGGCGCTCGCCCGCACCGTCATCGAGGAGCACTGGGCCACCCAGCGCCGCCAGTGGGAGCAGCTGCTCGGCAGCGGGCACGACCCGCTGCGGCGGCTACGGGACCTGTTCGAGGCCACCGAGGAGATCCAGCGCGCCGGCCAGCTGAAGGCCGGGGTGGTCGCCGGCTGCCTGTTCGGCAACCTCGCCCTCGAACTCAGCAATCAGGCCGAGGAGATCCGCCAAAGGCTTCAGGAGATCTTCGAGGAGCAGATGGACCTCATCGAGCGGGTGGTCGTCGAGGCGAAGGAGGCCGGCCTGGCTGGCCCGTCGGTCGACACCCGCGAGGCCGCCCGGTCCATCGTCGCCCAGATCGAGGGACGGGTCCTGCTCGCGAAGCTGCTCAACGATCCGGCCCAGTTGGAGATGCTGTGGCGCAACTGCCTCGACCTTCTCCAGGTGCCGGCACAGGCGCGGGCCGCCACCGACTGAGTGCGCGTCAGCCGGTGGTGGTGAGGTCGACCGTGGCGGCCAACTCGGTCACGACCGCCAGCACGCGGTGCAGGGCGACCGAGCGGTTGTCGGGCCGCCAGAGCATCACGGTGGTGGTGAACTCGCCAGCCAACGGCACGAACACCACACCCGTGCGGCGCAGGTTGTGCGCGGACCGGCCGAGTCGGGTGATCCCGACGCCTGCGGCGACGAGACCCAGCAGACCCTGGACGCTGGCGTCCCGGGCGACGATGTCGGGAGTGAACCCGGCGGCCCGGAAGTCCTCGTCGAACGTGCGGTGCCAGGGCTCCCAGGAACTGCGCGGCGTCATCACCCAGCGTTCGTCGGCCAACTCGGGCAGCGTCAGCTCGGTCCGGTCGGCGAGCGGGTGACCCTCGGGCAGAACGGCGCACACCTGTTCGGTGACGAGGGTCCTGGCGGCCAGGCCGGGCACCTGCGGCGGGCGGGTGAACGCGAGGTCGTACCGGCCGCTGGACAGGCCGTCGACCAGTGGCCCGATGGTGGTCTCCTCGGTGGTCAGTTCCAGGCCGGGCAGGCGGTCCCGTACCGCCCGGACCACCGGCGGCAGCAGATGGTTGGCGGTGGTGGCCAGGAACGCCACGCGGAGTTGGCCTGTCTCGCCGCGCACGGCCCGCCGCACCACGGCGACGGCCTCGTCGGCGCGGTCCAGCACCGCGCGCGCCTCCGGCAGAAACAGCGTTCCGGTACCGGTCAGCCTGGTGCCCCGGCTGCCCCGGTCGAACAACTTCCCGCCGAGGATCCGCTCCAGGGCGTTGATCTGCTGGGAGAGTGACTGCTGCGTGATCATCAGCCGGCTGGCGGCCCGGGTGAAGCTCGACTCCTCGGCAACGGCAACGAAGTACCTGAGCTGTCGAAGTTCGGGGGTCACAGCCTGAGGCTACCGCCGTCGCAGGTGGCCGGTGCCGGTCACGGCCGACGGCGTCGTTGCTGGTCGCCGGCCTGACCTGACACGTCGATCCGTCAGTGAACCTGGGCCGCCGGTGCGGGGTGGCGCTTCATCTCCTCCATGAACGGGAACCGGGTGGTGAGCTCGGCGAGCGTCAGCCCGGCCCGCCAGGCCGCGGCCAGCTGGGCCACCTGGACGAGATCCATGGCGTCACCCCGGGCCTGGACCTCGCCGGACACCCGGAGGTCCACCATGAAGTATCGGGCCTGGGAGCCCAGGCCGACGCAGACCACACCCTGGTCGGAGTGCAGCTCGGCGCAGGTGAACCGGCTACGCCCCTGCTCCGGAGCGCTCACCCGGCCCAGATCCAGCTCGTGGCGGGCGGCGATCTCGATGAGCGCGGGGGCCAGACCACCCCGCTCGACCAGGTCCGGGTAGAGGCGCACACCCAGCGCCGTCGACACGTCGCTCATGACTGACTCCCACTTCCTCGTGACAGAGACCAGCAGCGCGCAGGTTACGGGGATGTTTCCGGCGAGCCTCGTCATCCTGTCCCCCGTGGACGCCCCACGGCAATAGGAAGGGTCGATTCGACCGCTATCGGGGTAGCCCGTGTGCGCGGTCGGGAGCGGGATGGAGCCGCCCCGGCTACGGGCGAGAACCGGACGGTGACCCCCTGTCCCCGCGCTGGCAACACTCTTGACAGAATGCCGTTCATATCGACATTCTTCGTTTTAGAGAGCGCTCTCCGGCACTCTCCGGGCTCAAGCCTCCGCCACCCCCTCGCTGAGGAGCCTCCCGTGTTCACAGCCCGTCCCGCCCCACGCCTCCGGCCGTTCGTCCTCGCGGCGGTCGCCCTCATCGCCACCTCCGTGGCGCTCGTCCTCCCGTCCCAGAACGACCGGGCCGAGGCCGCCATCGGCCCGATCAGCTGGCAGGACGAGTTCAACGCCTCGGCCGGCACGCCCGTCGACCAGAACAAATGGCGGTTCGACATCGGCGGCGGCGGCTGGGGCAACAACGAACGGCAGTACTACACCAACAGCACCAGCAACGCCGTCCACGATGGTCAGGGCAACCTGGTCATCACCGCCCGCCGGGAGAACCCCGCCAACTACCAGTGCCACTACGGGCGCTGCGAGTACACGTCGGCGCGGTTGCTGACCGCGGCCACCTTCACCCAGACGTACGGCCGCTTCGAGGCCCGCATCAAGATCCCGCGCGGCCAGGGCATCTGGCCGGCGTTCTGGATGCTCGGCACCGGTGGCGGGTGGCCCGACGCCGGCGAGATCGACATCATGGAGAACATCGGCCGGGAACCCAACACCGTCTACGGCACCGTGCACGGGCCCGGCTACTCCGGCGGCGGCGGCATCACCGGCAGCCGCACCCTCGGCGGGCCGCTCGCCGACGGCTTCCACACCTACCGGGTGGACTGGGAGCCGAACGTGATCACCTGGTACCTGGACGGCGTGCAGTACCACCGGGTCGACCCCGCCCGGCTCGGCGGCAACCGATGGGTGTTCGACCACCCGTTCTTCATGATCCTTAACGTGGCGGTCGGCGGCAACTGGCCCGGCTACCCGGACGCCTCCACCCAGTTCCCGCAGCAGATGCTCGTCGACTACGTCCGGGTGTCCAGTTACACCTCCGGCGGTGGCGGCGACCCGGCTCCCGGCACCAGCCGGATCAGGGGCGCGCAGAGCGGACGTTGCATCGACATCCCCGGCGCCAACCCGGTCGAGGGCGCCAAGCTGCAGATCTGGGACTGCAACACCACCGCGGCCCAGTCCTGGACGTTCGCCTCCGACGGGACCGTCCGGGCGATGGGCAAGTGCATGGACCCGGCCTGGGCCGGCACCGCCAACGGCACCGAGGTCAACCTGGTCTCCTGCAACGGCAATCCCGCCCAGCGCTTCACCCTCAACGGCGCTGGCGACCTGGTCAACCTGAGCGCCAACAAGTGCGTGGACGTCCGGGACGCCAACCCCAACAACGGCGGCAAGCTGCACCTGTGGGACTGCATAGGTGCCGCCAACCAGAAGTGGTCCCGCGTCTGACACCTCCCGACCAGCGGCGAGTGGGCTGTCCGGCGACATGTCCGGGCGGCCCACCGCCGTACGCGGGACCGCCACCGCCGGACGGCCTGCGAGCCGGTGATCAGTCGAGGCCCAGGCCGCGCCGCCCGATGGGGTTGAGGTCGTCGGGCTGGAAACGGTCGGGCCAGTTGCGCTCGTAGTGCTCCGCCGGGAAGTCCGTCGGGCTGGCCCCGGTGCGGAACGCCTCGCGGACGGAGGCCGCGTACCGCTCGTTGCGCGGGCACCACGGGGCAGCGGGGATGTACATGACGTTGCCCCAGCCCCGCTGGTCCCGAACCGGCGCGACGCTGTGGATCATGTCGCAGTGCCACCAGACCGAGTCGCCCGCCCGGACGTCCGGGATGCCGGCGAGTGCCCGCATGAGCAGCGGGTGCCAGGTCTCGCTGGCGGGGAAGACCTGGTTGACCGTGACGCCGCACATGTCGTCGGCGGGCACGTCGGCGAGCAGTGGCCGCAGCATCAGGTAGGCCATCGCCTCGGGGATCGGGACCGTGTGCAGCACCCCCTGGTCGTGGTCCATGTCGGAGAGAGCCGTCCAGCCCTGGAAGGTGCGGAAGGCCGAGCACATGGTGGTGCCGGGGTACTGCGGTCCGGCGGTGCGGTGGGCGGCGTCCCAGGGGTCGTACTGCTCGACGGTGCCGTCGAAGAGGTGGCGAAAAGCCTTCTGGTACGCCTCGGTCATCCACAGGTCGAGGGTGCCGGGGTCGAGGTGGGTGCCCAGGCCGTTGGAGTCCGCGCCCGGCGGCCGGCGGCGGATCCGGTCCGGGTAGAGCGAGTCGCGATCCGGGTCGAACCACCGTACGCCCTCGGACTCGTGCTTCCACTGACTGTTGAGGAATGCCTGCACCCGGGCCATCCGGTGGCTCTGGCGGGCCTGCATCTGCGCGGGTGACCAGTAGATCGGGTAGATCTCGGGCGTGGAACCGACGCTGCCGAAGAAGTCGTCGGCGGGGCCACTGTAGGCCTCGGTGAACCCGTTGCCGTCCACGTAGTCGACGATGTCGCGGTCCCAGTCGAGGGCCTGCTGACGGTCGAAGTGGCCGCGGACGACGAGGCACCCCCGCTCGCGGAGCTTCGCCATCGCCCCCGCCGGCACGGCGCCGGCCTCGATGTCGGCGTACTCGATGACCGGCCAGACCGTCTCGCCGCGGTCCTTGGCAGCCACGATCTCGTCGACCTTGGCCCGCACCCGCCGTTCGACGACCGCGAACACCTCCTCGACCGTACGGCCGGAGGCCTCGATCCGGCCCCGCAGCGCGGCCTTGATCTCGCGGATGGCGGCGGGGAGGTCGTCCGGGGTCGACTCCCAGTGCGGCAGGGGCGGGAGCGGGGCGACGGCCAGGGCTGGCTGGGCGTTCATGGCGCGACCTCCTTCTAGTTAGGGCTCCTTCTTGGAAAGACTGTAGGAGGCGGGAACCCTTCTAGGCAAGACTCCTGCCTAGAATCGGGGGGTGACCACCGTCAAGCCCTCGCTGGAGTTGCTCCGCTCGCTGACCGACGAGCACGTGCTGCGGGAGCTGATGCGCGCGCGGCGGCTGACCCGCGCCGACCTGGCGGCCCGCAGCGGCCTCTCCAAGCCCACCGTGGGCGAGAGCGTGCGCCGGCTGACCGAGGCCGGCCTGCTCGTGGACACCGGGGAACGGACGCCCGGCGGGCGCGGCCGGGGCCGCGTCGGCTCGTACTACGCCCTCGCCGACACCGTCGGCACCGCCCTGGCCATCAGCATCGCGCCGGACGGGGTGGTGGTCGAGCGGGTCGACGCCCACGGCGACATCCTCGGGCGGACCCGGCACGACATCAGCCGGCCAGCGCGGGCCGAGCAGGTGGCGGCCGCCCTGCGCCGCGCCGTCGACCGGGCCCGCGAGAGCGACGGGAAGAGCATCCGGCTGGCGGTCATCAGCGCCGCCGACCCGGTGGAACGCGCCAGCGGACGACTGGTCCGACTGCCCGACGCGCCGTTCCTGCTCGGCGAACTCGACCCGGTCGGTGTGCTGACGCCCCAGGTCGCCGGCCCGGTCATCGTCGACAACGACGTCAACTGGGCGGCGCAGGCCGAACGCGACACCGACCCGGCGGGCCTGCACGACTTCGCCTACGTGTTCCTCGGCGAGGGACTGGGATGCGCGATCGTCAGCGACGGCGAGGTACGCCGCGGTCACTCCGGGGTCGCCGGGGAGATCGCGCACCTGGTGACCATCGGCCCCGACGGCCAGGCCATCCGGTTCATCGACGTGTTCGCCGACCTCGACCTGCGACGCGCCGGCACGACGGCCATCGACGTCGACCGCGTCGACCGGCTCCCCGCGACCAGCCGCCAGGCGCTGGGGCGGGCCGTCAGCGGGGTGCTGGCCGCCGTCGTCGCGCTCGCCGATCCGCGCCTGATCCTCGTCGGCGGCCCCTGGGGCAGCAGGCCGGCGATCCTGGACGCCATCGCCACCGAGTTCACGCGGATGCCCCGCCATGTCGAGGTACGCCCGGCGCGGCTGACGGAGGAGCCGTCGCTGACCGGCGCCCGCGCCGAGGCCCTCGACCGTCTCCGCTCGGCCATCATCGCCCTCCCCTCACGAACGGCATCCTCGGCGGACCTCCGGCCCTCCAACGAGCACGACCACGGATTCGGCCGGCGACAGGAGAACTGACCGCTATGTTCGGGTTAGCCCAATAAGTCCGGAAGTACCGGGAGTGAATCCATGTCGCACCACCTCGACACCCCCCTCGCCGCCCAGAGCGGCCAGCTCTACATCGACGACCTGTACGTCTTCAACGGCGACCGCGCCACAGTGTTCGTCATGGACGTCAACAGCTCGGTGACGAAGGCCGACATCAAGCGAGGCTTCCACGCCGAGGCGCGCTACGAGATCAAGATTCACTTCAACGACGCCGACACCGAGGGGTTGACCTACCGGTTCGCCTTCGGTGAGCTGGACGGCGACGGCAGGCAGGCGCTGCAGTTGTACGAGCTGACCGGCGCCGACGCCCGCGACGACGCCGCGATGGGCACTCCGATCGTGCAGGGCCGCAGCGGCGAGGTGTCCAGTGGCGGCAACGCACGGGTCTGGGCCGGGCGGATCACCGACCCGTTCTACGTCGACCTCGACGAGCTCGCCACCATCAACGGCGCGGTCAAGGACGGCGCGAAGCTGGACCGCTCGGCGTGGCGGGCCGACAACGCCAAGAACAGCTTCGCCGGCACCACCGTCGAGTCCATCGTGCTCGAGGTGTCCCACGACGAGCCGATGCTGCGCGACGGCACCCAGATCGGCGTCTGGTGCCGCACCATGCTGGCCACCGACGCGGGCGGGTGGCGCCAGATCAACCGGGCCGGCCACCCCATGATGTGGCCGATCTTCTGGCCCACCGACACCGACTTCTCCAACCCGGCCAACACCCGGCACCCCTGCGACGATCTTCCGGAGGACGGCGAGGAGATAGCGTCCGCCGTCGCGGGGGTCGTCGCGGCGAACGGCACCGCCCCGGACCCGCAGGCGTACGGCTGGAGCGTGGCACGGCAGCTCTATCCGGACGTGCTGTCGTACCAGGTGGGCACGGCGGCCAACTACGGCTTCGCCGTCCGCAACGGACGCACCATGGCCGACAACGCGCCCGAGGTGATGTTCTCCCTGGTGCTCAACACCGGCATGACCTCCGGCCTCACCCCGGACGTGACCAAGGGCGCGCGCGCCGACACGTTCCCGTACGTGGTGCCGGCCTGATCGGGCCGCCGTTCGTGCCCGAAACGGGCTGACCTCTCCGGAGTCGCCGGAGAGGTCAGCCCGCAGGTGGGCGAGAAGCTCAGCCCTCGATGTCTCGTGGATCGCGGCTGCGCGGGTAGGTGTTCTTCTCCCCGATCGTGCCGTCCTGCTTCTTGATCACGTGCTCGACGCCACGGTCGGCCGCCATCTCGCGACCACGGGCCTGCGCCTCGGCCTTGACCTCATGGGTACTGCTGGCTCGCTCGTTGCCCTCCGGGCGGTTCTTCCACTGCCCGTCCTCGTGGTACGTGTCGACGTCACCCTTGGTCATGACCGGTTCCTCCCTGCGTCTGAGTCTGTCCACCAGAACCAGTGCCCGGAGCCGCGCCGGGCAAAACGTGCCGCCGAGGTCCACAGGAGAGCGTGAGGCGGTGGCTGGCGGTCAGCCGGGGACGCAGTTGTTGCTCTTGCGCTTGATGATCTGTTCGCGTTCGTCGGTGGTGATGCCCGACGGCTCCCCGTCGAAGTGGGTCTCGACCTTGTCCCAGCCACGGCGCTGCTCGTAGTGCAGGTGCGGGGCGCCGGAGTTGCCGGTGCTGCCGAGCCGCCCGATCTGGTCGCCCTGGGCGACCCGCTGACCGACCCGAACCAGCGGCGGTTCGAGCAGGTGCAGGTACTGCGTCTCCCACTTGCCGCCGTGGTCGATCTTCACCCAGTAACCGCCGCCGCGACCACGCGGGCCCTCCGGGTTCTCCGGGTTACGCCCGCCCACCGACCCGTTGACGCCCGCCACGGTGACGGTGCCGGCGTAGGACGCGAGGACGGGCCGTCCCCACGCCTCACCCTCGGTCGGGAACAGGTCGACGTCGTAGTCGTCGTGGCCGGGGTAGGTGCTGAGCTGCCACGTCTCCCCGCAGGCGACCGGAAGCTGGAAGAGCGGTCGCGGGCCGGGCGGGCGCAGCATCGGCACGACGACCACGGCGACGGCGATGAGGGCCACGACCGCGACGAGCGCGAGGAGGACGCGGACGGTGCGACTGCGGGCGCGACGGTGGGTGCGGACTCTGGTGGGGTGGCCGGTCGTCACCGCCACGAGCATGGCAGACGTCGGCAACGCCCCCGCTCCGGGTCGCCCCCGCGACGGTGACATTGCAGTCGTATCGCCAAACGGGTACCGTGGGATGCAATGCAGGTGCATTGCATAGAGACGAGGCCCCACATGCACGTGATCGCGTTGTCCGAGGCCACCGCCGACATGGTCGACCTGGTCGGCGGCAAGGCGGCCGGGCTGGGCGAGTTGATCCGGCGAGGCGAGCGGGTCCCAGAGGGATTCTGCGTCACCGCCGAGGCTCACCGGCTCGGCGTCATCCCGCAGGCGGAGATCGTCGCCGCGTACGAACGGCTCGGTGCCGGCCCGGTGGCCGTACGCTCCAGCGCCACGGCGGAGGACCTGCCGGATGCGAGCTTCGCCGGGCAGCAGGACACCGTCCTGAACGTCACGGGCACCACCGAGCTGCTCGCCGCGATCGGGAAGTGCTGGGACTCGCTGCACAGCGCTCGCGCGACCGCCTACCGCGACGCCCGCGAGATCGACCACTCGACGGTGCGGATGGCCGTCGTCGTCCAACGCATGGTCACCCCCGCCGTGGCCGGGGTGCTGTTCACTGCCAACCCGCTGACCGGCCGACGCGACGAGATGGCCGTCGACGCCGCGCCGGGCCTCGGCACGGCCGTGGTGGACGGGGCGGCAACCGTGGACCACTACGTCCTCGACGGCGTCGCGCGGGACGCCGAAGGTTGCCTGACGCCCGCGCACCTCGCGGAGCTGCGGGCCACCGGTGAGTGGGTGCAGGGACACTTCGGCTCCCCGCAGGACGTGGAGTGGGCGATCGACGGTGACGGGGTGCTGTGGCTGTTGCAGTCCCGGCCGATCACGAGCCTGTTCCCCCTTCCGCCGGAGACCGGGAAGCCCCTCCCCCGGGTCTACCTGGAGTTCGGCCACGTTCAGGGCATGCTGCAACCGGTCACCCCCATGGGCATGTCGACCCTGCGGTCGCAGATCTCGGCGATGCTCGCCTCCCTCGGCGTCCGGGTCGAGATCATCGACATCGGCGGTCGCCTCTACGGCGACCTGACCGACCTGGCTCGGAGCAGGTCGTCCCGCAAGCGGCTGGTCAAGCTCCTGGCCGTCGACTTCGGCCCGCGGGCGCAGGCGGTGATGCAGCACGTCCTGGCGGATCCGCGGTTCGCCGTGACCACGGTCAGCGCCGAGCGCGGCGCGGCGCAGGGGGCGGCGTCCCTGCGGACCGCCGGCCGCGCGGTGGTGGGGATCCTGCGCGCGCTGGCCCGTCCCGACGCGGCGCGGATCCGCATGTTCCAGGCCGTCGAGCAGATGAGAGTACGGTCGGCGGCCCCCGCCGACCTGCGCACCGCCGCCGACCGCCTGCGCTTCCTGGAGGCGCGGGACGCCGACGACGACAGCGCCGACGCGATCATGTGGCCGATCGTCACGGGCATGCTCGCCGCCGCGTTGCCAGCCTCGTTGCTCAAGGGCGTCGCGACCCCGGATGAGATCCACACCGTGCTGGGCGGGATGCCGCACAACGTCACCATCGAGATGGATCTGGCGCTCTGGCGGCTCGCCCAGAACGCGGGCGACCATCGTCAACTCCTGCTCGACACCGCGCCGGACGAACTGGCCGCGCGATACCTGCGCGGGACGCTGCCCGACGTCGGGATGGCCGGTTTCCTGGACGCCTACGGTCACCGCGGCGTCGCCGAGGTCGACCTCGGGGTGCCGCGCTGGGCGGAGGACCCGACGCCGGTCTTCGCGGCGCTCGCCAACTACCTGCGGGTCACCGACCCGCGGCAGGGCCCGGACCAGCGCTTCCAGCGGGCCGCCGCGACGGCCGAGGCCGCGCTCGACGAGCTGGTCAGGCGGGCGCGCCGCCGGCGGCCGGTACGGGGCACGATGGCCGGGTTCCTGCTGCGCCGGGCCCGGTCGTTGGCCGGCCTGCGCGAGGCCGGCAAGTTCGCCGGGCTGTACCCGCTGCGGGAGACCCGCCGGCAACTGCTGCTCATCGGCGCCGACCTGCACGCGGCCGGGCTGCTGGAACAGCCCGACGACATCATGTTCCTGACCCTCGACGAGGCACACGCCTCGGTGCACGACAGCGTCGACCACCGGGCCACGATCGCCTCCCGCAGGGCGGTGCACCGGAGGGAGTTGCGCCGCAGGACGGTGCCCGTGGCGCTGCTATCCGACGGCACCGACGTCGAGGCCGCACTGCCCGTGGCGCCCGCCGTCGATGGCACCCTCACCGGCGTGGGCGCGTCGGCGGGCCGGGTGACCGGCCCCGCCCGGGTCGTCCACGACCCGGCCACCGCACACGTCGAGCCGGGCGAGGTCCTGGTCGCCGCGACCACCGACCCCGGCTGGACCCCGTTGTTCCTCACCGCCGGGGCACTGGTCACCGAGACCGGCGCGATCATGGCGCACGGCCCGACGGTGGCCCGGGAGTACGGCATCCCGGCCGTCATCTGCGTGCCCGACGCCACCCGCACGATCTCGACCGGTCAGCTCGTCACCGTGGACGGCGCCGCCGGAACCGTCACCGTCCACTGACCGCCCGACCACCGACCGCCCGACCACTACCGCGAGGACGACCATGACCGACGTGAAGGCCCCGACCGGGGTGAAGGTGGGCCCGCTGCTGCGCCGGGTGGCCGAGATGGAGGCCGCGATGTGGCGCAGCCTGTACGTCTGGGCGCGGCGCAGGCCACTGCCCCTGGCGCCGGGCGACGAACCGTTCGGCTACCTGGGCGTGGTCAAGCCGATCCTCGGCATCTTCATCGGCCTGTCGGTCGTGGAGATTCCGATCTTCGACCTGATCGTCACCCATGTGGTGCCGTGGGGCCCGGCCCGCTGGATCGTGCTCGCCCTCGGCGTCTGGGGTCTGCTCTGGATGGCCGGCCTCTACGCGAGCATGCAGATCCACCCGCACCTTGTCGGTGACCGGGGCCTGCGGGTCCGGGTGAGTTCGGGCATCGACATCTGGATTCCGTGGACGGACATCGAGGCCCTCCGCAAGCGTTACCGCTCGCTGCCGTCCAGTAAGACGGTGCAGGTCGAGCAGGAGGGCGAGCGCCGGGTGCTGCACCTCTCGGTCGGCAGCCAGACGAGCATCGACGTCCTGCTGCGCCGGCCGACGACCTTCGACCTGCCGAAGGGCCGGTCCGAGCCGATGGACGAGCTGCGGCTGTACGCGGACGACCCCGACGGTCTCCTGCGCAGCGCGCGGGGCACCCCCGCGCCCGGAACCGTCAGCCGGTAACCGCCGCCCGTCGGCGGACTGTCCGGGCCACCCACTGTGAAACGATCGAGGTCATGCCCAAGAAGGTCGATCACCAGGAGCGGCGCACCCTCATCGCGGACGCGTTGATGCGGGTCGCCGCGGACCAGGGCCTGGAGGCTGTCAGTCTCCGTCACGTGGCTGCCGAGGCCGGCGTGTCCGCCGGGATGGTCCAGCACTACTTCCGCACCAAGGACGAGATGATGGCGTTCGCGTTGGCGGTGGTCCGCGAGCGCGGTCAGATCCGGGTCACCGAGGCGATGGCGCGGCTGGGCGCGGACCCCTCCCCCCGGCTGCTGCTGCGCACGATGATCGCCGCGCTGTTGCCGCTGGACGAGGGGACCCGCGACGAGGGGCGGGTGGCGCTGGCCTATTTCGCCTACACCGCGGTGCGGCCGGCGGCCGCGTCCAGCCTGCGCGCGGACACCATGCAGCTGGCCGAATTCATCGCCAGCGCCCTGCCCACCCGACACGCCGACGCCGCCTCGGCCGCGGCCGGCCTGCTGGCGCTCATGGAAGGGCTCGGCATCTACCTGCTGGGCGGGCAGTACACCGCCGAGCAGGCCTTGGCGGCGCTGGATGCCCACCTCGACCTGCTCTTCGGTTGACGGCCGCCGCGCCGTCAGCAGCGGGGCACGTTCGGGATGTACCCGTCGTAGCCGGTCAGGACGAAGGCGTCGGAGACGTAGCGGTTGGTGCCGATCCGGTTCCAGATGCTCGTCGTGCCGTACGGGCCGGTGACCGTGCTCCCGACCGCCTGGCAGTAGACGGAGACCGTGGCGCCGTCGGCGACCGAGCCGACGATCGGGTAGCTGGCGCCCGGCCCGGACCGCACGTTGAGGTTGGCCGACTCGGTGTTGACGGTGCCGGAGCCGATGCCGGTCACTCCGTTCACCAGTTGCAGGTAGTAGGTCCAGTTCCAGTTCGGGCCCGGGTCGGTGTGGGTGGCGCCGGGCACCTCGACGTGCCCGATGATGTGCGCCCGGTCCCTCGGGATGCCGTACCTGGTGGTGAGGCTGCGGGTGAGCGCCGCGGAGGCACGGTACATCGCGTCGGTGAACCAGGCGGGGTTGTCGACGTACCCCTCGTGCTCGATGCCGATCGACCGGGTGTTGTAGGTCCAGTTGCCGGCGTGGTGGGCGATGTCCTTCTCCCGCACCGACTGGGTGACGGCCCCGTCGGAGGACCGGAAGGTGTAGTGCGCGCTGACCTTTGCCGCCGGGTTCTGGAACCAGCTGATGGAGCCGGCGTACGAACCCTGGGTCATGTGGATGACGACGCGGTTGACGGGGTGGCTGCCCGGCCGGCTGGCCACCGTGTAGTTGCTGGTGCTGGCCGGCGCCCAGGCGGCCGGCCCGTAGTCGGTGCTGAGAGTGCCGATCCCGCCGAGCACGGCGGCCCGCTCCAGGCCGCCGCGCCGGGGCGCGACCGGTCGGGCGGCCACCGCCTCGCCGCGCGCCGAGGTGAACCCGGTGCGCAGCAGGTCGTAGACGGTGTCCGCGTAGAGTCGCGCCACCGACGGGTCGGTGGCACCGCCGTACCGGGCGACCGGTGCGTACCAGCCGTTCACGTCGTCACGGGCCGCGGCGGTGAGGCCGGTCTGGTCGGCGTACGAGCGCAGCACGGCGGCCGCCCCGAGGATGTTCGCGGCAGGCTCGGCCCGCAGCACGGTCGGGGTCAGCCGGGTGAGGCCGGCCGCCTCCTCGAGGGTGTGCACCTGCGTGTTGCTCGCCAGGTGCATGATCCCGTACCCGCCGGCCGCGCTGGGCGTACCGGCCTCCGGGTCCAGGCGCGACTCGGCGTACCCGAGTGCCATCAGCAGGTCGCGGGGGACGTCGTACCGTGTGGCGGCGGTGTCGAACGCGGCGGCCAGCGGGCCGGACGACGCCGGCGTACCGGTCGGGGCGGCGGCCGCCGGCGACGCCGTGGCGACGGGACCGGCGAGGGCTGTGGTCAGGGTGAGCAGTCCGCCGAGCAGGAGCCGACCCGGGCGGGAGGTTCGTACGGTCATTGCCACTCCTTGCGATGGATGGGGTCGGGTCGGCGCGTCAGCACCAGCCGTTGATCGGACCGTTCACACCCGTCCACAGGTAGGCGTCGGACACCCAACTGCCGTCGCTCAGCCGGTCCCAGAGCGCGGTGGTGCCGTAGCGGCCGGTGTGTGCGGTGCCGTTGGCGGAACAGGAGACGGAGACGGTGGCGCCGTCGCCCAGGGAGCCGAGCGATCCGTAGCCGGTCCCGGGACCGGCGCGGCGGGTCAGTGCCCCACCGCCGTTCGCGTCGACCACCGCCTGGGTGAAGCCGAGCGCGCCGTAGTTGTACAGACCCGCCCCCGCACCGGCCCAGGCCGACCCGTGCCGAGCCCCGCCCTGGTACGCGGCGGCGCCGTTGGCCAGCACCCACTTGCCGATGTCGTGCCCGGCGATCGGCACGTACGCGCTGTTCTGCCGCAGCCCGAAGTGGACGTGCCGACCGTAGGCGGCGCCGCCGCAGGTGACGTCCGTGCCGGTGTTGCCCAGGGCGGCACCCTGACCGACGCTGGCGCCGTTGACGGAGATGCTGTTCCACAGGTGGTAGTAGTCGGTCGAGTAGCCCCGGTCGTGGATGACGCGGATCCAACCCTGGCACATCGTGTACGCCGCGCCGGCCCGTGCCGCGCGGACCACCTGGTCGCCGCCGGCCAGGTCGATCGAGCTGTACGGCGACTCGCTCCCGCCCCACCCGTGCGGGCCGCTGGTGAGCGTCCACGTCTGGCCCACCGCGAACGGCAGGGCCATCCCGGTCCGGTAGTCCCCGCCCGCGTACATCGGGGTCGGGGCGGTGGTGAGCACGCTCCTCTCCCGTCCCGCCACCAGGGGTGACTCGGCGGCCAGGTCCGCGAAGGCGGCCTCGCCGTCGAAGGCGACCCGCCACCCGGCCCGGTCGGCACGGGCGATGAAGATCGACCCGGTGGGGTGGGCGTCCTCCTGCCGGGGTGCGAGGGCGACGGCGGTGCCGAACGCCCATCGGCCGTCGGTGCGGCTGACCGTGACCCGGGTGTCCCGTTCCGCGAGGGCGGTGGGCGCATCGGCCGAGCCGAGCAGTTTGGCGGTCACCGCGTCGGTGAGCGTGGGAGCGTCGGCCGCCGCGGCGGCGCTGGGCGCCACCCCGATCAGGCTCGTGACCGTCAGCAGGGCGGCGGCTGCGCCGCCGGTCCATCGTCGAGCGTGCCTCATCGTGGTCCTCGCCTTCCTGGTGTGGGTTTCAGACCGGGGCAATGGAGAGCCGGGGACCGCTGGCGGGCCGGGTGCCGGTGAGGTTGAGCAGGGTGTGCCCGGTCGCGTCGTCGACCACGGCGACCCGCACCCGGTCGGGCTCACGGTCGGCCAGCGGCACGGCGAACACCGCCGTCACCAGCCGGCCCTGGTAGCGCGCGGCGTGCCCGACGAAGCGCCAGTCGCCCTCGTCCCAGTGCTCCCGAACGTCCGAGCGGAGCAGCGGCGCCACCCTCCGGTAGGCGTCGCTGAGCTGAAGTTGCTGCACGGTGGCGAGCAGCGGTACGCCGGAGCCGCCACGCAGCGGATGCGTCAGCCGGGCCCGCAGGCGGCGCAGCGGCAGCAGCCAGACCTGGTCCAGTTCCGGGGAGAGCGCCACCACCGCGGCCAACTCGACGACCAGTACGGCGCCGCCGGCCACCGGGTGCCCGGCCACCGCGGTCGGCCAACCGCCGGTGGCCAGCAGGGCCAGCCCGCCCGCCACCGCGAGCAACCCGGCCCGGGCCAGGCTGCGGCCGGAGACCGGCGTCGCCCGGGCGCTCAGGCAGCCGCAGGAGGAGGTTGGTGCGGCGCGGCGGGCGTACGCGAGGTAGCCGAGGAAGGCCACGGCCAGCCCCGTCGCGGCCAGCGCCTCCGCGCGCAGCACGGGTGGCAGCAGGAGCAGCGCGCCGAGGGTCAGCTCGACGCCGCCCAGCAGCCGGTACGCGGGCAGCGCCCGGTGCTGCCCGAGCAGCCGGACGAGTGCGGACCGGTTGGCGGCCGCTGCGGCGTGCGGGCTGGCCAGCTTGACGCGGGCGGACCAGATCAGCACCACGCCCACGACCAGCGGCTGGACAGCCGCGATCACGTCGATCATCGTTTCTCCCCTCGGGTGTGCCGGCGGGTGACACTCCGGGCGACGCGTGGGTGCGGGGCGCGCCGCCCGGCGGCCGTTGCTAGGCGGCGGCGTAGACGGTGGCGATGTCGATCTCGTTGGTGTCCGGATGCCAGGCGCCGAGCACCTGGACGTGCCGGCCGACGCGGAGCAGCGACAGGTCGCTGACCGCCGGGGTGCCGTTGTAGACGGCGGCGGACCGGTCCGGCACGACGTGCGCGACGATCCGCCGGCCCTGGTGGTCCAGGTGCAGCACGTTGCGGCCGACGGCGGCGATGTGCCCGTGCAGGTTGACGATGTTGAGCCAGACGGAGTCGGCGGCGAGCGTGCCGTCGGGCAGACGGACGCCGCGGGCGTAGAGCCCGTCGCCGACGGTCACCTTGTCGAACGTGGTCGGGTGCAGCTTCCAGATGCTCGTGCCGTCGGTGATCCGGATCGAGTGCAGCACGGTCTCCGAGCCGGTGACGAGCAGCATGCTGCCGGAGATCCTGCTGATCCGGCCCTCGGCGAAGTTCGGGTCCGGCGCGCCGGGTTCGATGGTCGCGGGCTCGGCGGCGAAGGCCGCCTCGGGGGCGAGCGAGCCGAGGCCGGTGGCTCCGACCACGCCGCCGAGCGCGGCGGTGGCGAGCAGACGCCGGCGGTCCAGGGTCTGGTTCATGGTGGCACCCTCCGTTCAGACCGTGTCGACCGAGCAGGGCCGCAGCCCAGCGGAGAGACTGGCGATCGCGCTGTACGCGGCGGGCGTCAGATCGATGATCCGGTTGCTGCCGCAGGCGGAGCCGCAGCAGGTGCGCTCGCCGCAGAACAGGTCGGTCTGCGGCCCGCAGTCGGCGATCGTGGTGCCGACCCGGGCGCCGTTGCACAGGTTGGTGGTGTAGTGCCGGAAGCCGCAGCCGCGCCGGGTCATCCCGGTCACCCCGCACCGGTCGGGTCGGGTGATGGCCAGGCACGCGTCCGAGGTGTTCGGCCAGGCGTGCTGGTAGTTGCCTGAGCTGCAGGTGCCGCAGGCGCCGCCGCCGGCTGTGCCGCAGGGACCCCAGGCGCTGCCGCAGCAGAACCAGGACACCTCGCCTCGCAGAGCTGCCATGGGTGCCTCCTTTCCGAGCAGGAGAACGAAAGAGACGGACGTAAATATTGACGGTGATTGTTGTGGCACAAATCGTCGAAGTCAACCGGCCGCATCGAAAGTTTTCTACACGCGCACCGACGGGCGGCGGCGCGCCGATCGGCACACCACCGCCCGTCGGTCGGCTCAGCCCGCGGCCACCGCCCGCGCCTTGAGGCGACGCAGCTCGTCGGCGGTCATCAGCCAGGTGGAGTTCGTGGCCCCGAGGCCGAGGAGCACCTGGTCGAACGAGTTGCCGTCGTTGTCGTCGGTGTAGCAGACGCTCACCTCGCCCCACGGGGAGGCGGCAACGGCCAGTTGGTCCTGCCGACCGGTCGTGGTCTGGCTCAACGCCTGGGCCGCCAGCCGGCCGGTGGACGTGCCGTCCGGGTTGAGGCCCCGCACCCAGACGTCCGGGTTGGCGCCCGCGACCGTCCACCCCACCACCACGTTGTCCTGGTCGTCGACACCGACCCCGGGCGCGGTGGCTCCCGTACCGCTGGAGACCTGCACCTCGTCGTGCCGTGCCGTGCCGGTGGCGGTGAAGGAGCGCGCCCAGACGCCGCGCGTACCGGTGTGGTCGGACTCCCAGCCGACCGTGAAGTCACCGGCGAAGCTCGCCGCCACCGAGGCGCGTTGCTGCTGCCCGCCGCTCTGCACGTTGGCCGTCCGCCGCGACAGCACCACCGCGCCGTTGGACCGCGCCAGACGGGTCAACCCGATGTTGTACGAGCCGTTCGCGTCGGCGTCCTCGTCCCAGACCACCAGGGCCTCGCCGGCGGCGGACACCGCCACGTCGGGGCGGTGGTGGCTACCCGTGGTCTGCGAGGCCGTCACCTCGTACGCC
This sequence comes from Micromonospora yongxingensis, assembly GCF_052601155.1. Lineage (NCBI taxonomy): Bacteria > Bacillati > Actinomycetota > Actinomycetes > Micromonosporales > Micromonosporaceae > Micromonospora > Micromonospora yongxingensis. Next base: position 81,718 of record NZ_JBQXEO010000002.1, read on the forward strand.
TTGGTGGTGGCGGCGGTGAAGCCGGCGGCCCTGACGGTGGCCGGGGCGGTCCCCTGCACGTCCTCCCAGACCACCGTGAACCCCACGGCGGCGGCGTTGGTGGGCGCGCCGTCCGGGTCGACGGCGACCTTCGGCCAGATCTGCTGCCCCGCGTCGCTGGCGTTGGCCTGCCCCGATCCGAGCACCGTCCCGGTCGGCGACACCACCCGGTACTGGATGTTGTAGACACCGTTGCCGTCACCGTCGGCGGCCCAGACCACCACGGCGTTGCCCCGGTCGTCGAGGCCGACGTCGGGGCTGACGTGCCGCCAGGCGGCCCCACTGGTGCCACCGCCGGAGAGCTTCAGCTCGTAGCCGGGGGTGCCGTCACGGAAGAGGCGCAGGAAGATCTCGCTGTGGGTGTCGTCCTCGGGAGCGGTGCTGTCGCGGTCGTCCTCCCAGACCACCGCGACGTGACCGTTGCGGTTCATGGCGATGCCGGGCAGGTCCTGGTCACCGGTGGCGGCGCTGTTCGCCGTGGTCCAAACGACCGCCTCGGCGGTCATGGCGGTCGGCGCGGCGACGCCCGTGACGACGCCCGGGAGCAGCACGGACGTGACGAGCAGTGTCGTGATCGCGGTCATGGTGGGCTCTCCTTCTACCCGGCCTGCAGGCCGGGCTGGCCGTCGAGGATGACGAACGAGCGCACCGTGGACGCCGCCGCCCCGTGCTCGGTCACCGTGCTCACCGCGCGGAAGTCCGCGCGGACCTGGCTGCGGCTGATCGTGGTACGCACGTAGCCGCGCCGGTCGGAGTAGAACTTCAGGTGCGGGTTGGTGGCCGCGTTCGGGATGGTGGTGGTGGCGCTGCCGTTCCCGCCGGTGGCGATCGAGGTGCAGACCAGCTCGGTGCCGATGGTGGCCGAGGACGGGTTGGCGTAGTCGGCCTTGAGCTCGTTGGCCCACGACTTGTGCACGTCGCCGGTGAGTACCAGGGGGTTACGCACCCCGCGCTGCTGCCAGCCGGTCTGGATCCGGCTGCGGGAGGCCCGGTAACCGTCCCAGGAGTCCATGCTCGCCGCTCCGCTCGCCTCGAACTGCCGGGCGAAGAAGACCTGCTGGCCGAGGATGTCCCAGGTGCCGTAGTGCTGTGCCAGCCCGTCGAGCAGCCAGGTCTCCTGCGCTGCGCCGGTCAGCGACCGGGAGGTCAGGTCCGCGTCGGCGCAGACCTTCCAGCCGTCACCGCACGCCTGGTCGTCGCGGAACTGCCGGGTGTCGAGCATGTGGAAGGTGGCGAGCTGACCCCACCGGATCCGGCGGTACAGCGGGATGCTGTTGCCGTTGGCCGCGGACGTCGGCCGCAGCGGCATGTTCTCGTAGTAGGCGCGGTACGCCGCGGTCCGCCGGGCGGTCCACTGCGCCGCGGTCAGCGTCGGACTGCTGTCGGCGCGGACCATGGTGGCGTAGTTGTTCTCCACCTCGTGGTCGTCCGGCACCACCAGCCAGGGGGCCGCCGCGTGCGCCGCCTGCAGGTCCGGGTCCGACTTGTAGAGCGCGTACCGGCGGCGGTAGTCCGCCAGCGACACGATCTCGGCGCCGACGTGCTGCCGCACGGCGGAGGTGTTGACGCCGCCCTCGTAGATGTAGTCGCCGAGGTGCAGGATCAGACCGGGGTTCTCCTCGGCCATCCGCCGGTACGCCGTGTAGTAGCCGGCCTCGTAGTGGGCGCAGGAGGCGAAGGCCATCACCAGGTCGCGGCCGAAGGTGCCGGGCGCGGGTGCGGTCCGCGTACGCCCGACCGGGGAGATGTGGCCCTGGGCCCGGAAGCGGTAGTAGTAGTCGGAGTCGGCGGCGAGCCCGCCGGCGATCGCGTGCACCGAGTGCGCGTCGGCGTACCGGGCGACCACCGAGCCCGAGGAGACCAGCGAGGAGAACCGGTCGTTGGTCGACACCTGCCATTCGACGGTCACGTCGGCGTTGGCCATGCCACCCTGCCCGTCTGCGTTGAGCGGCGAGGGTGCCAGCCGGGTCCAGAGGACGACGCTGTCGGGCGCCGGATCACCGGAGGCGACACCGAGTTTGAAGGGATACGGCACCGCGGCCTGGGCACCCTGCCAGGGTGTTACCGCGGCGCCGGCGGCGGCAAGTCCACCGAGGACGAAGATGCGACGACTCAGCCTTGTCATGGTCAACACCCTGCGAGACGTCGATGAACGGCGATGGGTTCGGCGCCGAATCCGACATGACGCGATGCTGTCCGCACCAAGGCGGTCAGGTGTCCTACCCCCCGACGGACCGTACGGCGTCCACTTCGGACGAACGCCGTCAGGCGAGCGGGGACGGTGACTCGGCGCCGGGCAGCACCAGTCTCGGCGCGCCGGATCCGTCCGCCGCGACGGCCCAGACGTCGGGCCGGCCGTCACTCTGGCGCAGCGTGTAGGCCAACGTGCCGTCGTCCAGCCAGGCGGCCTGGTCGTCGACGCTGGTCGTCTCCGCCGTCGCCGTCACCCGCATCGTGGCCAGGTCGAGGACCGACAGCCGCCAGCCCTTCGCCGGGTCGGCGCCGATCGCCTCCTTGAAGGCGATCCGGGTGCCGTCGGGCGACAGCGACGGGCACTCGACGTTCTCCTTCACCGTCTCGACGGCGCGGCTCGCGACCTCGCCCCGGACGAGGTACCGCTTACCCCCGGTCGACATCGTCGCGTAGAAGACGTTGTCGTCGGCGGTGAAGGTGACGCCCCAGTAGTTGACGTCGGGGTTGCGGTAGGTCCGGCCGTCCCGCTTGATCGTGAACTCCTCGAGCGAGGTCACCGTGGCGCCGGTGACGGTGTCGATGATCCCGGTGCGGGTGGAGAAGCCGCCGCTGGTGTAGGAGTCACCACCGACGAACGTCGTCCAGGAGACCATCCGACCGGAGGCCGAGACCCGGGCGCGGTTGGGCAGGCCGGGCACGCTGAGCGTCCGCGTCGGGTGCAGCGCGGCGTCGAGTACGACAACCTGGTACGTCCAGGGCGTGTCCGGCTTCAGGCAGACACCGGTGCCGGCGGCCGCGTACACCCGGAGGCATTCCAGACCGGACACGGAGCGCGGACCGGTGGGGTCGGCCGTGGCGACGGAGGAGACGTGCCGGTCGGTGATCGCCAGTAGGCGCGGGCCGGGCGTGAGCGTGACCGCCTGGTCGCCGGTCGCGGCGGGCGGCGGCGTGCGGGCCGGCTCCGCGGCCGTGGCGGCGTAGCCGGCCGCGACGGCACCCAGCAGCACCGCCGAAGCGGCCACCACGCCCAGCTTCGCTCGGGTCGACAGCGAGGTCATCGGAGCACCTTCCGGGTGACGGGACGGGACGGGGCGACCAGCAGGAGCAGCGTGACGACGAGGACGCCGGCGACGACCGCCGCCGCGGCCCGGATCGCGTTCTCCGGACCCCACGCCTGCCAGGCGAGACCGAACAGCACCGAGGAGACGAGGTACGCCAGCGCCTGCCCGGTCTGGACGAGCGCGATGCCGGTGGTACGCAGCCGCGGCGGCAGAACCGGCCCGGCGAGCGCGATGAGCACGCCGTCGGTCGCCGCGTAGAACGTGCCGTACAGCGTCAGCGTCAGCACGAGCAGCGGCCAGCCGTGGACCGGGCCGGCCAGCAGCAGGTACGTGGCGCCGAGGGCCGCGTACCCACCGACCACCACGGGGAGGCGGCCGATCCGGTCGGCCAGCACGCCCAGCGGCGCGGCCAGCACCAGGTAGGCCAGGCTGGTTCCCACCGCGAGCAGCGGGAACCAGCGCAGACCGAGGTCCTCCCGGCGCTGGAGCAGCAGGTAGACGAAACCGTCCCCGATGGTGGCGAGCCCGAGCAGCGCCGCGGCCAGGACCAGACGGCGCGCGTGCCGGCTACGCAGCAGACCGAACGCCTCGCGGACGGAGACCCTCGGTTGGTCGGGGCTGTCCACCGGCCCGCCGGCCGGGCGCTCCCGGACGAAGAGCACGAGCACCACGAGGGCCAGGACGGCGACGCAGAAGCTGGTGACGAAGACCGCGTCGTAGGACTGGCCGACGGCCAGCAGGACCGCGAACGCGGCCAGCGGCCCGAGGAACGCGCCGACGCTGTCCATCGCCCGGTGCACGCCGAACGCCCGGCCCAGCGACTCCGGTGGCGTGGAGAGGGTGATCAGCGCGTCGCGCGGTGCGCTGCGCACACCCTTGCCGAGGCGGTCGACGGCGATGACCGCACCGATCATCGGCACCGACCGGCCGGCGAGCAGCAGGCCGAGCTTGGCTACCGCCGAGAGCGCGTAGCCGACACCGGCGACGAGCTTGCGCCGCTGGAACCGGTCGGCGACGAAGCCGCCGACGACCCGCAACAGCGCGGTCGCGCCGGTGTGGACGCCGTCGAGCACACCGAAGGCCACCGGGCTGAGTTGCAGGCCCAGCACCAGGTACAGCGGAAGGATCGCCGTCACCATCTCGGCGGACACGTCGGTGATCAGGCTGACCGTGCCCAGGGCCACGACGTTGCCGCTGACCAGCGCGAGGCGTCGGCCGGGTCGGCCGCCGGCGGGTGGGTCCGCCGCGGGTCGGGAGACGGTCGACAGGTACACGAGCATCTCCTCGGATCGGGGGCTGACGGTCAGCCATCGTCCGGACTAACCGGACGAGAGACAAGGGACCGTGGGTGGCAGGCAGGAATGCGGCGGATGAACAGGGCGCAAACATCGAGATGTTTCGCTGCCTGAGCGTACTGTTCATGTGTTCGTAGTGCGCCGGCCCATCGACCTTCCTACATTCCTTGCGCTCTCCACCCGCAAGAGAAGGGCTCCTGGATGGACACTCGAATTCCCCGCCCGTCGGTGGCGCTGGGGGCGGTCGCGGTGCTGGTCGCCGCCACCGCCGCCGTCGTCCTGACCGGCTCGGGCGTGGCCTCGGCGGCGAGCGTGACGTTCACGCCGGTCGCCGACACCTACGTGCAGAACGACACCGCGTCCACCAACTACGGCACGTCGACGCAGGTCGTGGTCGACAACTCCCCGGCCCGGCGGACGTTCCTGCGCTTCACGGTGAGCGGCGTCAGCGGCACGGTCACCAGCGCGAAGCTGCGGCTACGCACCATCAGCGGCAACAGCGGCAGCGACGCCGGTGGCACGTTCCGGCGGATGTCCAACACCACCTGGTCGGAGACCGGCACCACCTGGAACAACCAGCCCGCCATCGACGGGGCCACACTCGGCACGATCGGCGCCGTCAGCGGCAACACCTGGTACGAGATCGACGTCACGACCGCGGTCGCCGGCAACGGCACGTACAGCTTCGGTGCGACCTCCGCCAGCGGCGACGGCGCCTACTACGACACGCGCGAGAGTGGCGCGGACGCCCCGCAGCTGGTGGTCACGACCGGGACGACGCCGCCGCCGTCCGGGGACCCGGTCCTCGTCGGCGTCGGTGACATCGCCAACTCCGGCTCCGGCGACACCGCCACCGCGGCGCTGCTGGACTCCATCCCGGGAACGGTCTTCACCACCGGCGACAACGTCTACGACAACGGCACCGCGGCCGAGTTCGCCAGCTACTACGAGCCCACCTGGGGCCGGCACAAGGCACGCACCCGTCCGTCGCCGGGCAACCACGACTACAACACCTCCGGCGCGACCCCCTACTACAACTACTTCGGTACGTCCGCCGGCCCGAGCGGCCGGGGCTACTACTCCTACGACCTCGGCAACTGGCACATCGTGTCGCTGAACTCGAACATCAGCATGTCGGCCGGCTCCGCCCAGGAGCAGTGGCTGCGGACGGACCTCGCGGCCAGCAGCAAGCCGTGCACGCTGGCCTACTGGCACCACCCGCTGTTCACGTCCAGCTCCAACCACGCGCCGTCGACGTCGACGCGCCCGCTGTACCAGGCGCTCTACGACAACAACGCCGACGTCGTGGTGTGGGGGCACAACCACGTGTACGAGCGGTTCGCCCCGATGAACCCGGCCGGAGGCGCCGACGCCAGCCGGGGCATGCGCAGCTTCGTCGCCGGGATGGGCGGTGCGAGCCACTACAGCTTCGGCACCATCCAGCCCAACAGCGAGGCCCGCAACAGCTCGGCGTACGGGGTCCTGAAGTTCACCCTGCACGCCAGCAGCTACAACTGGCAGTTCGTGCCGGTCGCCGGGCAGACCTACAACGACAGCGGCACCGGCAACTGCCACTGATCCGCCCGCCCGACGGCCCTGCCTGAAACCCTGTCGAGCTGCCCCGGATGCGGGGCAGCTCGACAGGCGGGCTCAGTGGACGAGGCTCAGCCTCAGCGGGCCGTGCCTGCGCGGCGCTTGTTGTAGACGTCGAAGGCCACGGCGACGAGCAGGACCAGGCCCTTCACCACCGACTGCGTCGACTGGTCGACGCCCATCAGCTGCATGCCGTTGCTCATCACCGCCATGATCAGGCCACCGACCATCGCGCCCACCACGGTGCCCACCCCACCGGTGACGGCCGCGCCGCCGATGAACGCGGCGGCGATCGCGTCCAGCTCGAACATGTTGCCGGCAGCCGGTTGGGCACCGTTGGACCGGGAGGAGTAGATGACGCCGGCCACCGCCGCCAGGAAACCCATGTTGACGAACATCCAGAAGTTGACGGTGCGGACCTTCACCCCCGACAGCGCCGCCGCCGACAGGTTGCCGCCGATGGCGTAGACCTGACGGCCGAAGACGGTGCGCCGGGTGAGCAGACCGTAGACCAGCACGAGGACCGCCAGGATGATCAGCACGATCGGCAGCCCACGGGCGTGCGCCAACTGCCAGGCGAAGTACATGATGACCGCGCCGACCACGGCGACCCGGGCGACGAACAGCGGGAACGACTCGACGGGCTGCTGGTAGCGGATGCGCGCGACCCGGGTGCGGAAGCCGCTCACCGCGTACCCGGCCACGGCGACGGCGCCGATCAGCAGCGTGAACGCGTCGAAGCCCTGACCGCCGAGCAGTCCGTTGAGGAATCCCGCCGCCACGCGCTGGTACTCGGCAGGGAACGGCGACAGCGAGATGTTGTCGAGCACCCGCAGGGTGAGGCCACGGAACAGCAGCATCCCGGCGAGGGTCACGATGAACGCCGGAATGCCGGCGTACGCCACCCAGAAGCCGTGCCAGGCGCCGACCGCGACGCCGACGGCCAGCGCGGCCAGGACGCCGACCCACCACGGGTAGCCCTGTTGGATCACCAGGACGGCGGACACCGCCCCGGTCAGCGCGACCACCGACCCCACCGACAGGTCGATGTGCCCGCCGATGATCAGGATGACCATCCCGATCGCGAGCACCAGGATGTACGAGTACTGGAGGACGATGTTGGTGATGTTGCCGGGGCTCAGCGACACCCCGTCGGTCAGGATCGCGAAGAGCGCGACGATGACGACCAGGGCGACGTAGATCCCGCTCTGCCGCAGGTTGTTCAGCACCAGTGCCCGCAGGTCGCTCGTCCCGGTGTGCAGGGCCGCGGCGGGTGCGCTGTCCGGGGGCGTTGGGCGCTCCGCCGAGGGGGTCTTGATGCTGGTCATCCGACGAGCTCCTTGTCCTTGGTCATCAGCTCCATGAGGCTCTCCTGGGTCGCCTCGCCGACCGGCATCTCGCCGGTGATCCGACCGGCGGCGAGGGTGTAGACGCGGTCGCACATCCCGAGCAGCTCCGGCAGCTCGGAGGAGATGACGATCACCGCCTTACCCTCGGCAACCAGCCGGTTGATGATCGTGTAGATCTCGTACTTGGCGCCGACGTCGATCCCGCGGGTCGGCTCGTCCAGGATCAGCACGTCCGGGTCGGTGAACAGCCACTTCGACAGCACCACCTTCTGCTGGTTGCCGCCGGACAGCTTTCCGACCACAGCCATGACGCTGGGCGCCCGGATGTTCATCTCCCGCCGGCTCGCCTCGGCGACCTTGATCTCCTCGTTGCCGTTCACCCAGCCCAGTCGGGACAGCCGGTCCAGGGCGGCGGCGGAGACGTTGCGGCGGACGTCGTCGATGAGGTTGAGGCCGTACCGCTTGCGGTCCTCGGTGACGTACGCGATGCCGTTGTCGATCGCCTCCGCGACGGTGCCCGCGTGGACCTCCCGTCCGCGCACGAACAGCCGACCCCTGATGTGGCGCCCGTACGACCGGCCGAAGACGCTCATCGCCAGCTCGGTGCGCCCGGCGCCCATGAGCCCGGCGATGCCCACGACCTCACCGGCGCGCACGGACAGGCCGACGCCCTCGACGACCATCCGGTCCTGCACGGGGTGCCGCACGGTCCAGTCCTCGATCCGGAGCACCTCCTCGCCGGGTGACGACACCCGGTCGGGGTAGAAGCTGTCCAGGTCGCGCCCGACCATGCCCCGGATGATCCGCTGCTGGGTCACGTCGTCGGCGCGCATGTCGAGGGTCTCCACCGCGCGACCGTCGCGGATGACGGTGGTCGAGTCGGCGATCGCGGTGATCTCGTTGAGCTTGTGCGAGATCATGATGCAGGTGATGCCCCGGTCCCTGAGCTGCCGCAACAGGTCGAGCAGGTGAGCCGAGTCGATGTCGTTGAGGGCCGCCGTCGGCTCGTCCAGGATGAGCAGGCGCACCTTCTTCGACAACGCCTTGGCGATCTCCACGAGCTGTTGCTTGCCGACGCCGAGCTGGATGACCGGGGTGACCGGGTTCTCGCGCAGCCCGACGGACGCCAGCAGTTGCGCCGCCTCGGCGTTGGCCCGGTTCCAGTCGATGAGCCCACTGCGGCCGCGCCGTTCGTTGCCGAGGAAGATGTTCTCGGCGATCGACAGGTGCGGCACCAGGGCCAGCTCCTGGTGGATGATGACGATGCCGTTGGCCTCGCTGTCGCGGATCCCGCGGAACTGCACCGGCTTGCCGTCGAACAGGATCTCGCCGTCGTACGAGCCGGTCGGATGGACGCCGGACAGCACCTTCATCAGGGTCGACTTGCCGGCGCCGTTCTCGCCACAGATGGCGTGGATCTCCCCCCGGCGCACCGCGAGGGTGACGTCCTCCAGCGCGGTCACACCGGGGAAGGTCTTCGTGATGCGACGCATCTCGAGGATCGTGTCGTCCATGGTCACTGTCCTCTGTCAGGTACGGACGCGGTACGCCAGGGCGCCGGGCTCGGCGATGGACGCCGAGCCCGGCGGACGGCTTACTTCTTGGCCTGACCGGCGGCGACCTCTTCCGCCGTCCAGTAGCCGGAGTCGATCAGCGTGGCCTTGATGTCGTCCTTGTAGACCGTCGCGATCGGCAGCAGGTACGCCGGCACGACCTTGACGCCGTTGTTGTACGTCTGCGTGTCGTTGGCCTGCGGCTGCTTGTCCTGCAGGAACGCCTCGGCGGCGTTCACGGCCTGGTCGGCCAGCAGACGGGTGTCCTTGAAGACCGTGGAACTCTGCACACCGTCGTTGATCAGCTTGATCGAGGCGATCTCGGCGTCCTGACCGGTCACCACGGGGATCTTCTTGCCCGCGCTGCCGTAGCCGGCGTTCTGCAGGGCGGTGATGATGCCCCGGGAGATGCCGTCGTACGGCGACAGCACGCCGTCGACCCGGGCGCCGTCGTTGTAGCTGGAGGTGAGCAGGTCCTCCATCCGCTTCTGCGCGGTCTCCTGCTGCCACCGCAGGATGGCCGTCTGCTCGGCGGTGGTCTGGCGCGACTTGACCCGCAGCGTGCCGTTGTCGAAGAACGGCTTCAGCGTGTCCATGGCCCCGCCGAAGAAGTACTGGGTGTTGTTGTCGTCGAGGGAGCCGGCGAAGAGTTCGACGTTGAACGGCCCCTTCGCCGTACCCTTCGAGCCGTCCTTGTTCTGCAGGCCGAGACCGACGAGCAGCCCGGTGGCCTGGGCGACGCCGACCTTGTAGTTGTCGAAGCTGACGTAGAAGTCGACGTTCTTGCTGCCACGGATCAGCCGGTCGTACGCGATGACCGGGATCTTCGCGTCGGCGGCGGCCTGCAACTGGCCGCTGAGCGCCGTGCCGTCGATCGCCGCGATGACCAGGACGTCGGCGCCCTGGGTGATCATCTGGTCGACCTGCTGCGACTGGGTGGGAATGTCGTCGCCCGCGTACTGGAGGTCGACCTTGTAGCCCTTCGCCTCCAGCTTCTGCTTGACGGCGTTGCCGTCGGCGATCCACCGCTCGGAGGTCTGGGTCGGCATCGAGACACCGATGGTCAGGTCTCCGGGCTTGTCCCCGCTGGTGTCACCGCCGCCGCCCGCACCCTCGCCGCTGCACGCCGCCAGGCTCAGCGCCAACACCGCGCCACCGAGAGCGACCAGGAATCTCCTGCCCACGGGACTCTCCTCTCTGGACTCGCGGCCGACCGCCGGGGCCAACCGTCACCTTTCGGGTAGTGTTAGCGCTCACATAGTGCACGTCAACACTTGATCCGAAATACCGGCGTCACGGTCTCGTAACGGAAGCATCCCGACAAGGGCGGTCCCCGGAGGCCCGATCCGCGCCACGCGGCCGGCGGTGCCGTTGTTGCTCGTCAGGACGTCAGGCAGCGCCGTGGGTGGCCGCCCTGGTCAGTGGCGCGGCGGGGCGACGCTGTCGCGGGCGACCAGGGTGGGGGCGACGGTCTGTCGCATCGCTCCGCCGACACCCGACTCGATCTGGGCCAGCAGCATCTGGAGGCTCGCCCGCGCCACCGCGTCGAAGTCCGGCCGGACGGTCGTCAACGGCGGTATGAAGTACGCCGCTTCCGGCACGTCGTCGAAGCCCACCACGCTGATCTCGGCCGGCACCCGTCGGCCGAACTCGTGCAGTGCTCGCAGCACGCCCAGTGCCAGATGGTCGTTGGCGGTGAAGATGGCCGTGACCTCCGGCATCCGCGCCAGCATCTGCCCGCACCGGTAACCCGACGCCGCCGACCAGTCCCCCGGCATCAACGGCGGTGGCTCGACGCCGGCAGCCAGCAGCGCCTCCCGCCAGCCCTCGATACGACCGACGCTGTCGAACCAGTCGGAGGGCCCCGACACGTGCCAGACGGTGCGGTGCCCGGCGTCGAGCAGGTGTTGGGTCGCCGCACGGGCGCCGGCGGCCTGGTCGACCGTCACCAGCGGCACCGGCCGGTGCGGATCACCGTCGACCGTGACCAGCGGGACATCCTTGGGCAGTCGTTCCAGCGCCTCACCGGCGGACTCGACCGGCGCGATGACGACGATGCCGGCGACACGGTGCGCCAGGTGCCGCTCGACAGCGGCCGAGATGGAGCGGTGGTCGAGGTCGCGCACACTGCCCACGCTGACCGCGAAGCCCTCCTCGGCGGCCGTCTGCTCCAACGCGGCCAGCAGCGAGGCCGGACCGTAGAGGGTCGTGTTCTGTGCGACCACGCCGATGACCTGCGATCGACCGGTGACCAGCGCGCGGGCCGCACCGTTGGGCCGGTAGCCGAGCTCGGCGATCGCCGCCCGCACCCGCAGCCGGGTCTGCTCACGGACATTGGGGTGCCCGTTGAGCACCCGCGACACCGTCTGATGGGAGACACCGGCGAGACGAGCAACGTCCGTCATCGCGGGACCGTGCACGGCCATCTCGCTCCCCCCGCCCTGCATCTCCGACCCGCGCCCGTCGATGTCGACCGGAGCGGCCGGACGCGACCCCTCGCTCAGCCGCCACGCCGGCGCTGAAACCCGGTGACCAGCGCTGAATCGCCGACAGTCTACGCCAGCCACCGCCCACACCACGGCACGGGACGCGGCCGGTGCCCCGCCCTCGCAACGGGCGGAAGCGCCGGACGGTGGCAGGCCACGACCTGACGCCACGAACCGCCATTGCCGCCAGTCGTCGGTACCACTTGTCGCGATTCGGTGTGATCGCTAACAGCCTATACCGCAATCACGGTGCCTGATACGCCGGGAATTGCGGAAACGGGCAGTACAGCGAGCAGACGGGGTTATGCCAGGAAACGAAGCCGACGTGCGGGGACCGGACCTGGACGCCTACTTCCATCGATTGACGCCTACCTCTGTTAACGCTAACGTAACGAATCACGGCCGGATTGGTGCACGAGACCCGGAGCACCGCCGCCCGCTCGGACGGGCGCACAACACGCCCCACAGACGACCCCACTGGCGGTATCACCGCGCCCGCAGCCCCACCACCACCTCATCCCCCGCACGGAGGCACTGATGTCCTCTCCCCTCGTCAGTCGTCGATTCCTCCTGCAGTCCGCCGGCGCGGCGGCCGTCGCCACCACCGTCGGTTCCACTGCCGGTGTCGATGCCGCCAGTGCCGCGCTTCCCCCCGTCCGCTCCGACATCGGCGTCTCCGCGTACACCTTCGAACCGGGCCAGATCCGGCTGACCGCCAGCCGCTGGCAGGACAACCAGAACCGCACGCTGAACTACCTGCGCTTCGTCGACGTCAACCGGCTGCTCTACAACTTCCGCGCCAACCACCGGCTCTCCACGGCCGGTGCGGCACCGACCGGCGGCTGGGACGCCCCCACGTTCCCGTTCCGCACCCACATGCAGGGGCATCTCCTGACCGCGTGGGCCAACGCCTGGGCGGTACTGGGCGACACCACGTGCCGGGACAAGGCCAACCAGATGGTGGCGGAGTTGGCCAGGTGCCAGGCCAACAACGCCGCCGCCGGCTTCAACACCGGCTACCTGTCCGGCTTCCCCGAGTCCGACTTCACCGCCCTGGAGGCACGGACGCTGAACAACGGCAACGTGCCGTACTACTGCATCCACAAGACACTCGCCGGGCTGCTCGACGTCTGGCGCCTCATCGGCAACACCCAGGCCCGCGACGTGCTGCTGGCGCTGGCCGGCTGGGTGGACTGGCGCACCGGCCGGCTCACCACCGCCCAGATGCAGGCCATGCTGGGCACCGAGTTCGGCGGCATGAACGCCGTCCTGACCGACCTGTACCAGCAGACCGGCGCCGCCCGCTGGCTCACCGCCGCCCAGCGCTTCGACCACGCCGCCGTGTTCAATCCGCTCGCCGCCAACTCCGACCAGCTCAACGGGCTGCACGCGAACACCCAGGTGCCCAAGTGGATCGGCGCGGCCCGGGAGTTCAAGGCCACCGGCACCACCCGGTACCGCGACATCGCCAGCAACGCCTGGAACATCACCGTCAACGCCCACAGCTACGTGATCGGCGGTAACAGTCAGGCCGAGCATTTCCGGGCGCCCAACGCCATCGCCGCGTACCTCCGCTCGGACACCTGCGAGGCGTGCAACACGTACAACATGCTGAAGCTGACCCGGGAGCTGTGGTTGCTCGACCCGGACCGGGCCGCCTACTTCGACTTCTACGAGCGCGCGCTGCTCAACCACATGATCGGCCAGCAGAACCCGGCCGACAGCCACGGGCACGTCACCTACTTCACGCCACTGAACCCGGGCGGCCGCCGCGGCGTCGGCCCGGCGTGGGGCGGCGGCACCTGGAGCACCGACTACAACTCGTTCTGGTGCTGCCAGGGCACCGGTGTGGAGACCAACACCACGCTGCTGGACTCCATCTACTTCCACAACGGCACGACCCTGACCGTGAACCTGTTCATGCCGTCGGTGCTCACCTGGTCGCAGCGCGGGATCACGGTCACCCAGGCCACCTCGTACCCGGTCGGCGACACCACCACCCTGACCGTCAGCGGCTCGGTCGGCGGATCGTGGACGATGCGTATCCGGATCCCCGGGTGGACGAGCGGTGCCACCGTCAGCGTCAACGGCGCAGCACAGACCATCGCCACGACACCGGGCAGCTACGCCAGCCTCACCCGATCCTGGGCCTCCGGGGACGTGGTCACGGTCCGGTTGCCGATGCGGGTCGTCCTGGCGGCCGCCAACGACAACGCCTCGGTGCAGGCGATCACGTACGGACCGGTGGTGCTCTCCGGCAACTACGGCACCACCACGTTGAGCGGACCACCGGCACTGGACACGGGCTCGATCACGCGGACGGGCAGCAACGCCCTCGCGTTCACCGCCCTCGCCAACGGCGCCCCGGTCAATCTCGGGCCGTTCTACGACGCACACGGGCACAACTACACGGTCTACTGGAGCACCGCCGCGGGCGGTGGCGGCAACGACGCGAGTTTCCGCCTGGTCAACGCGGCCAGCGGCCTCGTCCTCGGCATCCAGAACATGTCCACGGCGGACGGCGGGCTCGCCCTCCAGTGGGGCGACACCGGCACCGCCGACCACGACTGGCAGATCCTGGTCGACGGGTCGGCGATCCGCCTACGCAACGTCAACAGCGGCAAGGTGCTCGGGGTGGAGAACATGTCCACCGCCGACGACGCCCGCATCCTCCAGTGGGCCGACAACGGCACCGCCGACCACAACTGGACGCCCGTGGACGTGGGCGACGGCACGCACAAGCTGCGCAACGTGCACAGCGGCAAGCTGCTGGCCATCGCCGGCGGCGCCACCGGCCAGGGCGCCCAGGCGGTGCAGGACCCGGACAACGGCAGCCTGGACAACCAGTGGCGGTTCGTCCCCAACGGCGCGCGCCGGATCCAGAACCTCGCCAGCGGCCTCGTGCTCGGCGTGCAGGACATGTCGACCGCCGACGGCGGCCTCGTGATCCAGTGGGGCGACAGCGGCACCGCCGACCACCTGTGGACCGCGATCGTCGACACCGCCGGATACCTGCGGCTGCGCAACTCCCACAGCGGCAAGGTGCTCGGGGTCGAGGGCGGCGCCAGCGCCGCCGGCACCCGGATCGTGCAGTGGGCCGACAACGGCGCGAGCGACCACCGGTGGCGGCTGCGGTACGGCGGCAGCGGTTACTTCCGCATCCAGTGCGCCAACGGGGGCCGGGTCCTCGGTGTCAGCGGTGGCTCCGGCAGCCAGGGCGCGCACGTTGTCCTCGGCAACGACAGCGGGGCCGCCGACCAGCGGTGGCGCCTCGTCTGAACCACCCGGGCCTGCCCGTCACGGGAGCAGCCGGTCGACCAACTGGCCGACCGGCTGCTCCCGTCGGGTCCGTGCGGGCTCAGAACCCCCGGGCGAGCCGGTAGTACGCCTGATTCCACCGGATCTCGTCCGCGAAGCGGCGCGGGTGGGTGTCGGCGTCGATGACGACCAGCTCGGTGCGGGTCATCTCGGCCAGGTCGTGCAGTTCCTCCACTCCGACCGCCTGGGACAGCACGGTGTGGTGGGGCGCGCCAGCGGTGATCCATGCCTCCGCCGAACCGGCCAGGTGCGGGCGGGGCCGCCACACGGCCCGTGCCACCGGCAGCTTCCGCAGCGGGTGCGGCGGCGACACGACGTCGACCTCGTTGGCCACCAACCGGAAGCGGTCCCCCATGTCGGCCATGCCGAGCACCACCGCCGGACCCGGGGCGGCGTCGAACACCAACCGCACCGGGTCCTCGCGGCCGCCGATGCTCAACGGATGGATCTCGACGGTCGGCTTGTCGGCGGCGATCGTCGGGCAGACCTCGAGCATGTGAGCGCCGAGGACCAGCTCGTTGCCCGGAGTGAGGTCGTAGGTGTAGTCCTCCATGAAGGAGGTCCCGCCCTCGACGCCCACCGCCATCGCCTTGAGCGTGTGGACCAGTACCGAGGTCTTCCAGTCGCCCTCGCCGCCGAATCCGTAGCCGTCGGCCATCAACCGCTGCACGGCGATGCCGGGTAGCTGACGGAGGCCGCCGAGATCCTCGAAGTTCGTGGTGAAGGCCCGGAATCCGCCAGCGTCCAGGAAGGCCCGCATGCCGAGTTCCAGGCGGGCGGCGTACCGCAACGACTCGTGCCGCTCGCCTCCGGCAAGAAGCTCACCGACGATGCGGTAGCTGTCGTCGTACTCCTTGACCAGCTCGTCCACCTGCGCGTCGGTGACCTCACCGACCACCTCGACCAGGTCGTTGACCCCGTAGGTGTTGACCGACACCCCGAACCGCAGCTCTGCCTCGACCTTGTCGCCCTCGGTCACCGCGACGTCGCGCATGTTGTCGCCGAACCGGGCCAGGCGCAGTGACCGCATCGCCGACCAGCCGAGCGCGGCGCGGGCCCACGCCCCGACGCGGGCGACCACCCGCGGGTCGCTGACGTGCCCGGCCACCGTCTTGCGGGCCACACCGAGGCGGGTCTGGATGTACCCGAACTCGCGGTCGCCGTGAGCGGCCTGGTTCAGGTTCATGAAGTCCATGTCGATGTCGCCCCACGGCAGCAGGACGTTGGCCTGGGTGTGCAGGTGCAGCAGCGGCGTCTGGAGCGCGTCCAGCCCGGCGATCCACATCTTCGCCGGGGAGAAGGTGTGCATCCACGCGATGACCCCGACGGCGCCCTGTGCTGCGGCCTCCCGACAGACCTGAAGGATCTCACCGCTGTTGGTCAGGACCGGCTTCCAGACCACCCGGGCGGGAATCTGCGGTGAGTCGTCGAGCGCGGCCGCGATCACGCGGGACTGCTCGACGACCTGCCGGAGAGTGTCCTCGCCGTACATGCCTTGACTG
Organism: Micromonospora yongxingensis; assembly: GCF_052601155.1. Classification (NCBI taxonomy): domain Bacteria; kingdom Bacillati; phylum Actinomycetota; class Actinomycetes; order Micromonosporales; family Micromonosporaceae; genus Micromonospora; species Micromonospora yongxingensis. Next base: position 98,107 of record NZ_JBQXEO010000002.1, read on the forward strand.
CCGGTGAGGAACCAGATCTCGGGTGCGCTGTGTGGTGCCATGGGGTTGCCTTCCGCGAGTGGGGCGGTCACTTGTAACGGATTCCGATGAGGCGCTGGAGCAGGATGAACGCGAAGAGCAGGCCCCCGATCACGATCTTGGTCCACCAGGAGTTGAGGCTGCCGTCGAACGTGATGAGGGTCTGGATCACGCCCAGGACGAGGACGCCGAGCACCGTGCCGAAGACGTACCCCGAGCCGCCGGTGAGCACGGTGCCACCGATGACGACGGCGGCGATGACGTCCAGCTCCATGCCGACGGCGATCAACGGCGCACCGGAGAGGGTGTAGAAGGACAGCAGGATCCCGCCGATCGCGGAGCACAGACCGCTGATCGTGTAGACGGCGATCCGGGTCCGTCCCACCGGCAGACCCATCAGCAGGGCCGACTGGGAGTTGCCGCCGATGGCGTACACGTTGCGCCCCAGCCGGGTGTAGGCCAGCGTGTACGCGGCGACGGCGACCACGACGAAGGCGATCAGCACGCTGACCGAGACGAAGTTGCCCCGCGGGTCACCGATCCGCTCCTGCGACATCCTGGTCCAGAACCCGTCGGTGATCGGGATGGACGAGCCGGAGATGAACGTGCACATCCCCCGGGCGAAGAACATCCCGGCGAGCGTCACGATGAACGGCTGGATCTCGAAGAAGTGGATGGCGCAGCCCATCAGGAGGCCGAGCGTCGGACCGATGAGCAGGGCGATGACGAGCACCAGCGCGGCCGGCAGACCCTCCTGGAGCAGCCAGGCCGACACCATCGCCGTCATGGCGACGACGGACCCGACCGACAGGTCGATGCCGCCGGTGAGGATCACGAAGGTCATCCCGACCGCGACCACGAGCAGGAAGCTGTTGTCGATGAAGACGTTGAAGATCACCTGCACGTTGGAGAACGCCGTGTACTGGGACACGCCGATGCCGTACATCACCAGCAGCAGGGCGAGCGTGGCCAGGACCGGAATCTGCCGCCTCGGCAGCCGGAACCGGGCACGACCAGCGGTGAGCGATCCAGTGGTCATGCCGGCACCTGCTCCTTCGGCTTGTCGGCGATGGTGTCTGGCTTCGGAGCGCCGCGCCTGCGGCGGGCGAACCGGGCCCGGAAGGCCGGCGCCTGGATGAGACAGACGGCGATGACCACGACCGCCTTGAACAGCAGCGAGGTCTGCGGTGAGATGTCCATGGCGTACACCGTGGTGGTCAGGGTCTGGATGATCAGCGCGCCGATGATCGTGCCGCTGAGGAAGAACCGGCCGCCGGCGAGGGACGTACCGCCGATGACGACCGCGAGGATGGCGTCCAGCTCCACCCAGAGGCCGACGGCGTTGCCGTCGGCACTGGAGACGTTGGCCGTCATCATGAATCCGGCGACCGCGGCGCAGACGGCGCTGAGCACGTACGCGAGGAAGATGACCCGGCCGGAGCGGATGCCGGCCAGCCGGCTCGCCTCGGCGTTGCCGCCCACCGACTCGACGATCATCCCGAGCGCGGTGCGCCGGGTGAACGCGGCGACGAGCAGGGCCGCGGCGAGGGCGATGAAGATGGCCAGCGGCAGGGTCAACAGGTGGCCCAGCCCGATCGCCCGGAACGGCTCGGAGTTGATGGTGATGATCTGACCCTGGGTGATCAGCTGGGCGAGACCCCGGCCGGCGACCATCAGGATCAGGGTGGCGATGATCGGTTGGATCCCGATCACGGCCACCAGCACCCCGTTCCACGCGCCGAGCACGAGCGCGACCCCCAACGCCATCGCGAGGGCGGTCAGCACCACGGCAAGGCTGTTCTGGTCGGACTGCTTGCTGATGTACATGCAGGCGATCGCGCCACTGATCGCGCACACCGAACCGACGGACAGGTCGATGCCGCCGGTCGAGATGACCAGGGTCATGCCCAGTGCGACGAGGATCAGCGGCGCGCTCAGCCGCAGGATGTCGATCGGCGAGCCGTACAGGTGCCCGTCCTTCAGCTCGATCGACAGGAACCCGGGCCGGTAGATCGTGTTCGCGGCGAGCATGACGACCAGCACGGCGGCGGGCCAGAACAGCCGGTGGCCGGTCACCGCCCGGTAGCGGCCCATGGTGGCGTTCATCGGTCTGCCTCCTCCCGGTGGGACCCGGTGGCGATCGTCTGCATGATGCGGTCGGCGTCCAGGCTGTCGTCGTTGGCGAGCTGCGCGACCATCTGTCGATCCCGCATGACGGCCACCTTGTGGCTGAGGCGCAGCACCTCCTCCAGCTCGGCGGAGATGAACAGCACCGCCATGCCGCCGTCGGACAACTGGGTCACGAGCTTCTGGATCTCGGTCTTCGCGCCGATGTCGATGCCCCGGGTCGGTTCGTCGAGGATCAACAGTCGCGGCTCGGTGATCAGCCACCGTGCCAGGAGCACCTTCTGCTGGTTGCCGCCGGAGAGGTTGCGGACCGGCACCTCCGGGTCCGCGGGCCGGATGTTGAGTGCCTTGACGTACCTGTCGACCAATTCGTCCTGGCGACGGCGCGGGATGGGCCGCAGCCAGCCGCGGGCCGCCTGCATGGCGAGGATCATGTTCTCGCGGACCGACAGGTCGGCGACGATGCCCTCCGCGCGGCGGTTCTCCGAGCAGAAGCCGACGCCGTGGTCGATGGCCTGGGCGGGGGTGCGCAGACCGCTCGCCGTGCCGTCGACCACGACCTGACCGCCGTCGGGCCGGTCTGCCCCGAACAGCAAGCGCGCCACCTCGGTACGCCCGGAGCCCAGCAGGCCGGCCAGGCCCACCACCTCGCCGGCGTGGATGGTGAGGCTGAACGGCTCCACCGCGCCCGCCCGGCCGAAGTTCGACACCGCCACCAGGGGGGTGCCCTCCTCCAGCGCGGTCAGGTCCCGTCGGGAGTGCTCCTCGATGCCTTCGAGGACGTCGAGTTCCTTGCCGATCATCTTCTCGACCAGGGAGAGCTGGGGCAGCTCGGCGGTCAGGTACTCGCCGACGAGCCCACCGTTGCGCAACACCGTGATGCGGTCGGCGATCTCGTAGACCTGGTCGAGGAAGTGGGTGACGAAGAGGATCGCGATGCCCTCGCCGCGCAGTTGCCGCATGATGCGGAACAGCTGCGCCACCTCGCCGGCGTCGAGGCTGGACGTCGGCTCGTCCAGGATCAGCACCCGGGCCTTGATGTCGATGGCGCGGGCGATGGCGACCATCTGCTGGATCGCCAGGGAGTACGAGCCGAGCGGCGCGCTGACGTCGAGGTCGAGATCGAGGCGGGCCAGCAGGGCCCGGGCACGGCGGCGAACCTCACCCCAGCGGACGGCGCCGAGGAGCCGGGGCTCGCGGCCGATGAAGATGTTCTCCGCCACCGAGAGGTTGGTGCAGAGGTTGACCTCCTGGAAGACGGTGCTCACCCCGGCGGCGGTCGCCTGCATCGGCCCGCTGAAGGACACCGGATCGCCATCGAGGGTGATCGTGCCCTCGTCGGTGTCGTAGACGCCGGTGAGCACCTTGATGAGGGTCGACTTGCCGGCGCCGTTCTCGCCCATCAGGGCGTGCACCTCGCCGGGAAAGAGCCGGACGTTGACGTTGTGGAGTGCGCGCACCCCGGGGAAGGACTTGCTGATCCCGGTCATGGTCAGGACCGGACGGCTATCCGTCATCCCATCAGACCTCTTCTGGGTCGTCGACACGGAAGGCCGCTACGCTCCCGTGCGCCCGCCCGGTCGTCCCTGCGGGTCGATCGGGCGGGCCTGCTCCGGGTGGTCGCGGGCCAGGCCCGGTCCGTTGCGGGTAGGGGGCGACGCGGCGGGGCCGCCACGCGAGCGCGGCGACCCCGGCGTCGATCAGTACTTGCGGTTGGGCAGCGCCTCCTTGGCCTGCTCCTGGGTGAAGGTGGTCTCCTCGGTCTCGATCCGAGCAGGCACCTCCTCGCCCGCGTGGACCTTCTTCGCCAGGTCCATCAGCTGCGGGCCGAGCAGCGGGCTGCACTCCGCGATGAAGTTGAACTTCCCGTCGGCGAGAGCCTGCATGCCGTCCTTGACAGCGTCGACGGTGATGATGGTGATGTCCTTGCCGGGCACCTTGCCAGCGGCGGTGATCGCCTCGAGCGCGCCCAGACCCATGTCGTCGTTGTGCGCGAACAGCACGTCGATCTTCGGGTTGGCCTTGAGGAACTGCTCCATGACCGCCTTGCCGCCGGCCCGGGTGAAGTCGCCCGGCTGGGAAGCGATGATCTTGAGGTTCGGGTTGGCGGCAATCGCCTCGCCGAAGCCCTTCTTGCGGTCGTTCGCCGGCGCCGCGCCCGTGTTGCCCTGCAACTCCACGATGTTCACCGGGCCCGAGGCGGTCTTCTTCTGCTCGACCAGCCACTCACCGGCGAGCCGGCCCTCCTTGACGAAGTCCGAGCCGAGGAACGTCTTGTACAGGGACTTGTCGGCCGAGTCGACCGAGCGGTCGGTCAGGATGACCGGGATGTCGGCGTCCTTGGCCTCCTTGAGCACGGTGTCCCACCCGGACTCCACCACCGGCGAGAAGGCGATCACGTCGACCTTCTGCTGGATGTAGTTGCGGATCGCCTTGATCTGGTTTTCCTGCTTCTGCTGCGCGTCGTCGAACTTCAGCTCGATCCCCGCCGCGGCGGCGGCCTCCTTGATCGAGGTGGTGTTCGCGGTACGCCAACCGCTCTCCGCGCCGACCTGCGAGAAGCCCAGGGTGAGCTTGCCGTCGTCGGTGGATCCGCCGCCGGTGTCACTGTTGCCGCAGGCCGCCATGCTGCCGACGAGCAGCGCACTGGCGATGACCGCGCCGGCACGCCACCGGGCGGAGTGCGTTCGCATCTTTCCCATCGGATCTCCTTGGCTCGGTGTGGTGGGTGACCGCGCCGACCGCAGAGGTTCGGAAAGCGGCGTACGCGGGTGGTGCGTGCTGTACCTCGTTGGTGCGCACCGGCGAATCCCGACGGTCAGGACGCCGCCGGTGAGACTGGTTGTTGGCCGTAGACGTTCTGGTAGCGGTGGTAGAGCGCGTCGACGTCGGCCTGCGCGATCGGCACCGGCTGCCCGACCGCGCGGGCCAGGTGTGCGGTACGCGCCACGTCCTCGCACATGACCGCCGCCTTGACCGCCGCGCGGGCGTCGCGGCCGATGGTGAACACGCCGTGGTTGCGCATCAGCACCGCCGGCGAGCGGTGCCCGGCGAGTGTGGCGACGATGCCCTTGCCGATGTCGTCGCCGCCGATCAGGGCGAACGGGCCGACGGGGATCTCCCCGCCGAACTCGTCGGCCTGTGCGGTGAGGTGGCAGGGGATCGCCTCCCCACGGGCGGCCCAGGCGGTGGCGTACGAGCTGTGCGTGTGGACGACCCCACCGACCTCGGGCATGGCGCGGTAGACGTAGGCGTGGGCGGCGGTGTCGCTGGACGGGGCGAGATCCCCGTCGACGAGGACGCCGTCGAGGTCACACACCACCATGGTGTCCGCCGTGAGTTCGTCGTAGCCCACGCCGCTCGGCTTGATCACCATGAGGTCCCGGCCGGGGACCCGCGCGGAGACGTTGCCGGCCGTCCAGGCGACCAGGCGGTACCGGGTCAGCTCGGCGTGCAGGCGGGCGACCGTCTCCCGCAGTTCACCGATCTGTCGGTCCAGCTCGGCGTTCACGCGACCACCTCCAGTGGGGCCGCGGCGGTCCCGACCGCCGCGTTGCGGATCGCTCGCAGGCGGAGCATGACGTCGTTGCCCCCGCGCCCGAAGTGGTCGTGCAGGGCGCGGTACTCGGCGTAGAGGGCGTCGTAGGCGCGCGCCCGGTCGGGGTCCGGTCGGTAGACGGCCTCGTGCACCCGCCCCATCGCCTGCGACGCTTCGTGGATCGAGGGGTACTCACCGGCGGCCACCGCCGCGTGGATGGCCGACCCGAGCGCGGGGCCCTGTGCGGAGCCGATGATGTTCAGCGGACGGTTGGTCACGTCGGCGTAGATCTGCATCAACAGTTCGTTCGAGGTCAGACCACCGGCGATCACCAGGTCGTCGACCGCCACTCCGGCGTCGACGAACGCCTCGATGATCATCCGTGTCCCGTACGCCGTGGACTCCAGCAGCGCCCGGTAGATGTCCTGTGGTCGGGTGGCCAGCGTCATCCCGACGACGAGCCCGCTGAGGTCGTGATTGACCAGCAGTGAGCGGTTGCCGTTCCACCAGTCCAGCGCGATCAGGCCGTGCGCGCCGACCGGCTGGCTGGCGGCCAGCTCGGTGAGGCGTTCGTGCGAGGCGACGCCGGCGGGGGCCGCGTGGTCGACGAACCAGCCGAAGATGTCACCCACCCCGCTCTGCCCGGCCTCGTAACCCCATGCGCCAGGGCTGATGCCGCCGTCGACGACACCGCACATCCCGGCCACCTCCGCGAGGTGGGCGCCGTTGACCACGTGGCAGGTGGAGGTGCCCATGATCGCGACGAGCCGACCGGGCCGCACGGCCTGCGCGGAGGCCGCCGTGACGTGTGCGTCGACGTTGCCGGCGGCGACCGCGATCCCCGCCGGCAGGCCGGTCCAGGCCGCGGCCTGGGCGGTGAGCGTGCCGGCACGGGCGCCGAGGGGCAGCAGCGGGCCGTCCAGTTTGGCCACGAAGTCGCCGAAGTCCGTGTTGAGCGCGGTCAGGAACTCCGCCGACGGGTACTGGCCATCCTGCCGGATGCCCTTGTAGCCGGCCGTGCAGACGTTCCGGGTCTCGGTGCCGCTGAGCTGCCAGACGATCCAGTCCGCGGCTTCGACGAAGCGCTCCGCCCGGTGGTAGACCTCGGGATCCTCCTCCAGCATCTGCAGGCCCTTGGCGAACTGCCACTCGGCGGAGATCTTGCCGCCGTACCGGCCGATCCACGGCTCCGCGCGCTCGTGGGCCAGCGCGTTGATCCGGTCGGCGTGCGGCTGGGCGGCGTGGTGCTTCCACAACTTGACCCAGGAGTGCGGACGGTCGCGCAGCTCGGGCGCCTCGCACAGCGGGGTGCCGTCGGCGAACGTCGGCAGCACCGTGCAGGCGGTGAAGTCGATGCCGATGCCGACTACCGCCGCCGGGTCGATCCCTGCGGCGGACACGGCCGCCCGGACGGCGTACCGCAGCACGTCACGGTAGTCCTCCGGATTCTGCAGAGCCCAGTCCGGCGGCAGCGGTCGACCCTCCGGAAGCTCCGTGCTGATGACCCCGTCGCGGTACTCGCGCACCGCCGTCCCCATCTCGGCACCATCACTGACCCGCACCACCAGGGCACGGCCGGACAGGGTGCCGAAGTCGACGCCGACGACGTAGCGTTCGCCAGCTCCGTCCACACGGTTCATGCTCACCTCCACCGTTAACGGTGACAGTGTTAACGCTCACATCTAAACCCGTCAAGACATCTGATCGCAACAGCTCCGTAACGGCACCCTGGATCGTCCGACGGTGCGCCGACGAGGTGCGACAGGTGCACAACCCGGTGCCACATCCGGACCACCCCGGGCGGGCCGTTCAGCGGGACCGTCCGATCACGACCATTCACCGGCGAGAGGCAATGTCAGCGATAACATCCACACCCGGCACGCAGGATATTCGACCGATCACGCAGACAGACACTCAGGCTCGTGAATGGGTGGGTCGTGGAAGACCGTCAATTGCAGCGGCCATCCGAAAGCGCAGGCTGCCGGCGCTTCCGCGACGCAGGGCCAGCTCGGCCACCCACGCCGGTCCGCCGTCGCTTCGGACCGCCAGTGCCCCACTTGTCCGGGACGGAAGCCGGTGCCGGCCGTCTGCCACGGCTGGCGCCCGTGCCGTCATCCGGTGCGGTCCTCCGGGTCCCGCCCGGTGACCGGGGACCACCGGATTCGATCCCGCGTCGATCTGGTCGACCGACCACTGCTGCCAGACAAAACGCGGGACACCAGAGCAGGATTCGATTGTTATCGATAACAAAGCGTTTCCCGGCGAGGTCGTCACCACTCCCGAGGGCCGTACGACAACGGTCCTCAGAGCGACCACGGGCACAGCTACGGAAACGGACGACGGCCCGGCTTGCCAGCCGGGCCGTCGTCGTCATCGCGGTGGATCGCAGCGAGCACCTGCGTTCAGCGTGCGGGATTGCGGTTGTACAGCGCCCTGGCCCAGAAGAAGCAGAGCACGGTGATGACGGCGCACCACGCGACCGCGAGGAACCCGTTGCTGCCGATGCCGGTGCCGAGCAGCAGACCCCGGAGGGTTTCCATCACGGGCGTGAAGGGCTGGTAGTCGGCGAACAGCCGCACCGCCGTCGGCATCGAGTCGGTGGGGACGAACCCGCTGCCGAGGAACGGCAGCAGCACCAGCGGCATGGGCAGGTTGCTGGCCGTCTCGACACTCTTGCTGACCAGCCCGAGCGCGACCGACAGCCAGGTGAGCGCAAAGGTGATCATCGCGAGGACGCCGATCGCAGCGAGCCACTCGACCGGATTGGCGGTCGGCCGGAAGCCGACGAGCAGTGCCACACCGGTCACGACCGCGAGACTGAGCAGCGTCTGGAGCAGGCTGCCCAGCACGTGGCCGGTGAGGACCGACGGCCGGAAGATCGCCATGGTGCGGAACCGGGCGATGATGCCCTCGGTCATGTCCATGGCAACCGAGATGGCGGTGCCCTGCGCCGCGCTGGCCACGGTGATGAGCAGGATGCCGGGGGTGACGTAGTTGGCGTACTGGGCCCGGTCGCCGGTCGGCCCGAGGCCGGCGCCGAGCGTGCCACCGAAGACGTAGACGAAGAGCAGCAGGAAGATGACCGGCATGCCGATGAGCAGGAGCGTCATCGACGGATAGCGCCGCATGTGCAGGAGGTTGCGCCGCAGCATCGTGCTCGAGTCGCGGGCAGCGAGGGTGAGGGTGCTCATCGCGCCATGGCCCTTTCGTTGTCGGGTCGGCCGGTAAGGGTGAGGAAGACGTCGTCGAGGTCGGGGCCGTGCACGGTGAGACCGGCGACGCCGATCGAGGCGCGGTCGAGCTGGTCGAGCAGGGACCGCAGCGAGCCGACCCCGCCGTCGCTCGGGATCTGCAGGGTGAGCGCCGCGTCGTCGCGGGTGGCCGCCACGAGCAGCCGGGCGGCCGAGTCGAGCCCCTCGTGGTCGGCGAACTGCAGGACGACATGACCACCGGGGATGAGCCGCTTCAACTCGTGCGGGCTGCCCTCGGCGATCAGGCGGCCGTGGTCGAGGAACGCGACCCGGTCGGCGAGCTGGTCGGCCTCCTCCAGATACTGGGTGGTCAGCAGGATGGTGACGCCACCGGCGACGAGGTCGCGGATGATCTGCCACATCGCGCGGCGGCTACGCGGGTCGAGGCCCGTCGTCGGCTCGTCGAGGAAGATGACACGCGGCTCCCCGACCAGGGTCATCGCCAGGTCGAGCCGCCGGCGCATCCCCCCGGAGTACGTCGCCACCGGCTTGTCCGCCGCCTCCGCCAGGCTGAACTGCTCCAGCAGTTCGACGACGCGTCGCCGGCCGGCCGCCCCGCCGAGGTGGCGCAGGTCGGCCATCAGGCTCAGGTTCTCCCGGCCGGTGAGCAGGTTGTCGACGGCCGAGAACTGGCCGGTGACGCCGATCAGCTCGCGTACCGCGTCGGGTTCCCGGGTCAGGTCGTGGCCGCCGACGCGGGCTTCGCCGCCGTCAGCACCGATCAGCGTGGACAGGATCTGCACGGTGGTGGTCTTGCCGGCGCCGTTCGGGCCCAGCAGGGCGAAGATCGACCCTTCGGCGATCTCCAGATCGATGCCGTCGAGCACGACCTTGTCGCCGTACGACTTGCGCAGGCCGGTCGCGACTATCGCGGGTCGGGAAGGGCTGGCCATGGTCTCCTCAATTCGGGTACAGGGTTGTCGCCGCGCGCGGTCCGTCACGCGCGGCGGATCGTGATGTCGCCGTAGGAGGTGCCGGCCCGGACCTCGACCGTGTCGTCGGTCTGCGCCGGGCCGTCGGTCGTTTCGAGCGCGTTGTGCACCCGGCCGTAGCGGGAGCTGACGTCGAGCCAGGCGGCGGTCCCCCGGCGTACGCCGACCTCGACGGCCCCGTAGGACGTCTGCAGCTCGATCGACCCCCGCACGACCGCGCCCAGCCGGACGTTGCCGTACGCCGTCCGTGCCGTCACCGAGGCGAGAGCCTCGTCGACGGTGATGTCGCCGTAGGCGGAGTTGACCCGGACGTCGCCGCTGCTGCGGCCGACCCAGCAGTCGCCGGAGGAGTTCTTGATCTCGGTGGTGCCGTCGACATCGCCGAGCCGCACCTTGCCGGAGGACGCCTTCACCCGGGCGGGGCCGGCCACGCGTTCCACGGCGACCTCACCGTGGCTGTTGTCGACGTCCAACGGTCCGGTCTGGTCGAGCCGGATCGCGCCGCCGGTCTTGAAGTGGCACTCACCGAGCTGCCCCTCGCAGCGGAACGCGGCCCAGGACGACTCGGCGCGCACACGGGATCCGGTCGGCAGCTCGATCAGGACATCGACCGACGGCCCGGTGCCGAAGCCGTAGCGACGCCAACTCTTCGGCGCCCTGATCAGCAGTTGCCCGCCGGCGTACTCGACGGTGGTCTGCTCCGCGGCGCTCACGTCGGCCTTGTCCGACGGGTTACGGGGCCGCACCTCCACGACGGTGTCGGCACGGTCGGTCGCGCTGATCCAGGCGTCCCCCACCGGCAGCTCGATCCGGACGGAGATGGGCTCTGGCGTATCGAAAACAGGCATGGCGGTCTCCCGGAAGGTGGGCAGCGCACATCGCTGCAGGTCAGCGGTGGGGAAAGGAAACGGAGTACGGGGTCAGCGCGCCCAGCCGGTGAAGTGCTGGCCGGAGCGTGGCTCCACCCGGCGCGGCGGGCGACGATCCGGCTCGCCCGCCCCGACGGCGCCGGCGACCGCCCGCACGAGCCAGGCGTTGACCGACAGGCCCGCCCGTCCGGCGGCCTCCTCGACGCTGGCCTTCAACTGGTCGGGGAGCCGGAGGTTGATCCGCGACGTGCCACCCTCGTCGCCTCCGGGTGCGAGCACCGGCGGCGGCGGCGCTGGCGGGCCGGCCTCCTCGCCGCCCCCGTCGGTCGGCGGGCTGGCCAGCGTCACCACGAAGTCCGGTTCGCGCCCCCGCAGCCGGACGTGCACCGACCCGGGCGCGAGCTCCCGGGTGATCTCGTCGGCCGCGTCGGACAGCGCGTCGAGCAGCATGAGGCGGGTCGCCGCCTCCAGTTGGGTGTAGAGCCGCTGGGCCAGCGCTCGACTGTCCGGGTCGACGCCCTCCGCTGCCACGGCGAACTCGTTACGCAGGTTCTCGACGTACGGCCTCAGATCCATGACGCCATCATGGCACCACTTTGGCTCAGAGCGCAATACCTCTGGCTCAGGGTGGTGTCAGTATGCGGACGAGTGGTCGTACGCCCTGGTCAACCCCTGCGACCCTCGATGGGAGACGTCAACTCGCCGAACGCGCGCCGGACCAGGTGGTTCGCGTCCTCCTGGCTCAGCCCGCTGGCCACCAACAGGTCGCTGACGGTCGTGCGGACCTGCGCGACGACGACCGCGCCGGAGAAACCGACCCCCTCCCGGTAGGCGTCACCCGCGGCGCAGACCGCCCGTAGCGCCTGATCCCTCGCCCGCCTGGGTTCGTCGCCGGCGGCGAACTGCCGCTTCAACAGGCGGACCGCCTCGGCCAGGCCCGCGACCGCCGTCGGCATGGGCTCCGGAATCGGCTCGCCGTCCTCGATCAGGGTCACCGCCCGGCGGATCAACGTCCCGCTGTTGCGCATCGCCCGGTCGATCGGTTCCACCGCCTGCGCGTACCGGCCCACCGGCCCGTGCCGCTGGTGCCAGTGCACCGGCGACAGGATGCTGGCCTCCCGCGCGCCCTGCGTCGCCTCGACGAGGGCCTTCAGTTCGTCCTTGTTCTGCCGCAGCTCGACCAGGGCGGTACGCGCCGGAGCGACCTGGCGCTCGGCCAGCGCGCCGGCGGTGGCGTCGAGCTGGGCGCTGAGCAGGTCCAGCGCCGGACGGGCGGCCCGGTTGAGCACCCGGAGCGGGTTCAGCGGCAGCAGCACGGCGGTGACCAGCAAAGCCACCGCTCCCCCCACGAGCGCGTCCACGAACCGAGGGATCTCCAGATCACGCACGGATGGGGTGAGCGTGGCGATGAGCACCGCGGTCGCCCCGGCCTGGATGACCACCGCCGCACTGCCGGAGAGGAACAACGCGACGACGATCGCCAGCACCACGATCAGGGCGAGCTGCCACCACCCGGTGCCGATCACGACGAGCAGCAGGTCACCGGTGAGCACCCCGACGGTGACGCCGATGATCAACTCGACCGTACGGCGCAGGCGTTGACCCACCGACGCGGCGAGAGTCGACACCGCCGAGATCGGCGCGAACACCGGCTGAGAGACGTGCAGCACGTCGTGCACCACCACCCAGGACAGCGCCGCGGCGAGGCCGGCCTGCACGGCGAGCCCCCAGGTGGCGCGCAGCCGGCGCGACCGTTCGCGCAGGACGGCGGCCGAACGAGCCCGAACCCTGGCGGCGACCCCCGCCAGGCCGGCCCGGGCGGAGTCGTCGGGCCGGGTCGGTGCATCCCCGTCCGCCCCGTTCCGACCGGTGCCGACCATGGCGGCACCTACCCCTCCCCGCCCGGATCAGTCCTGGCCGCCACGACCCGCGGTCGGTTGTCGCTGTGCAGGACGCCGCTGGTGCCACGATTGTCCCCCTCCAGGCCGGGTAGACCCCGGCCTGCCACGTGGGTGGCGGGGCGTCCTCGGCCGGATGCGTGGGGCAGGGGCTGCCGGGACGCCTGGGGGGCGATTGTCGGATGGATCAGCGCTATTGACCGGGTCGGGCAGCTCTGACGGGGTCGTCGAGCTGCGGGTGCACGGGGTCTCCAGTAGGAGCGCCGAGCAGGTGTTGGGCCTGGAGCAGACCTCGCAGGTCGCGGGAGATCGCAGCGGCGGCTTCTACCGGGCCCGTCCGAGCTGCTCGCACACCAGCGGCGCGCAGGGGGTGGCGCTGGAGGCGTACCGCTGGGGTGATCTGCCCTCCGGGACCGTGGCCCGCACCCTCGCGCTGGTCTTCCTGCTGCCGTTCATGCTGGCCAACGTGGCGATCTGGATGCGCCCGGCGAACCCTGGCTCCGAGGCCGTGGTCAAGTCGCTCTGCCGGGTGCTGGCACTCACGCTCACCGCGCTGTACGTCCTCGCCGCCGCCGGCGTCGCCCTGGACCTGCTGGCCTGGAAGTGCATGACCTCGTCGGGCTGCCTGGCCGGGCGTAGCTGGTTCTCGTGGTTGGGAGGGCAACCCACCGGGCTGCGGCTGGCGGTGCTCGCGCTGGGCCCGGCCGCCGCCATCGGCATGCTCTGGCGGCTCAGCAACCGCCCGGGCAGAACCTTCGAGGCTTTTCGCGCACCCGAGAGGGAGGTCTCCGGTCTACCGCTCGGCGCGGTCGGTCAGTGGGACGCCGAGCCGCTGGTGGGTCGGCTGCGCTCCATCCACGTGGCGGCGGCGTTCGCGACACTGGACGTCACGCTGCTCGCCGCCCGAGCCGCGAGCGGCGCCTCGGCCGGCACGATCACGCTGGTCGTGGTCACCGGGGTGGTCCTGGCCGCCTGCGTGGTCCTGCTCTGCACGCCCCCGCTGATCGACCGGGGCGCTACCGACCGGCGGCTCGACGCGATCACCACCACGCTCCGGACGACCGCCATCATCCTGACCGTGGTGGTCGTGGCCCACGTGCTGGCCAACCCGGCGCCGTGGCGCACCGGGGGCGCCCTGCCCGGCTACGAGGCGATTCTGGCCTGCGTGTTCGTCGCCCAGACGGCACTGCTGGTGGCCCTGGGTGTGGTGCTGCTCTGGCGCCGGGACCGGCGGGGCGCCACCCCGCTGTTCGGGCTCGGAACGCTGGTGATGGTGGCCGTCGCGATCAGTCTGGCGGTGGCGTACTCCGCGGAGCTGGTCTACCGGGTGGCGGACTTCCTGGATCGCGATGCCCCGACCGGAGAGGGAATCGTCAACGGCCCGCCGTGGGCGTACACCTGGGCGATCTTCGGCTTCTTCCGGACGGTGCTGTTCACGCTGATCGTCGTGGGCCTGGTCATTCTGATCTCCCGCCGCGGCCGGTACCGCGCCGCTGCGGCGATCGTCGCGCGCGACCACCCGGACCCGCCCGCCGAGGCCGAGCCCCGCCTGCGGCAGGTGCGCAAGGTGATCGCACGTGCCCTGTTCACCGAGAAGCTGGTGCCCCTGGCCGTGGTCTTCGGCTGTCTCGCGGGACTCGGCACGGCCACCACCACCATCGGCCTGCTGGGGCTGTTCCCGAGCGACGTCGTCGAGCGGTACGCCGGCGTGCCGTCCGACGTCGTCACCTTCGCCATCGCGTTCGGCAGTTGGGTGATCGCGGCGATCATCCTCGGCCTGGTCATCGGCGGAGTCTTCGCCTACCGGACCAGCCAGTTCCGGCGGTACGTCGGAGTCATCTGGGACCTGGGCACCTTCTGGCCCCGGGCCGCCCACCCGTTCGCGCCGCCCTGCTATGCCGAGCGGGCCGTGCCGGAGCTGACCCGACGCATCACCTACCTGGTGGAACGCGGCGACGCGGTGGTGCTCACCGGGCACAGCCACGGCTCGGTCCTGGTCGCCGCGACGGTGCTCCAGTTGCCACCACAGGTCGGCAGCCGGGTCGCCCTGCTCACCGACGGGGCACCGCTGCGGCGGCTCTACGGCCGGCTCTTCCCCGCCTACATCGACGACGCGGTGCTGCAGGAGGTTGGCGACCGGGTCGGCTGGCGGTGGGTGAACCTGTGGCGTGACACCGACCCCATCGGTGGCTGGATCTTCTCCGGCCACCGGCCGGGTGAGGTGGCGACCGTCGACGGCCCGGCCGCGACGGTGGACCGCCGGCTGCGAGATCCGCGCGGCGTGGTGACTCCGCCCGGCGACAGCGTCCCCCCACCGATCCAGGGGCACTGGGGGTGCGAGTCCGACGACCGGTTCATCCGGGCGGTGCGGGAGCTGGTGGAGCGCCTGGGCGCTACGGCGGGTCCCAGAACCGACCCGCCGTAGCGCGCCGGGGACGTCACTTCCCGCGAGCCGCCTGCGCACGCCATTCGTCGAGGTTGGTGTCGGCGACGCGGGCGTCGCCAGCGGGAACGAGTGAGCGTTCGCCGAGTTTCGCGCCGAAGTACCGGGCCTCGGGGTCGGTCACCACCGAGCGGGGGTCGGACTGGGCGGCGAGGACGGATCGACCCAGTTCGTCGAGGCGGAACTGCTCCGGTCCGGCGATGTCGACCGCCCCGTTCATCGGTGCGCCGACCGTGACCTCGGCCACCGCGGCCGCGACGTCGTCGGCCGCCATCGGCTGGATGAACACCGGCGCGAGGCGTACGGTGTCGCCGTCCGCGGCGGCGTCGATGATGCCCTGGACGAACTCGAAGAACTGCGTGGCGTGCACCAGCGAATAGGGCAGACCGGACGCGGTGATGAGCTTCTCCTGGGCGACCTTCGCCCGCATGTACCCGCTGTCGGGAATGCGGTCCGAACCCACGATCGAGAGCGCCACGTAGTGCCCCACCCCGGCGGCCGCCGCGGCCGCGAGAAGGTTCCGGGTGGACGTCTCGAAGAACTCCAGCACGGCGGCGTCCTCGAACGAGGGCGAGTTCGACACGTCGACGACGACGTCGGCGCCGTCGAGCACCTCACCGACCCCTTCGCCGGTCAGTGTGTTCACGCCGGTCTTGGGCGACGCCGGCACCGCCTCGTGGCCCTGCTCGCCGAGACGGTCCACGAGCTTGGAGCCGATGAGGCCGCTGCCGCCGATGACGACGATCTTCATGATCGATCCACTTCCTGCCTGCCCGCGATGGGCTGAGTCGTTGCCAACCAGGTACGACGGAAACAGGGCGCCGATCCGTGACAGGTGCCTCGATCCAGTTGCCGGGAAGCCCCGGTCGGTGGAGCCACGGACGACATCAGGCTACGTACCTGTGGATGTCTGGCGCTGGGACATCACGGCTCATGATTGCGCAGGTCGTGCAGGATGGTGACGGCGTCCCAGCGCACCTGGAGGTCGGCATGGCGGCGGTGTCCCACCCGGTGTTCGCCCGGGTCTACGAGCGACTCAGTGTGGCCATGGACCGTGCCGGCACCGCCGAGTACCGACGGGACCTGGTGGCCGGCCTGTCCGGCCGGGTGATCGAGATCGGCGCGGGCAACGGACGGATGTTCCCCCACTACCCTCCCGCGGTCACCGAGGTCGTCGCGGTCGAGCCGGAACGACGGCTGCGTGCGGCCGCTCTCAGGGCGGCGTCGACGGCGCCGGTACCGGTCACGGTCGTCGACGGTCTGGCCGAGGCGCTGCCCGCCGGGGACGGCGAGTTCGACGCGGCCGTGGCCGCGTTGGTGTTGTGCACCGTGCCCGACCAGGCGAGCGCGCTCGCCGAGATCGGCCGGGTGCTGCGTCCCGGTGGTCAGTTGCGGTTCTTCGAGCACGTCGCCGTCGAGGAGCCCGGCCGTCTGCAACAGGCCCAACGACTGCTCGACGCGACGCTCTGGCCGAAACTGTTCGCCGGCTGCCACACCGGCCGGGACACGGCCGCCGCCATCAGCTCCGCCGGGTTCGTCATCGAGGACGTGCACCGGTTCCGGTTTCCGGCCGGCAGCAACAGCCCGTCCTCGCCGTGCGTCCTCGGCCGGGCGACCAGACCGGCCGCGACCGGTTGAGTGGTCCAGCCGGTCAGCCCTCGAAACTCGATTGCCGGGCGCGGTGACCTCCGCCAGAGTGGGTCCATGACGTACTGACGGACACCACCCCACTGCTCCGAGCCCCCGGCGGCACCGCCCGGGGCCGTGACGCCGTCCGCCCCTCCGTCTGCGCGAAAAGTGAGCCACCTTGTCCCAGCACCTCTCGGATCGGGAGTCGCTGCCCCGATCCACCCCCGCCACCGTCACCGTCTTCGCCTCCCCCGCCAGCTGGGTCGAGTCCGACGCCCTCACGCAGTGCCGGCAGGTGGCCGCCCTCGACGGCATGATCCACGTTGCCGCCATGCCGGACCTGCATCCGGGCAAGGGCGCGCCCATCGGCGCCGCCATGGCGTCGACCGTGCTGTACCCGTTCTTGGTGGGCTCCGACATCGGCTGCGGCATCGCCGTGTTCCCCATCCGGCTCAAGCGCGCCGTGCCCGAGCGGCTCGCCGCCCGGTTCCCCGACCTCGACCGCGCGCTGGACCCGCAGCAGCACGCCGACGACCCGGCCTGGGCCGTCGTGCCGGACGACATCCCCGCCGGTCACCTGGAGGGCCTCGGGACGGTCGGCCGGGGTAACCACTTCGTCGAACTCGCACGCGTCGAGACCGTCTTCGACCCCGGCCACGCCAGCCGCCTCGGGCTCGACGCCGGCGACCTCGTCCTCATCGTCCACAGTGGTTCCCGTGGACTGGGCGAGCGGATCCTGCGGGCGCACACCGAGGTCCACGGCGCCGGCCCCGCCCCTGACCCGGCCGCCTACCTGGCCATGCACGACGACGCCGTGCGGTGGGGGTCACTCAACCGTCGGCTGATGGCCGCCCGGGTCGCGTACGCCCTGGGCGCCGAGCCCACCGAGCCGATCGTGGACCAGTGCCACAACCTGGTCGAGGTCCGCGACGGGGTCTACCTGCACCGCAAGGGCGCGGCCCCCGGTGACGGCCGTGACGTGCTCATCGCCGGTACGCGGGGTACCGCCTCCTACCTCGTGGCCGCCCACGCCGGCCCGGACGCCAACCACTCGGTGGCGCACGGCGCGGGCCGCAAGATGTCCCGCGCCGACGCCCTGCGCCGGGGCCGGGCCAAGCACACGGTCGAGGAGCTGCGCCGCACGCCGGTGGGTTCCGTGGTGGTGTGCGGGGACCGCCAGTTGCTCTTCGAGGAGGCGCCCACGGCGTACAAGCGCATCGAGCAGGTGATCGCCGACCTGGTCGACCACCATCTGGCCACACCGGTGGCCGCCACCACTCCGCTGGTCACCTACAAGACGCCCGACGCTGGATCCGCGGCCCGGCCGGACCGCCGTGACCAGCGTCGCAGGCGGGGGCGGTCGTGAGCGTGCGCCTGCTGCTGTCGGCCGGGCGTGGCCGGCAGGAGTGCGCCTGGGCGCTGACCCACCTGCTGCGCCGTATCGAGGACGACGCCATCGCACAGGGCCTGACGACCCGGAGGGAAGAGACCCTGCCGGGTGACCGGCCCGGCACCCACCGATCGGCCCTGATCCAGATCTCCGGTGCCGGCGCCGCGGCCTTCGCCGCCTCGTGGACCGGCACCCTGTGCTGGCAGGCGCCCAGCCCCTACCGGTCGGGCACCGGTCGGAAGAACTGGTACGTCACCGCTCGCCCACCCCAGCTCGACGCTCCGCCGACGAGGTTCGCGGAGGCGGACGTACACATCGTCGCCTGCCGCACCGGCGGGCCCGGCGGTCAGCACCGCAACAAGGCCAGCACGGCGGTACGGGCGACCCACCGTCCCTCGGGCATCGTGGTGGTGGTGGACGACGAGCGGCAGTTCAGCCTGAACCGCCGCATCGCGCTGCGACTCCTGCGGCGGCGCATCGAGGACGGCGACGAGGCGGCCCGACGTGCCGTCACCACCTCCCGGTGGCGCATCCACGACGAGCTCGTTCGCGGCGACCCCACCCGGGTCGAACGCCCCGACCCGTCCGAACCGGACCAGGCCCCGCACCGGCGTTCGCGGAAGCGACGGCGGGCAGACTGAGACCGGCCGGCGGCGCACCGGTTGGCGTCGCCATGCTTCGCCTTCTACCTGTCACGCTGCGGGAGGGCCGTGATCACGGCCCTCCCGCAGCGCTCTGTCACCCCTGGATCAGTTCGAACCGGTGACGGTGAAGGGCAGGGAAACGCGCGTCGTCGACGTGGAGCCCGCCAGCGTGACGCTGGCCGAGCCGGCCTTCGCCGCCCCGGGAACGCTGACGGCAGCGCCGGAGATCACGCCGTCACCGTTCGCCCGGACGGTGCTGACCGCGAGGCCGTCACCAAAGTTGATCGTGACCGTCTCGTTCGGGGCGAACCCGGAACCGTCGACCGTGATCGAGGTGCCGCGCGGTCCCGCCGTCGTCGTGAGCGCCGCCGCCGGTTCGTACCTCCGCACCTCCTGCTGCTCGGTCACCTGGACGGTGGCCGTCGCCGGGGTCCGGGAGGACGCGCCGGTGGCGGTGACCGAGTACCGGCCAGGCTGCGCGTCGTCCGACGTCGCAACCGAGGCTCGTACCGCTCCCGCCGCCGACGCCGCGACCTTCATGGTCCGGGCCGGACTGGTGCCGAGAGTGACGGTCACCTGCTCGCCGGCAGCGAACCCGCTGCCGTTGACGGTGATCGTGTCACCGGTGGTGGTGGACGCGGACACCGCGATCGCCGGCTGGCGGTTGGCACCCGCCACGGTCACGGTGAATATCCGGGTGCTGCTCGACAGCGTGTCCCACGCCGTGACGTGCACCGTGTAGGTGCCCGCCCGCGCATAGGTGTGCTGGCCGCTCAGCGCACCGTCCTGACCGATCGTGACGTCGTCCGGAATCGTGCCGTCACCCCACTGGACGCGGGCGTGGTAGCCGGTGGCGCCGGGGACGCCGCCGGTCACCGAGCCGAGCTTCGCCGAGAGGACCTGACCGGCGTCGACCGTCTGGTCGCTGGGGGCGACGGTCGCCAGCGCGGGGGCGGGCGTGCCGTCGTCGGCGATGGCGAACACGTGGATCCTGCCCTCCGAGCCGGGGTTGCCGGTCTGCGTCGGGAGGGTCACCGAGACGAGCGTTCGGCCCGCCGGGATCTGGTACGGCGCGGTGGCGAACAGGAACGGCTGGGCGCCGTCCCGGCTGGTACCGCTCAGCCGGTACGCGGCCTTGGCCATGACGGTGTTGCCGTAGGACGGGGTGCCGTTGGCGTTACCGCCCAGCGTCCAATCACTCATCTGGATCGGGATGCTGGCGGTGCTGCCGTCGCTGAACGTCGCCGTGCCCGTGGTGCTCTGGTTGCCCTGCGTACCGGCGCCGATGAACGAGATGCTCCTGGCGTCGGCCGGCAGGTTGAGCACGACCGTCTTGCCGTTGCCGGTGGCGTTGTCCGGCTGACCCGCGGGGATCACCGGCAGCGTGAAGTTCAGTGCCGTGCCCGGCACCTGGTGCCGCTGGCCCTGGGTCACGCCGGCCGCCGTCAGGGCGGCCCGCGAGTACGCCCACGACTTGGCGTCGCAGTTCGCGGCGAGGGTGCCTTCGTCGCCGACGCAGACGGTGTCGAATGCGGCGGCGAGCCCGGAGGGCGGCGCGTAGGTCACGTCGACGCCGACCGTCGCCGAGCTCTGACCGGTGCCGTCGGTGACCGTGACGCTCGCCTGGTGGTGTCCCGGTGTGGCGTACGTGTGTGACCCACTGACGCTGTAGACAGCCCGCGAGCTCAGCGTCAGGGTGCCCTCGGTGGCCGGTGAGCCGTCACCCCAGTCGATCGTGGCCGTGTAGCCGGTGGCGTTGCCGCCGGTGACGGAGGCCAGCGGCATCGACACGGGTACGCCCGAGGTCGCGTGCACGCTGCCCGCGGCGGTCACCGTGATGTCGCCACCACCGAGTTCGAGGTCACCTCCGGCGAGCAGTTCGACCTCGGCGAGGTTCGTCTGCGCGGCGCCGACGGTCTTCGTCACGGCGAGGCGGAACTGCGCGTACCGGCCCGGATCGCTGATCGTGAACGGGCGGGTCTGGTTACGCCACGGGAACACCTCGTCGCTGCGGGAGTCGACGGTGCTCCAGGTGATGCCGTCGTTGGAACCCTGCAGCCGCCAGGCCGCTGGGTCGCCGGCGGCCGCACCGGAGGTGATGGTGTAGTACCGCGGCTTCTGCTTGCCACCCCGGAAGGCCCAGCCGACCTGTGGCGTGGCGGAGGTGAACGTCAGCTGCGTGGTCGACGAGTCGTCGAACAGCTTCGACGCGTCCTCACCGCCACCGGCGGTCGCGGTGCCGAGGCCGGGGCCGGTGGTGTCCTGCAGTGGCTTGGGCGCCTCGTCACCCTTGGTCAGTGACGGCGGCGCGTCGTTCTTGCCGCTGCCCCAGGACGACGGGTTGGGGCCCATCTGGAAGTCGATCGTGCCGCCCTTGGCGAGGGCGGACACGTCGAGGGACACCTCACGCTGCTTCTTACCGTTGACCTCGACGCTCTGCACGTACACGTTCTTGGTGCTGTTGTTCGACGCGTTGACGACGATGTCGCCGCTCGTACGGTGGACCGTCATCCTGCTGAACTGCGGCGAGCCGATGGCCCAGTGGGCCGACCCGGCCTGCAGCGGGTAGATGCCCAGCGAGCTGAGGACGTACCAGGCCGACATCTCGCCGTTGTCCTCGTCGCCCAGGTAGCCCTGGCCGATCTCGCTGCCCACGTAGAGGCGTTGCAGGATCTCGCGCACGATCGCCTGCGTGCGGGCCGGCGCGCCCGCGACGTCGTACATGTACGGGATGTGGTGCGACGGTTGGTTGCTCATGCCGAGCTGCCCCATCCGCACCGCCTGCGCCTCGAGCATCTCGTGGATCGTGCCGCCGTACCCGCCGGGGCGGTCGGCCTTCTCCGGGGTGGAGAAGAACTCGTCGAGCTTGTCGCGCAGCGCCTCCTGGCCGCCGTACAGGTTGACCAGGCCCTGGCCGTCCTGCTGGGCGGTGAAGGCGAAGTTCCACCCGTTGGTCTCGGTGTAGACGCCACCCCAGTCCAGCGGGTCGCCGGCGAGGAAGTTACCGGCGGCGTCGCGGCCCTGGAAGAGCTTCGTCTTCGGGTCGAAGAGGTGGACGTAGTTGCGGGCGCGCTCCAGGAAGTACCGGGACTCCTCCTTGAGCCGCCCGCGCTCCGACTTCGGCGTCGCCGGGTCCTTGGCCAGGGCCGCGCCCATGTTGCCGATGCCGAAGTCGTTGATGAAGCCCTCCAGCGCCCACGAGACCGACTCGCCGGTGGAGGTGGGCGTGTAGCCGAGGAACAACGAGCTCTCGATGCCCTTGCGGCCGACCGCGCTGCGCCCGGACGCGACGGTCGCGTCCTTGACCGCCGCGTCGTACGCCGCCAGCGGGTCGGGCAGCTTGACCCCGGTGAGGTACGCCTGGGCCAGTGCGACGTTCGCGCTGGTGCCGGTCATCAGGTCGGCGTAGCCGGGCGACGACCAGCGGGCGATCCAGCCGCCGTCGCGGTAGTGCTGGACGAACCCGTCGGAGATCCTGGCGGCGACGTCCGGGTACAGCAGCGCGTAGGCGGGCCACACGGTGCGGTAGGTGTCCCAGAAGCCGTTGTTGACGTAGATCTGCCCGTCGACGATCTTCGCGCCGGTGCGGGTGGGGGTCGACGTGCCGGTGGGGGCCGACACCGGGCTCGCGTACTGCCAGCGCGGCGCGGCGGCCGTGCCGGTGTTCTCCGACTGCGAGTTCGGGTACAGGTTCAGCCGGTACAGGTTGGAGTACATCGTCACCAGCTGCGCCTCGGTCGCGCCCTGCACCTCCACCCGGCCGAGTCGGTCCTTCCATGCCGCGGTGGCGGCGGCGTGGACCTGGTCGAAGCTCCTACCGGTGACCTCCAGGTCCAGATTCCGGCGCGCCTGGTCGACCGAGAGGAACGAGGTCGCGATGCGCATCGTCACCTCCCGGTTCCCGGTGACGTCGAAGGTGGCGGACGTCGCGGACGACGCCGTCGGCGCGCGGTCGAAGGCGCCGGACACGAACATGCGGGTCCGGCCGGCCGACAGGCCGCTTCCGTTGTCGACCCAGCCGGTGAACGTGCCGTCGGCGCCGATGGTGAAGGTGCCGTTGTAGAAGACGAGGCTTCCGGTCGCCGGCCCGGACGGGAAGGTGAACCGCATGATCCCGGCGTGGTCGGTCGGCGACATCTCGGCGACCAGACCGTTCTGCAGCGCGACGCGGTAGAGGTCCGGCTGCGCCGTCTCGTCGTCGTGGCTGAAGGCGAGAGCCCGGCTGGAGGGCGGCCCGGTGAGAGGACGGTCGCCCGCCACCGGCATCACCGACATCTGGTTGCGGTCACCCATCCACGGGCTGGGCTCGTGCGAGATCGCGAGACCCTGCAACGTCGGCAGGTTGGCGGCGTTGTTCACCCGGTGGTACTGGTACTCCCACGAGTCGGACGTGGCGTCGGTGACCGGCGTGAAGAAGTTGAAGCCGTTCGGCACCGAGGTGATCGGCAGGTTGTTGCCGCGCGAGAACCCACCCGTCGAGTTGGTGCCGCGCCGGGTGTCGACGTAGTTGGTCAGCCGTGAGCCGTCGATGGACGCCGGCGAGCCCGTCACCTGGACGTCGTCGAGCCAGCCCTGGAACCGGGTCTCACCGGTGGCCTGCGGGTTGTCGTAGGCGAGCAGGATGCGGTCGATCGTCTTGCCGCGCGCGAGCGCGCCGACGTCGGTCTGCACCGCGTTCCACTGATCGGCGTAGAGCACCTTCGACGCACCCTGCCCGGTGGCGGTGAGCGAGTAGCCGTGCTGGTCGACCGGGGAACGGCCGCTCAGGTAGCTGCCGTCGGTGAAGTGCAGGTCGACGGCCGTGTAGGTGGACGGGTACCGCCCGTCGTGGCCGGTGAACTCCGGGAAGATCTTGTAGGACAGCCGGGTCGCCGGGCCGACCGGGATGTCGACGTCGAAGAGCTTGTTGGTCCCGTACGCGCGGCCGTCGCCTTCGGCGCCACCGGAGTACCGCAGCGCGGCCAGTCCGGTGAAACCGGCCTCGGGCTTCGTGGTGTAGCCGCCGTTCGGACCGGCGCCGACCTCGCTGACCATCGGGGTGGCCGGCGGCCTGACGTTCGATCCGTCGCTGATGTTCCAGTCGGCCAGTTGGACCAGGGGGTCACCGGAGTTCGCGGTGACGCTCAGCCGGTAGTAGCCGTAGGCGGTGGTGTTGGTGAAGTTGTAGATGTTGGTGGCGAACCGCCCGCTGAACTTCTCGCCGGCCCGCCGGTCCAGGTCGGTCCAGGTGCTGCCGTCGTTCGAGCCCTGCACGACGAAGTCTTTCGGGTCGCGGTTCGGTGCGTCGTCCGCCGAGGTCAGCGAGTACCGCACCACCTTCGCGGGCTCGGCGAGCCGGTACGTCACCCAGCCGGTCGAGGCGAACACCAGCCACTTCGTCGACGAGTCGCCGTCCTTGAGGTTCGCGGCGATCTCGTTCGGCGGGTTCTCGGCGCTCGCGGTCACCGCGCTGACCTGGTCGAGCAGGCTGCCTGGCAGTGTGGTGACGGTTCCGCTCAGGTTTCCCTGGAGCGGTTTTCCGTTCGGGCCGACCTCCACGGTGGTCGTCGCGGGCTGCGGGTCGGCCGACTCGAACGACGAGCTGAAGTTGCCGGGCGCAGCCGCGCTGGGCGCGGCGCTGGCCAGGGGTGCGGCGACGAGCAACCCCACCGGGAGCAGGACCGCGGTTGTCGCGGCGAGCAGTCGTGTGGAGCGCGCGAGGGGGGAATGCGACATAGGGCAGGGCCTTTCGCCTCGAACCGGGTCGAGTACGTCAAACGTCTGGGCAGAGTGGAACGGGACTGCTGCGGCCGGTCCTGACATCGTTGTCATGAGGGTTCGTGACGAACGAACGAGGAGCCGGTGAACTGTCGCTGATAGTTCCGGGCGGACCACGGCCGTGTCAACGGGTTGATCGGAGCGAAACCTGCGTCGCTTCTGATCAGCCGACGAAGATGCAGAACGGATGGCCCGACGGGTCCGCGAGGACGTAGAGCGGCTCGTCCGAGTCGTCCGTCCGGTCGAGCAGCAGGCGCGCCCCGAGCGACTCCGCCCTCTCCCGCTGCCGCTGCAACTCCTCGACACTGGACACTGTGAGGTCGAGGTGCATCTGCATCGGGACGTCATGCTCGGGCCACGTCGTACGCTCCAGACGCTCCACCTGCTGAAACGCCAGCTGGGGGGAATCACTCGCGTCCACGAGAACGAGCCAGTCGGCGTCGTCCGCAGCGCCGTCGGCAGGAGGTTCGTCGCCGTTGCGGTATCGCAGCCCCAGCAGCTGCCGATAGAACTCGGCCAGTTCCCGGGTGTTGGTGGTGTCGATGACGGTGTGCAGCAGATGCGGATACTCAGCCATCTCCGCATCCTCACGCACCGCGTGGCCGTTCGCCCGTCGAGCGGAGGCACCGTGACATGGCATGATCCTGCCGTGCGTATCGATCGTCGTTCGATGCTGGGCCTCGGCCTCTCCGCCGCCGCCGTGGCGCTCACCGGCTGCCAGGCGAAGACCCCGGCCGAGCAGGCGGGTTCGTGGCAGACCCCGACTGAGCCCGTGGCCGGTCAGGGCGGCTCCGCCGGCCGCATCGTGCGTACGCCCAGGACGCTCACCCAACGCCTGACCGGCGTCCTCAACGTCCACCTGCAGCCCACCAGCCAGAACCCCTCGCACCCCACGTACGCCGGCGCCGTGGCGCTCGCCGTCACCGGCGGGCAGACGAGCGGGCAGGCGACCGTCGGCGAGGCGCTCCGCTTCGATGCCGGGCCGGTGCTCCTGCCGGCCGCGCAGCGTGTCCGGATGCGTCCCGACTCCATCTTCGACCTCGCGTCGATCACGAAGGTCTACACGTCCATCCTCGTCCTCCAGCAGGTCGAGCAGGGTCGCCTCGACCTGGACGCCCCCGTGGTGCGCTACCTGCCCGAGTTCACCGGCGCCGGCAAGTCGGCCGTCACCGTGGCGATGCTCCTGGCGCACACCAGCGGGCTGCCCGTGGGCGCCAGCGTCACCGGCTATCCCACCCTCGCCGAGAAGTGGAAGGCGGTCCTGGCCACCCCGCTGGTCAGCGGCAGCGTGCCCGGTCGGGTGTTCCGCTACTCCAGCGTCGGCCTGATGGTCGCCGGCAAGCTCGTCGAGAAGGTCACCGGCCAACGCCTCGACCAGGCACTCAAGAGCGGCCTGACCGACCCGCTCGGCCTGAAGTGGACCGGCTTCAACCCGAACACCTGGATCAGCAGCGCGGAACGGGCCGCCCGGATGGTCGCCACCGACGCCCGCTCCTCGCGCGGCCTCCTGCGCGGGGTCGTGCACGACGACGTCGCCAACCACCTCGGCGGCATCGCCGGGCACGCGGGGATCTTCAGCACCGCCGCGGAGGTCGCCGTCATCGGTCAGCTCCTGCTCGACGGCGGCACCTACGGTGGGCGCCGGATCCTGGCCGAGAGCACGGTGCGCCGGATGCTGACCAACGCCAACGCCGGGCTGCCGGCCGTCGACCCCGAACGACCCCGCCGCACCTCCGACCACGGACTCGGCGTGGTGCTCAACCAGCCGTGGTTCATGGGCCAGCTCAGCCGTGCGGGCACCTTCGGGCACACCGGCTTCACCGGCACCTCGCTCCTGGCCGACCCCACCCGCAGGCTCGTGTTCGTCCTTCTCACCAACCGCGCCCACCCCAACTGGAGCTGGGCCAACCCCGACCCGGTACGCGTCGCCGCCGCCGACGAGGTGGCCCGCTGGCACACCCAGCAGACCACCACCGGCCCACAGCGATCGGGGCGTCAGGCGTCGGCCACACCGTCGCCGCCGCCCCGTGGGCGATAGGCCGCGGCCTGCCGAGGGCTGAGCTCTCCCGCGCCTGCGACTCCTCCGACGTCCCCACGGTCCACCGGCCGGCGTCCATGCTGGAGCGGGCGGCTGCGACAGCCACGCTTCGAAAGTTTCGGTCCCGGGTTGATCGGGGCACCGCAGCTCACCTGAGGAATTTCCGGAAGTCCTCGTGGTTGACGAGGGACATCGATCCCCTTAATGTTTCGAGCAAGTTTCCGGTCTCTGTCCGGAGCTACCGGCGCCACCCACGGTCATCCCGAACCTCCACGGCACCCGGCGCCGACTCCCGCTCCCAGCCCCATCAGCACCGGGGCCGCACCCTCCAATCGATGATCGACTGTTGTCGATCGATGCCGAAGGGAAGGCAGATGAAGCTCAGACGGTGGATCACTGTCGGCGCGGTCGCGGTCGCGACCGCCGCGGCGGTGAACACGCTGCCGGCCACTGCGAACCGGCCCTACGACCCGACCGCACAGACCCTGGGCGCTCTCGGCCTGCGCCACGGCCTCCAGGTCGGCACCGCGGTCGACCTGGCGGCGCTCAACGACGCCAACGACCCGGAGTACCGCAGGCTGGCCGCCTCGGAGTTCTCCTCGGTCACCGCCGAGAACGCGATGAAGTGGGAGAGCCTGGAGCCCACCCGCGGTGCCTACGACTGGGCCGCGGCCGACCAGCTCGTCGAGTTCGCCAAACGCAACGGGCAGAGCGTGCGCGGCCACGTCCTGGTCTGGCACAACCAACTGCCCGCCTGGCTGACCAGTGGCGTCGCCGACGGCTCCATCACCAAGCAGGAGCTGCGCGAGCTGCTGCGCAAGCACATCACCACCGTCGTCAACCGGTACAAGGGCAAGATCTGGCAGTGGGACGTGGTCAACGAGGCGGTCAGCGACCCCTGGGACACCCCGTCGACCCTGCACTACAAGGGCTTCTGGGCGCAGAACCTCGGGCCCGGCTACATCGCCGACGCGTTCCGCTGGGCGCGCGCCGCCGACCCCAGGGCGCTGCTGTTCTACAACGACTACAACATCGAGGCGTTCGGCTCGGGCAACCCGGCCGACGACAAGACACAATTCGTCCACGACATGGTCAAGGGCCTGCTCGCGCAGCGCGTCCCGATCGACGGCGTCGGCTCCCAGGGCCACCTGGGCACCCAGTACGGCAACTACGACACCCTCCAGGTGACCGCGGCGCTGAAGAAGTTCGCCGCGCTCGGCGTCGCCACCGCGTTCACCGAGGTCGACGTCCGCAGCGAGCTCACCGAGGGGGTCCAGGCCGGCAACTCCGCCGAGATCAACCCCAGACTTCAGGCGGCGGCCGCCAACTTCAGCGTGCTGATGAAGGCCTGCCTCGCCGTACGCAGCTGCCTGTCGTACACCGTCTGGGGCTTCACCGACCGGCACTCCTGGGTGCCGGACTGGTTCAACGATCCGCCCCAGGGGATGGCCACCATCTACGACGAGAACTACCAACCCAAGCGGGCGTACCAGGAGCTGAAGTCGGACCTGATCTTCGCCGGGCCGCCGTACGTCCTGCCGCGCGTCGCGCCGAGGCCGCGCCGCTGACCCGCCGGTTCGACTGAGCCGCGCAGTCGCCTGACCGAAACCACACCCGGGCCGTGTGGGGCTGTCACGCCCCACACGGCCCCTTCGTGCGTCCCGTCAGGTGCCCGGCCGACGAAGGGCGCGGGTCTCGTCCACCCTGTGATCCGTCCCGGTGGCGGGATTCCGCGAACCGTTCTAGGCTTCCCTCTGGGTCAAGCCACGTGCCCGACACATTCCCGCACCTCGGGAGGTCCGCACGTGACCGGCGATCCATCCACCGCAGGGCCGGCGAGGCTATGCCGCCAGCCCCGCTCACCGCGCCGCAGATCGTCGGGGCCTGCACGCCCGACACGATCCGGCGCAAGCGACGGCATCGCCCTCACGCTGGCCGCGTCTCCCCTGGCAACAACGACAGCGCAGCTCGCATCCCTCAGGGCGCCAGCGCTGCCCCGGCACACCCTCGGTGGCCGTGGCCGCGCCCTGAACGACACCCCGCAACGAGACAGCGGAGGACCCTCGTGACCACCACCAGTACCAACCCATCCATGTCGGCGGCCGCCGAGGCCGACCAGAGCGGCGCAGCCGAGGCGTCGGCCAGCCAACTCCTCACGGAGCTGGCCGCACTACCACTTGACCACCCTGCCCGGCCGGCCGCCAGGGACCGGGCCATCGAGGCCTGGCTACCGCTGGCCCACCACCTCGCCCGGCGCTACAAGGGCCGCGGGGAACCGGGCGATGATCTGATGCAGACCGCCGCGATCGGCCTCATCAAGGCGATCGACAAGTTCGACTGGACGCGGGGCATCGACTTCACCAGCTACGCCATCCCCACGATCGTCGGAGAGATCAAGCGCCACTTCCGCGACCGCACCTGGGACATCCGCGTCCCACGACGGTTGCAGGAGCGGCGGATGGCCATCGGCAAGGCCAACAGCAGCCTCACGCAGACGCTGGGCCGCTCCCCCACCGTCACCGACATCGCCGACCACCTGGGCCTCACCGAGGAAGAGGTCCTCGAGAGTCTGGAGGGGGCGCGCGCCTACAACGCGGTGTCCCTGTCCAGCCCCGTCGGCGACGGCACCGGATCGACGGAGCTGGGGGACATGCTCGGCGGCGAGGACAACGAGCTGGCTCTCGCCGAGCTGCGGGTGGCTCTCGTCCCGGCGCTCGCCGCCCTCGACGAACGCGAGCAGAAGATCATTTCACTGCGTTTCTACGGAAACCTCACCCAACAGGAGATCGCCGCGCAGGTCGGTGTCTCACAGATGCACGTCTCCCGGCTGCTGACCCGAGCGCTGGCCAAGCTACGGGTGCACCTGGTCACCGCCCAGTAGGACGCCGACCTGTCGCCCCGGCGGGACAACGCCGGGGCGGCAACGGCCACCGGACCGGGCGACCCGTTCAGAGCTGGAGCTGCCGCACGATGCTCGCCGCCGTCGCGGTCAAGGATGCCCCTGGTGGCGTCGCCTCCACCAGGTGCCGGTAGGCCGCGGCGGCGGAGAGACCCTCTCGGCCCATGAGGACGCCGAGTGCCCGCTGAATGAGGTCCCTGCTGCGCAGCGCACCGTCGACGCCGGCGACGAGCTGCTGGCTGCCCGCGTCCAGTGGCGGGGACGACGGCGTGTCACCGCCCGACCGGTAGCAGGCGTCGACGTGCTGGATGAGGATCCCCATCGCGACGGCGTCGCGGGCGTAGAGGTTGAGCGCGGCGACAGTCTCACCGCTGCCGGCGAAGAGCGGGATGGACAACGAGGCCCGCACACCGGCCTGCCAGGCGACGTCGCGGAAGCGGGGCCAGACGAACACCTGGGCGACGTCGGGAACGGCAACGGGCCCGCCGGAGCGCAGAGCCGTCAGGCAGGGGCCGTCGTCCTGCGCGTACTGGGCCAGGTCCACCGCCTCGGCGGCCGGGTCGCTGGCGGCCCGGGTCAGATGGTGGCTGTGGCGGGCGACCGTGACGGACACGTAGTCCACCGGGTCCACCAGGACCGCGGCCAGATGGACCAGCCGCGCCAGCAGCCCCGGCACCGCCGGTGAGGCGTCCGGGAGACCGGCCAGGGCCACCATGCCACTGGTGAGTTCGCCTGACGGGGAATCATCGGGCCACGGCGCCAACTCCACACTCTCCTTGCTCCACAGGGGCCGCCCGGAGGCCATGCCCCAGAATCCGTCCGCGGGGGTCTTCACCGGTCGGTGCCCCCGCGGAACGGGTCGGAAACCAGGAGAACGATCGCATCAGACCCGACTGGCGCCGACCGCCCGGGAGACGAGGGCCTCGGCGACCTCACGAACCTTCCGGTTGGTGTCCTGGGAGATCTTCGACAACAGCGCGAACGCCTCCTCCGAGGAACAGTGCCGCTCCCCCATGATGATTCCCTTGGCCTGTTCGATGACCGCCCGGCTGCGCATCGCCTCCCGCATCTGCTCGGCGAGGGTGGCCGCGCTGTCGTAGAGGTGGGTGTTGGCCAGAACCACGGCGGCGTACGAGGCGAACCGCTCCACGACGGCGATCGCCTGATCGTCGAAGGCGTGGGTCTCCACGCCGTAGACGTTGAGGGCGCCCACGACGGCCTCCTGGATCGGCAGGCCGATCGACAGGGAACTGCCGACACCTCGGCCGTGGGCGTAACCCGCCCACTCCGGCCAGCGCGTCTCGGACGTCGTGTCCGGCACGCTGATCGAGTCGCCACTGGGCGAGGAGTCCAGGCAGGGGCCGAAGCCGTGCTCGTACTGCCAGTCGTCGAGGTCGCGGGCGAGATCGCTGGTGGAGGCCACGGTCCGTGCCTCGGCGCCCCGGACCAGCGTCACCGAGACGTCGCGGGCCGCCGGCACGGTCCGCGTGGTCAGCTCGGCGATCCGCTGCAACATCCCGTCGAGGTCGACCTCGTCCAGCCTGATGCCGCCCAGCTCGGCGAAGGCGCTCTCCGGGCTCGGTGACGGCTGTCCCATCGCGATCTCCTTGTCGTCTGGCACATCTGTCCCACCGGCGGTACGTCCGTCGCCGTACCCGAATCCCCTCGCCCTCACACCCGCGTCCCGTCGGGGTCGTGGCCCCGCGCCCGCCGGGCATGAACAGTGGGTACGGGGGTAGAGGCCCGACATGCTCACACGTGCCGTGCCGCAGGGTCTGGTCGCCGGTCTTGTCGGGGCGGCGGTGATGACGCTCGGCGAGAAGATCGAACAGCGCGTGTCCGGCCGCCCCGACTCCTACGTGCCGGCGAGGGTGCTGGAACGACTGACCGGCCTGCCGGAGCGGCCCCGGCGGCAACCGCAGGCACTGAACCTGGGCATGCACTACGGGCAGGGCGCCGTGCTGGGCGTCCTGCGCGCGGTGATGGCGAACGCGGGGATGCGCGGGCCCCTGGCCTCGGGCATGTTCACCGTCGTGCGGCTCACCAACGACCAGATCCTGGAGAACGCCACCGGCGTCGGCGCGCCACCGCAGACCTGGCCCCGTCGGGAGCTTGCCATCGACGTCCTGCACAAGGCCGTCTACGGGTTCGTCACCGGCGCGGTGGCCGACGTGCTGGCCAGCCGGCACGGCCCCGGCCCGGGACAGCGACACGCCGCCCGGCGTCCGGGTCGACACAGCGACGTCGGCCCCCTGCCCCGTTGACTGTCGACCGCGAGCGGGCGGAGCGTCCCGAACGAGACCGTCCGTACGTTTCGAGGGCCTGGACGAACACGGCCGGCCGCCCCGCATCGGGGCGGCCGGCCGGGTACGACGTCAGCGGTGGTCGTTCGGGCGTCGGGTCAGCGCCACCCCGAGGGCGATCATGCCCAGGCCGAGGAACAGGTGCAGCCAGTTGTCGGCACCGTTGAGCGGCACGAAGTTGGCCCCGCTCTCGTGGTCGATCACCAGACCGTAGAGCCAGAGCACCAGGTAGACGGCACCGCCGGCGATCAGGTACGTGCGTGCACCGGAGATGGCGCGGGCCAGGGCGAGGCCGGCGACGCCGAACGCCAGGTGAACCAGGTTGTGCAGGATAGACACCTGGAACAGCCCGAGCAGCTTCGCCTCGGACTCGTGCCCGGCGAACGTCATCGTGTCGTAGTTGCTGGTGATACCGGGAATGAAGCCGAGGATCCCGACCAGCAGGAACACCGCACCGACCACCTGGGCGGCGGTACGCACGGGGTGCTTGCCGGTGGTCCCGGTGCCGGGAACGGA
This sequence comes from Micromonospora yongxingensis, assembly GCF_052601155.1. Taxonomy (NCBI): domain Bacteria; kingdom Bacillati; phylum Actinomycetota; class Actinomycetes; order Micromonosporales; family Micromonosporaceae; genus Micromonospora; species Micromonospora yongxingensis. The sequence continues at coordinate 130,359 of NZ_JBQXEO010000002.1, forward strand.
TCTGGTGGCCATTTCACATACCTCCATCGAACGGGATGATCGGTCTTGTGCCCCTGCCGGACGGCCGCAAACAAGCCACTCGGTGTGAGGAGGGCACGCAGGTGATGGAGGACGACGATCCGCGCGCCTACGAGGCCGATCTCACGGTGTCGGTGTACCGGTGACGCAGGTGAACAGACGGCTCTGCCCGCGGGCCACGATTGATCTCGTGGTGTCGAACCCGTGTGCGCGGAGCAGCCGTTCTGTCGACACGACGTTCCCCTCGGCGTTCGCGGACGTGGGCCGCTCGCCGAAGATGTAGAGCACGCCTCCCGGAGCCAGCAGGTCCCGGACCCGCTCGATCTGCTCGGGTGCGGTGCCCAGCCAGAACAGGCTGACGTTCACCGCGAAAATCTTGGTGAAGTGACGCCGGGTGAGATCGGCGGACTCGAACCCCGTACCGCGGATCTCGGCCCTGCCGGAGCTGATGTGACCCGCGTTGCGTTCCGATGCGAGCCGCGCCATCGTCGCCGCGCGGTCGATCGCCACGATCGTGCCGGTCGTGAGTCGTTCGGCGACGAGCGAGACCGCTGTTCCCCGGCCGCACCCGATCTCCAGCACGTGGTCGTCCGGTGCCACGGCCATCGTGTCCACCGCCCACCGCTGCCGGTGCGCGGTTGCCGTCGTCCGCGCCGGTTCGTGGATCGGGACGGGCCTGCCGCCGGCCAGGCTCGTCCTCCGGACGGGGAGCGTGCACCTCACGACATCACCCGCTCAGCCATGACGGAAGCCTCCGAGTGGCACCGAGCTGACCCTGCACACACCTGACTGCACCTTTCCGGGTGGCGCCGTTCGCGTTGTCCTGGGCGAAGGAGGAGTGGGTTCGCGGGTTGGGTCCTGCGGGTGGGCCGCCGAGCGCGCGATTGCCCTCAGCGGGGCGGGCAGAAACGTGGCACCCAAAGATTATCCCGCCGTCGCGGGCCACCAGCGCCCGGCACGCTGCGGCCACCCGGGCCGGGAATGCCCGAAGCCCTCCTCTCGGCGCAACGGGTTGGTCATGATCGAGGCATGTCCCGGATGCCGGCCCTCGTGCGCCCGATGCTCGCCACCAGCGGCGCACTGCCCGACGGGCCCGGCTGGGCGTACGAGTTCAAGTGGGACGGGGTGCGCGCGATCGGCTACGTCGCCGACGGCGTGCGGCTGCTCAGCCGCAACGATCGCGACATCACCCGCGCGTATCCCGAGCTGGACGAACTCGCGAACCTGCTGACCGGCCGGAAGGCGGTACTCGACGGGGAGATCGTGGCGCTCGACGGCAAGGGCCGGCCCAGCTTCTCGGCACTCCAGCACCGGATGCACGTCCGCGCGCCGTCCGCCGCCCTGGTCGGCACGACTCCGGTCCGGATCTACGTCTTCGATCTTCTGCACCTCGACGGGCGCGACCTGACGAACCTGCCGTACACCGACCGGCGCAGCGCCCTGGAGCAGCTGGAGCTGAGCGGCACGAGCATCGACACACCGCCCTACTGGACCGGCGACGCCGGCCGGGACCTGGCCACCGCGGCCGCCGACCTCGGTCTCGAAGGGGTCGTGGCCAAGCAGCTCGGCTCGGCGTACGAGCCCGGCCGTCGCTCACCGGCGTGGGTCAAGGTGCCCCTAAACGACACCGTCGAAGTCATCGTGGGCGGCTACAAACCCGGAGCCGGCAGGCGGGAAGGCACGATCGGCTCCCTGCTGCTCGGCATGTACGACGCCGACGGCAGGTTGACCTACATCGGGCACGTCGGCACCGGGTTCACACAGTCCGCGCTGCGCGACCTTCTCCAGCGCCTTGATCCCCTCCGCCGACCGGACCCGCCGTTCGGCTCCCCCGTGCCACGCGAGCACGCCCGCGGCGCGGTCTGGGTCGACCCGGCCCTGGTCGGGGACGTCACCTTCCGGTCCTGGACCCCGGACCACCGCCTGCGGCATCCCTCCTGGAAGGGGCTGCGCAGCGACCGCGAACCAGCCGAGATCCGGCTACGACACTGACCCGGCACTGCCGCTCGGACGCGCTCGCGGCGTTACGGTGAGGCCGTCGCCAGCAGAAGGGGGTACGGAACATGGCGGAACGCCATCCCGCGCTCGCACGGCTCGACGCGCTCGTCGGCCGGTGGACGGTGCAGCCGGAGGTCGAGGACCTGGGTGTCGGGTGGACCGATTTCTCCTGGGTCGAGGGCGGCGCATTCCTGCGGCAGGTCTCCGACGCCGACCCGCTGCCGGCCACCGCACCGCAGGCGTGGCGGGACAACAACCCGCTGCCGGTGACGTCGCTGATCGGGCTCGACGACGCCGGCGACGGGTTCACCATGCTGTACGCCGACGCGCGCGGCGTCCACCGCGTCTACCGCATGGCCTTTGCCGACGGTGTCTGGCGGCTCTGGCGCGACGCGCCCGGCTTCAACCAGCGTTTCACCGGGACGCTGAGCCCGGATGGCGACACCATCGACGCGCAGTGGGAGCGGTCCGAGGACGGCGTCGACTGGCGGCTCGACTTCCGGATCACGTACCGCCGCTGACGGGGGCCGATCAGTGGGCGGGATTCGGCGTGTGGGGTAGCCGACCCAACTGGTGCCAGTCGGTCTCCGCGACGTCGACGCCGTAGTGCGCGGCGGCGGCGAGGATGTTCTGGAACGCCTGGTCACGTTCGTCGTCGTCAACGCCCTGGACCTGGTCGAACCGGGCAAGGGCGTTACGGACGTGTGCCGCGTCGGTCAGCGGCTCCTTGCGCTTGCCGGGGAACGCGAAGACGCTCTCCGGCAGCTCGCGCTTCTCTTTCTCGGACAGACTGCCGTGCTCCTCGTGGGGCTTCCAGGTCGACGTCATCGCCGACCATTACCCACTGTCCACCCGACTGCACCCTCCATGGCTCCTAGGCTCCCTACCGCCTTTTCGGGCGGGGACGACATGGCGGCCGGGTCACGGTTTGCCCCCAAACGGCGGGGGTAGGGATTCCAGTGCTTCGGACGGCGAAACCGGGGCGATCGACCACCCAGCACGCTGGTCCAGGAGGCGGCGAATGCGAGCAATGGTCTACCGCGGTCCGTACCGGGTGCGCGTGGAGGAGAAGGACCGACCCACCGTCGAGCACCCCAACGACGCGATCGTGCGGGTGACGCGGGCTGCGATCTGCGGGTCGGACCTGCACCTCTACCACGGGATGATGCCCGACACGCGTGTCGGGATGACCTTCGGTCACGAATTCATCGGTGTGGTCGACGAGGTGGGCCCGTCGGTGCGGAACGTCAAGCCCGGTGACCGCGTCATGGTCCCCTTCAACGTGTACTGCGGGTCCTGCTACTTCTGCGCCCGAGGGCTGTTCAGCAACTGTCACAACGTCAACCCCAACGCCACGGCCGTGGGCGGCATCTACGGCTACTCGCACACCTGCGGCGGCTACGACGGCGGTCAGGCCGAGTTCGTCCGGGTGCCGTTCGCCGACGTCGGCCCGAGTCTGATTCCCGAGTGGATGGACGACGACGACGCCGTCCTCCTCACCGACGCGCTCGCCACCGGCTACTTCGGCGCGCAGCTCGGCGACATCGTCGAGGGTGACGTGGTCGTGGTCTTCGGTGCGGGCCCGGTGGGTCTGTACGCCGCCAAGTCGGCCTGGCTGATGGGCGCCGGCCGGGTCATCGTCATCGACCACCTCGACTACCGGCTGGAGAAGGCGGCGTCGTTCGCCCACGCCGAGACCTGCAACTTCGCGGAGTACGACGACATCGTCGTCCACCTGAAGAAGATCACCGACCACCTGGGCGCCGACGTGGCCATCGACGCCGTCGGAGCGGAGGCGGACGGCAACTTCCTCCAGCACGTCACCGCCACGAAGCTGAAGCTCCAGGGCGGCTCCCCGGTCGCCCTCAACTGGGCGATCGACTCCGTCCGCAAGGGCGGCACGATCTCGGTCATGGGGGCGTACGGGCCGATGTTCAGCGCCGTCAAGTTCGGCGACGCGCTGAACAAAGGGCTGACCCTGCGGATGAACCAGTGCCCGGTGAAGCGACAGTGGCCGCGCCTGTTCGAGCACATCCGCAACGGCTACCTCAAGCCCAGCGACATCGTGACCCACCGCATCCCGCTGGAGCACGTCGCCGAGGCCTACCACATCTTCTCCGCCAAGCTCGACGGCTGCATCAAGCCGCTGATCGTCCCGAACGCCGCCTGATCCGACCGGGAGCCCGACCATGCCCTACACACCGGACAAGCCGAAACTGGCCGAATCCAGCGACGAGTTGCGCGCCCGTATCCCCGGGTGGGGCGCCGACCTCGACCCGAAGGACCGGCCCTCGGTGCCGAAGGAGCGTTTCGACCCGGACCTCACCGGCGCGCACTGGGAGTTCCCGGAGCGGCAGCCCGAGAGGTGGCCGCGGGAGAGGTCGATCGAGCACAAGTTCCTCACCCCGGTGTTCGGCACCTCGTGCCCGCCCAAGGGACTCTCCGGGGTGATCCGCCGGTACTCCTACCGCACCTACAGCGAGGGCCGGGCGGCCCACTGGCTGCTGCTCCTCGCGGCGGACCGGCTGGACACGGTGGAGAGCACCCTCCGGTCGTTCCTGACCCGCGACCCCGACAACCCCGTCAACGAGACCGGCGTGCTGAGCGAGTTCACCCACCACGGGCTCTCCTCGCGCCTGCGCGGCAAGCGCGTGGACCGGGTGCATCACCCGCTCGACCCGGTCATCGTCGCCGCGCCCTGGGTGCTGGCCGGAGGAGCCGCATACCTGGCCCTCAGGCGGATCGTCAGGCGCGCACCGCGCTGACCGCCGCTTCGCGTGCCCCCACCCGAACGGGTCGCGTCGCTATGATCACCCCCGTTCATCAACGGGGGAGGAACGCTCGTGAGTCGTTCACGTCTGCTGCGCGCCGCCGCGTGGCTCGGCGCCTGCGCCATCGGTGTGCTCGGTGCCAACGCCGTCGCACCGGTCTCCGCGGTCGCGTTGCCGAAGGGCACGCAGCTGCGCCTGGACCACACCGCACTGGTGCCCGGTTCGTTCGGCAAGACCCAGTCCGTCTACCTCTACAACTACGACGCCGACTTCACTCTGAACGACGTGGCGGTCACCATCGACACCGCGAAGCTCGCGGGTGTCGCCACGGCCAAGCTCACGTTCGAGGGTTCCAGCCCGTGCGAGCAGTCGGGTACGAGGATCACCTGCAGCTTCGACACCCTCTCCTCGGAGAACCTGTTCGCGGGTATCACCACGCTCACCTTCCGGCCCGAGGCCTCAGCGGCGGTAGGCGACGAGGGTGAGGTGAGCGTGAAGGTCACCAGTCGGGACCAGACCTTCACCAGGACCTCGAAGGTGACCATCAGCGAGAAGGTCGCGCTGGAGGTTGGGCCGATCATCACCAAGAAGGTCAAGCCGGGCGACACCTTCACGAACCCGCTCACGGTGAAGAACACCGGGGGCAACGCGATCAACGGCGTGGACCTCTTCTTCTTCTACGAGTCGATGTTCACCGTGCCCAAGCGCTACGACAACTGCGACTACGGCACGTTCGCCGCGTACTGCCACTTCGAGGCGACGCTTGCTCCGCAGCAGGAGTACGTGCTCTCCGAGGAGTTGCCGTTGCAGTTGCGGCCGCAGGTGCCGGCGCCGGGCGTCGCCGGAGCCAGCTTCGCGTGGTCGACCCCGATCGACGGGCGTGACAACTTCGACATGGTCCAGGCCACCAAGCCGACCCGCGGCACGCAGGGCACCCTCCGCCTCGTCCAGAAGCCCTCGGGGCTGCGTGCCCAGGGCGCCCAGACCGAGGACTCCTTCTTCCTGGACACGCAGAGCGTGATCCTCACGGTCGAGGGCACGAACCGGTCCGACGTGAGCGCCGTCGGCGGGCAGGTCCGGGCCGCCGTGGGCACCACGATCACCGCCAAGCTCGGCGTCAAGAACCTGGGTCCGGCGTACGCCTCCGGCATCACCGAGCCGGCCGCGACCGTCACCGTCGCGCCGCCCGCCGGCACCACCGTCACGACGGTGCCCGCCGGGTGCACGAAGGCGGACACCGGGTACGTGTGCCGGACGAACGTCCACCCGCTCGAGGTGGGCGAGGCTGTCACGTGGGACTTCGGGCTGCGCGTCGACGCCGCCGGGGAACTCACCGGTACCGTCACGGTCACGTCCTCGAGCCCGGACGCGACGTCGGACAACGACGTGGCCAAGCTGGTCGTCAACCCGGTCGGCGGCGCTGGCGCCGGCGGGGGCGGGGGCAGCGACGACGGCCCGTCGCTGCCGATCACCGGCCAGTCCGGCACCGTGCTGGGTGGCGCCGCCGCCGTTCTGCTGGCCGCGGGTGCCGCCCTGTTCGTGGTGACGCGCCGCCGCCGTACCCGCTTCGTCGCCTGACACCGGGACTGGCTCAACGGGAAGCCCTGGTCGGACATGCTCCGGCCAGGGCTTCCCGCACGTCTGGTGAGCGCCCTGCGGGGTCAGGCACGACCCGAAACGGGCCCACGCGCCAGGCGCGGCACCAGCACCGAGCCGGCCACGAACAGCAGCCCGGCGACCGACAGCACCACGCCGACCCACGCGGTCGCCAGGTACCCGTGGCCGCCCGCGATCACCACGCCGCCCAGCCACGCACCGATCGCGTTGGCCAGGTTGAGCGCGGAGTGGTTCGAGGACGCCGCCAGCGCGGGCGCGTCCGGTGAGGCTTCCATGAGCCGGATCGTGAGCCCGGCGCCGAGCACCTGGCACACCAGCCCGATCGCGAAGATCAGCAGCACGGCGGCGACCGGTGACGAGGCGGTGAGCGCGTAGAGCGCCAGGACCGCGGTCATCGCGACGAGCGAGCCGATGAGCGTGCCCAGCGCCGACCGGTCCGCCAGCCGACCGCCGAGCAGCGCGCCGACGGTCATACCCAGGCCGAACACGGCGAGGACCCACGGCACCGCCCGGGTCGGCATCCCGGCGACGTCGGTGAGGGTCGGAGCGACGTAGCTGTAGACGGCGAACATGCCACCGAAGCCCACGGTGCCGGTGAGCAGTGCGATCCACACGTGGACCCGGCGGAAGGCACCCAGCTCCCGGGAGATGCTGGCCCCGTCCACGGCGGCGACGTGCGGCACCCACCGGCGCACGGCGAGGATCGTCAGGACGCCGATCCCGGCCACCAGCGCGTACGAGGCGCGCCAGCCGAACACCTGACCGGCGAGCGTGACGAACGGTACGCCGATGATGTTGGCCACGGTCAACCCGACCATGACCCGCCCCACCCCCCGCCCCCTGCGGTCGGGCGGGACGAGCCCGGCCGCCACGACGGCGGCGATGCCGAAGTACGCGCCGTGCGGCAGACCGGTCAGGAAGCGGGCGCCGACCAGCGACCAGATGCCCGGCGCGAGAGCGGTCAACGCGTTGCCCACCACGAAGGCGACCATGAGCACGAGCAACAGCCCGCGCCTGGGCACCCGGGCCGCGAGGGCCGCGATGACCGGCGCGCCGACGACGACACCCAGCGCGTACGCGGTGATGGCGTGCCCCATCACCGGGATGGGGACGCGCAACTCGTCGGCCATCTGGGGCAGCAGCCCCATCGTGGCGAACTCGGTGGTACCGATGCCGAAGCCACCGATCGCCAGCGCGAACAGCGCCGCCCCGGCCGGACGGCGTGCACCGGGCGCGGTCGGCGGGGCGGGTGGGGCCTCGGTGGTGCTCACGATGGTGTCTCCGCTCGTCATGATCGGCGCCGCCCTGCGACAGGACCGACTTCCACGGCGGTATGGAGGCGGGGCTCGGGCCCATGGTGCCCCTCGCGTGTTGCCGTCGACTCAACGAGAGGTGGCCGAGGTGACGCGAATTACCTGCGGGAACGCCTCAGCCCCGGGGCGCTCCCGCGGTCGCCGCCGGCCCGTGCGGACCGGCGGCGCCGGGTTTCACGCTGACGCCCGCCGTGGGCGATCAGCGCGATGACCAGCAAGGACCTGTCACGGCGCAGCCTCGTCCGTCTGGTGGGCCAGGGCCCGTACGTCACGGGTCGTTAGCGTCAGCGGTTCGTAGAGCCGGGGTAGGCGTCCACCCGGCCATCGAGCCGATGCACTAGGAGGTGGGCGTCATCCTGCCGGATCGTCTCGCCGGGATAGACGAGAACCGGTTGGTCCGGGACGAAGTTGCGCCAGCGATCGATCAACGTGAGGCGGTCGGCCTGTTCGAACGGCGGTATCTGGAGATTGCCCAGCAGGACAGCCAGGTCGGCGACCGGACGGCTGCGGATGGTGTGGGGCCGGGGAAAGGACAGGGGTACGCGGCGCCGGTCCCGTCCACCTGGCCGCTTCCTCCTCGGCGCGTTCATGTCCCACAGCATCAGCCAGGCGACAGACGATTCGCAACAGCGACCTCGCGGTCCTGTCCCCGGCGTGAAGATTGCGCGTCGACGGCTGGACAAGGCCGCTGCGGTTGGGTGGCGTCCTCGCTGACAACCTGTCTGGAAGCGGCTGCACGGACGTGGACGTCATCCATGACCAGCACGGCGTGCGGACGGACCTGGCCCGGCGCAGATCGGTTCGACCTGGAAGAGCCGATATGATCCTTCCCTAGCCGGGCCGTCGACGCGGCCGAGTCCGACGACGCAGAGCGTGACGGGGAATGACGACAGACATCGTCGGCAGAAGCGACGTTCTTGCGGTCATCGACGAGTTCTGCGATCACGCACGCACATCCGGAAAATCGTTGATCATCGTCGGGGACCCCGGCCTGGGCAAGACCACGCTGCTGCGATACGCCGCCCGGCGCTGGGCGGCAGAGCGCGGCCGCGTCCTGGAGGCGACCGCGGTCGAGTTCGAAGCGGACATCAGTTTCGCGGGGTTGAAACAGATTCTGAGCCCGATCGCCCATTCGCTCCCCAACGCCGAAGGCGCTCACGCCGACATCCTGAAAACCCTCTTCGATCCGGACACCTCCACGGCACTTGACCGGATGGCGGTCACCGAAGCACTGCGGAATCTGCTGCTCACCGTGGCCCGCGATTCGCCGATCCTCGTCCTCGTCGACGACGTCCAGTGGCTCGACCGGTCGAGCGCCGCGGTGTTCACGCTCCTGGCCCGGCGGCTGACCGGAACGCGCGTCGGCCTCCTCGGGTCGGCGCGTCCGGCGGCCGAAGGCTTCTTCGAGCGAGCACGACTCGACGAATACGTATTGGCCCCTCTCGACGAGCAGGCGGCAGCCGAGGTCCTGACGGCCCGCCATCCCGGGTTGACGCCCGCAGTCCGGCGAAGGGTGTTGGCCACGGCGGGCGGGAACCCGCTGGCCCTCGTCGAACTGCCGCTGGCCCTCGCCAGCCGGGGTCACGCCAGTCCGACGCTCGACCTCTCCGTCGTCCCGCTCAACCGCCGGCTACAGGCAGCTTTCTCGTCCCGCATCGACGACCTGCCGGATGCCACGCGAGAGTCGCTGCTGCTCGCCGCCCTCGAGGCCACCGGGAACCTCCGCGTCCTCGAGGTCGTGGCCGGTGAGCGGCTCCTGGAGACGCTGGCACCCGCCGAACGCGCTCGACTCGTCCACATCGCGGAGCATGGCACGCGACTGCTGTTCTCCAATCCCCTGACCCGGTCGGCCGTCGTCAACGCTTCCACGGCCGCGCAGCGGCGCTGGGCCCACCGCCGGTTGGCCGACGGTCTGCATGACGACCCGGACCGGCGGGTGTGGCATCTCGCGCAGAGCAGTGCCGGGCCCGACGAGCGGGCAGCCGTCTCGCTGGAGGAAGCGGGATATCGGCTGGTCCGGCGGGGCGACATCGTGGGCGCCGTGACCGCGCTCACGAACGCCTCGATGCTCAGCCCTGCCGACACGCAGCGGGCTCGTCGCCTGGCCGCGGCGGCCTACATCGGTGCTCGCCTGGGCGGCGGAATCGCTGGGGCTGGCGACGCGCTACTCGAGGCGCGTCAGCTCGACGCTGGGCATCAGCGGTCCCTGGACATGGCGATGGCCACGTCGTTCGTCATCCTCAACGCCGACGGTGACGTCGACACGGCTCACCGCATCCTCTCCGGCGCACTGGACGCGGTGAGTCCGGAGTCGCATCCGGTCTTCCAGATCAGGGAGGCCCTGCTCACCCTGTTGTACGTCTGCTTCTTCGGCGGACGGAGCCATCTCTGGTCGGACTTCGACGCGGTCCTGTCACGCCTGAACGACCCCGGCCTCGACATCGTCGTGCTGATGCGGCACACGCATTCTGATCCGGCGAACGCCGGCGACGCCGCGTACCGACAGCTCGACCGACTCGTCCAGAGCCTGGATCAGGTCGACGCCCCCGGCGAGATCGTCCTGATCGGCCTCGCCGGTTCCTGGGTGGACCGGCTCGGTGGTTGTCGTGCCGCCCTGCACCGCGCGCTGGAGCGGGGACGCGCCGCGGACGACACGAACGTCATGACGCAGGCGCTGACCCTGCTGGCGCTCGACTCCTACTTCCTGGGCCAGTGGCGGGACAGCGAGCGGTACCTGGCCGAGGCACTGTCCCTGACCAAGGAGCAGGGACTGCGGCTCTTCCGCTGGGCCATCGATCACTGGATCGCCACCCTCGCCGCCGTGCGCGGCGACGACGAGACGGCGCGGAGGATCACCGACGAGCTGATCTACTGGGCCGTACCCCGAGGTGTGGCCGTGGTGAGTCATCTCTGCCACTACACCCGCACCCTGCTCGCACTGGGCGCCCAGGACTACGAGGAGGCATACCGGGAGGCGACGTCGGCGAGCCCCGCCGGCACCATCCCGACTTTCCGCCCGGTGGCGATCTGGATGGTGCTCGACGTGGTCGAGGCCGCAGTCCGGACCAACCGCCACGCGGAGGCCCGGGCGCACGTCGCCGCGGCTCGCGCGGCGCGGCTGGAGACGATCTCCGGCCGGCTCGACATGCTGGTGACGGCCGCCGAGGCGCTCGTCTCCGCCGACGACGCGGCGACGAGCCTGTTCGACCGGGCACTCGCCACACCGGACGCCGACCGGTGGCCGTTCGACCAGGCCCGCGTCGAACTTCTGTTCGGCCAACACCTCAGACGGATCAGGTCGGGGCGTGCCGCACGGGAACACCTCGGCCGGGCCCATGCCGCGTTCGAACGCCTCGGCGCCGAGAAGTGGGCGCGAAGCGCCCGCCGAGAGCTCAGGGCAGCCGGCCAGCGGACGGGGCCGGCCCCCCAGCCGGGACACGCGACCCTGACCGGCAGGGAACATCTCATCGCCCAGATGGCCGCGACCGGCATGACGAACAAAGAGATCGGCGAGGAGCTGTTCCTCTCGGCGCGGACCGTCGGCGCGCACCTTTACCGCATCTTCCCCAAACTGGGCATCACCGCACGGGCGGGCCTGAGGGACGCCCTCACCGTCATGGACGAGACCCGCCCACACCGGCTTCAGTGAGGTCGACGTCACCTCGACGGACGGCGTCGCCGCGTGCGGCGCGGGCCACCACCGGCCCACGCCGCACGCGGAGAACTCGTCACGCGGCAGCGAGCTCGTCCCTGATCAGCTGGGCGAGCGCCGCTGGCTGGGACAGGAACGGGGAATGGGACGTGGCCATCCGCGTGATCCGGCCAGCCCGGGTGGCGAAGTACTCCTGCGCGACCGGCGGGAGGGCGTTGTCGGCCTCGCAGACGACGTACGTGCTGGGGATGGTGTGCCACGCGGCCCCGGTCTGCTCCTGAGTCTTCGACGTGTAGGAGTGGTATCCGAGCTGCGTCACTGCCTGTCGTGCGATGTCAGGGGCGACATCGCCGTAGAACACCGTCGCGGGATCCACCGGCTCCACGTAGTCGCCGGCACCGACACCGTGGTGGATCTTCCACCAGGGTGCGGGGGTACCGCCCGCGCTGGACAGCAGAGACTCGCCGACCTCGATCTGGAACGCGGCGAGATAGACGATCCGCCGGACGTTGTGGGCACCGACCAGGCCCTGGCTGGCGGGGATGCCGCCGTACGAGTGGGCCACGACGACGACGGGGCCGCCGATTTCGGCGACGGCCTTCCCGATGAGCGCCGCGTCCTCGTACATGTCACCCAGCTTCTCCGGGTCGTCACCGCTGCTGGACAGCGCGACGGTGTGGACATCGACATTCCGCAGCTCGTCCGTCAGGAGCGCCAGGTGCTCGGGCTTGTGCCAGGCGCCCGGAACGAGGACGAGTGATGGCAGGGACAACAGAACCTCCGAGTACGTGTGATGTGGCGAGCTGACTCATGAACTGGTGCACCAGGCCGTGCCCGATCGGTTCGCGGCGGCGCCGACGTACCTGGCGCCTCATGCGCCCGCCGACGAGCTTGGCGCTGCGCGGTCTCCTGCTGCATCAGTCATGTGACTGCACCTCGCGCGGAGATCAACGCCCGGAAGGGCGGGTACTGGCCGGACCCTGGGCAGCTCCGACCATGCGTGTATTCGCCGACGTCGACCATCAGGCCGAACGACATCGCGGGGCGGCCCGGTCAGCCGCCGAGGGGCACCTGTCCGCTGCCGCGGCGGGCCGTGCTGAACCGACGCTGGTAGGCGGCGGGGCTGATCGACAGCTTCCTGGCGAAGACCCGGCGCATGCTCTCGTAACTGGGGAACCCGGCGAGGGCCGCGGCCTGCGTCGCGCTGTGTCCCTGGTCGAGCAGCGCCCGGGCCATGTCGAACCGGATGTTCTCCACGTAGCGCGCCGGCGTCGTGGACAGTTCGTCGTGGAAGAGCCGGGTGAGTTGCCGGGTGCTCACGTTGACGTGTTTCGCGAGTTCACCGAGCGAATGCTCCCCGCGGGGGTTCGCCGTCACCAGGTCGGTGATGGTGCGGAGAGCCGGCGAGCGGGGCGGCGGCCCTTGTAAGGGCGCCGAGAACTGGGACTGCCCGCCCGCGCGCTGCATGTACACCACGAGGGCGCGGGCGACGTCGCGCGCCAGGTCGGCCCCGTGGTCCTCTTCGACGAGAGCGAGCGCCAGGTCGATGCCGGCCGTCACCCCTGCCGAGGTGTACGTGGTGCCGTCGCGAACGTAGATCGCGTCGGGTTCGACGCGGCACGTCGGACAGCGGGAGGCGAGTTCGTGCGTGACCTGCCAGTGGGTGGTCGCGCGCTTGCCGTCGAGGAGGCCGGCGGCGGCGAGTACGAACGCTCCGGTGCAGATCGACGCGACGCGGCCTGCCACAGCCGCCGGTGTCCGCGCAGCGTCCGCCAGGTGGCTGGGGACCGGGGCGCGCGGGTAGCGGTCGGACCCGGCCACCAGGAACGTGTCGGAGGGCGGCTCCGCGGAGACGGCACCGTCGACCGCGACCCGGATCCCGAGGTTGGACGTGACGCCCGCGCCGGTGGGCGACAGCAGCACGATCCGGTAGTCGGCACCGAACCGGTTCGCCTCCTTGAAAACCTCAGCGGGTCCGGCGACGTCCAGTAACGTCACTCCGTCGTAGACGAGGATCGCGACGCGATGGGGGCCGGCTTTCACCACTCCGGTCCCAGCGCGGGAAGCATGGACACCGTCCATTGGTAGCACACCGTAACCGGCGATCACTGGCATCCCGGGCGGGGTTGCCGCAAGCCCCTGGTGATGCGGTTGCTGCCCTACCGAGTGCGGCAACGCGGGTTTGTTCATCTGAAGCCGGAGCCGTAGCAGAGGCTGGTTAACTACATTGGCCGACCGCAGCCACCGGTGGCAATCGGCGCGACGAACCGAACATCAGGCCACCCTGCGGGACCAACTGTGACGGGGGACGCACATTCGCGGGTCCACGCGCCGACTCGGTCCGAATGTGAGGGGTTCCTGGCCGAACAAAGGCGGCACCGCCCGCCGATCGGTGGGAATCATGGAGGTCGCACAAACGGTCGACGGCCACCACAGTTTTCGGAGAGTCAAAGGTCATGCCAGACGTCATCGCGGGGTTGGAGATTCCTGAGACAGCGGCGGTCGCCGAAGCGACCAGGCTCATCCAGGACACGACCACCCCTCTCATCTACCACCACTCCCGGCGGGTCTTCTTCTTCAGCCTGATGCACGCACAGAGGCTCGGCGTGAAACCGGACCCGGAGCTGCTCTACCTGGCGGCCATGTTCCACGACGCCGGCCTCCTGACCCCCTTCTCCGACGTGGAGCAGCGCTTCGAGGTCGATGGCGCCGACCACGCCCGCAAGTTCCTTCTGGACCGGGGCTTCTCGATGGTCGCCGCCGAGACCGTCTGGACGGCGATCGCACTGCACACCACGCCGGGCGTTCCTGATCGGATGGGACCGGAAATCGCGACCACGCAGCTCGGCGTCCTGACCGACGTGCTCGGCCTGGGCCTGGACGGACTGGAACACGATCAGCTGGACGAGATCGTGGCCGCCCACCCGCGAGGGGACTTCAAGAAAGAGTTTCTGCGAGCCCAGTTCGAGGGGCTCAAGAACCGGCCCGAAACCACGAACGGCACCGTGAACTCCGACATACTCGAGCACTTCATCCCCGACTTCCGCCGCACGACGACGGTCGAGCGCATCATCGGCTCGCCTTGGCCGAGCTGACCGGACATCCCACGCAGAGGAATTGAGCATGCGAGCGATCACCGCGCGCCACCGTGACGCGGGTCTCGGTGGCCTGACCCTGGCCGACATGCCTTATCCGTACGCCGCGGAGAACGACGTCATCGTGCGCGTGCACGCCGCGGGCTTCACCCCGGGAGAGCTCGACTGGCCGGCAACGTGGTCCGATCGCGCCGGCCGGGACCGGACGCCCAGCATCCCTGGGCACGAGCTGTCCGGTGTCGTGGTCGAGCTCGGCTACGGAACGACCGGCCTCAGCGTGGGCCAGCGCGTGTTCGGACTGACCGACTGGGCCCGCAACGGATCCCTGGCCGAATACACCGCGGTGGAGGCTCGCAATCTCGCCCCCCTCGCGGCCGACATCGACCATGTCGTGGCCGCCGCACTGCCCATCTCCGGGCTGACCGCCTGGCAGGGCCTCTTCGACCACGCCCACCTCGCGACAGGCCAGACCGTCCTCATTCACGGTGCCGCGGGCGGCGTCGGATCGATCGCCGTCCAACTCGCCCGCGAGGTGGGCGCCCGCGTGATCGGCACCGGCCGAGCCGACGACCGTGATGTCGCGCTCGACCTCGGCGCGGAGGCCTTCCTCGACCTGGACGTCGACGATCTGCAGCAGGTCGGCGAGGTGGACGTGGTGTTCGACGTCATCGGTGGCGACGTCCTCGCGCGATCGACCGAACTGGTACGCCCGGGCGGCACCCTCGTCACCATCGCCACGCCACCTGTCGTGCAGCCAAAGGACGGGCGGGCCATCTTCTTCGTCGTCGAACCTGATCGCGCCCGGCTGACCGACCTCGCCCAGCGCGTCCGGACCGGACGGCTCAACCCCATCGTCGGCGCCGTGCGACCGCTTTCCGAGACCGCGTCCGCGTTCACCCGCCACCGCCGCACGCCCGGCAAGACGATCATTCAGGTAGCGGACGAGCAGGGAACGCAGCACTCCTGACCAGTGCGCGAACGCCAGTTGCGCGCCGGGCCGTGTCCTGGGTCAAGACCGTCGGAAATGCCGGATCGGGCCACAACCTCGAATTGCGGAGACACGAATGGCCAAGGTAATAGTGGGAGCGACCCCCTTTCAGGGACATGTGAGCCCCGTCCTCACCGTCGCGGCGGACCTGGTCAGGCGCGGTCACGAGGTGGTCGTTTACACCGGATCCCGGTTCGAGGAGAGCGCCCTGGCGACCGGGGCGCGATTCCAGGCACTACCACCGGAAGCCGACCTCGACGATCGCACGTTGGACGCTCTCTTTCCTGCACGGGCCGCGCTGCCACCAGGACCGGCCCAGTTGTCCTTCGACTTCCAGAACTTCTTCCTCGGCCAACTGCCCGCGCAGGTGCGGGGTCTACGGGCTCTGCTGGCGACGTTCCCCGCAGATGTGGTGCTCGGTGAGCTCGGGTTCTGGTCGATACCGGTGCTCAGCCTCTCCACGGCGCCGGCGGAACGCCCGACGCTCGTGACGTTGGGCTCTGTTCCCCTGCTGATCCAGAGCGAGGACACTCCCGCGTTCGGCACCGGCATCCTGCCAACGCCAGGCGAGGAGGCACGCGCCCGCAACAGAGCGATGAACGCTGAGGTGCGCCGGCTCTTTGCCGAGTTGCAGACATTCGGCGAGGCGACACTCGAGTCGGTGGGCGTGACGATGTCCGACTACCTCTTCGACGCGCCCTTCCGTCGTACGGACCATTACCTGCAGTTGACCGTGCCCAGCTTCGAGTACCCTCGCAGCGACCTTCCGGAGCACGTTCAGTTCGTCGGTACGCTTCCTCCAGCCGCCAGCGGCGACTACGTGGAGCCGGCATGGTGGCCCGAACTGTCGGCCGGCCGGCCGGTGGTGGTCGTCACCCAGGGAACCGTCGCCAACACCGATCTGAACGAACTGGTCATCCCCACGGTGCGTGCGCTCGCCGGCCTCGACGTCCTCGTGGTGGCCGCCACCGTACGCGAGGACGGGCCGGAGCTGGTACGCCGAGCCCTGGCCGAAGTACCGGACAACGTGCGGCTGGCCAGCTTCGTGCCGTTCGACCGGCTGCTGCCACACGCCGACGCACTGGTCACCAACGGCGGTTACGGCGGGGTGCAGACCGCCCTGTACCACGGAGTGCCGCTGGTGGTCGCCGGTGCCAGCGAGGACAAGCCGGAGGTGGCCGCCCGCGTCGAGTGGAGCGGCACCGGCGTCAACCTGCGCACCCGCGTGCCGGAGGTGGCCGAGTTGCGCGCCGCGGTGCGGACGGTGCTGCACGACCCGGGCTACCGATCCCAGGCCAGGATCATGGCCAAGGAGATCGGCCAGTACAACCCGTTCGAGGCGATCGCCGACATCGTCGATGTGTCCGCCCGCCGCTGAGGGCCGTTCAACGCACTCTGCCGCTCCAGACCCCTTCCCACCGCAACCTCCCGGTGACGACATCACCCGGTCCGGAAAATCCTCGTAACTTTCGGCAGGTCGGGTTGGACGATGGTCCCCCAACCGGCACTCCCGTGCGATCGCCCCAGCTACTGACCAACCCCGGCATGACTATTGGCCTGGCTGGATGCGCTCTTGTAGGAGACCTGCCGCCACGCGA
This sequence comes from Micromonospora yongxingensis, assembly GCF_052601155.1. Lineage (NCBI taxonomy): Bacteria > Bacillati > Actinomycetota > Actinomycetes > Micromonosporales > Micromonosporaceae > Micromonospora > Micromonospora yongxingensis. Next base: position 147,409 of record NZ_JBQXEO010000002.1, read on the forward strand.
GGTTGCCACAATGTTTCCGGAAATTGTTGACAAGGCGACGGCTGGGTCAATACGGTCCCCATCGACAGCGTTCTATCGCCGTCAAATGCGATCCACCGTGACCCACCCTTCCGGTCGTCGCGCAGGACGACCGGTCAACCACCACCACGCGCGGCACGACGCCATGCCCGGCGACCCGTCACCTGGCCACCGACAGCCCGCCGGGCCGTACCGCGCTGCTGGCCTCCCGCCAGCCGTCACGAGGAGGAAGCACGCACATGACCGACATGAACCACACCCCCACCAGACCGAGGAGTCGCGGCCGCATGCGGCTGCTCCTCGGCGCCGCGTGCGCCGCAGTGCTGGCCGTCGCCGGCACGGTGACGGCCACCAACGCGTACGCCGAGGCCGACCGGACCGTCAGCTCGAACACCACCGGCACGCACAACGGGTTCTTCTTCTCGTTCTGGAAGGACAGCGGCAACGCCAGCATGACGTTGCGCGCCGACGGCCGGTACTCCAGTCAGTGGGGCAGCGGCACCAACAACTGGGTCGGCGGCAAGGGCTGGGCCACCGGCAGCCGAAGGACGATCAGCTACTCGGGCACCTACAGCCCGAACGGCAACAGCTACCTCGCCCTGTACGGATGGACGCGGAACCCGCTCATCGAGTACTACGTCGTGGAGAACTTCGGCACCTACAACCCGAGCACCGGCGCCACCCGGGTGGGCTCCGTCACCAGCGACGGCGGCACCTACGACCTCTACCGCACCCAGCGGGTCAACCAGCCGTCCATCGACGGCATCCAAACGTTCTACCAGTACTGGAGCGTCCGCCAGCAGAAGCGCACCGGCGGCACCATCACCACCGCCAACCACTTCGACGCCTGGGCTCGCGCCGGCCTGAACCTGGGCACCAACCACAGCTACCAGATCATCGCCACCGAGGGCTACCAGAGCAGTGGGAGCTCCGACATCACCGTCAGGGAAGGCAGTGGCGGCAACCCCGGCCCCGGCCCCACCACCGGCAACCCGGGAGGTGGCAACTGCACCGCGACGCTGTCCGCCGGGCAGCAGTGGAACGACCGGTTCAACCTCAATGTCGCGGTCAGCGGCGCCAGCAACTGGGTCGTCAGCCTCGGCCTGGGCGGCGGCCAGAGCGTGCAGAACAGTTGGAACGCCTCCGTCACCGGCACGAGCGGAACCGTCACCGCCAGACCGAACGGCAGCGGCAACAACTTCGGGGTAACGATCATGGCCAACGGCAACTGGACCTGGCCGACGGTCACCTGTCGAACCGGCTGACCCCCGGCCAACCGGCACCGAAACTGTGGCGCGGCGGCCTCGGCCGTCGCGCCACACCCGGTCTTCGGGTAGCTCCTTCGGCCGTCGTCGACTACGCCCGCGGTACCGCGGTCCCTCCGGCTGCCGATTCCTCCGCCGTCGGGTCCCCGGTTGGGTCCGCCGTTGGTTCCTCCGTCGCCTCCCCGGTCGGTTCCGCCGTCGTGCCGCCCGTCGGCGTCGCCGTCGGTTCCTGAGGTGCGCTCTCGGACGTGGTGGGCTCGGGCGCATCCACACTGGTCTCGCCTGAGGGCGTGGAGGGGTTCGGCGTCCCCTCCCCTGCTGCTGGACGGGTGGCCGTCGGGCTCGGGGTTCCGGACGCTGGAGCCGGCATACCGGCAGAATCGCGGGTGGCTGCCTCGCCGCCACCTGCGCCAGGGCCAGGGTCAGGCCCGCCCTTCGACGGCGGCACCGAAGTCGGCACCGCGGATGGCACCGCGGGAGGCGCCGACGGTCGTCCGGTCTGGCCCGGCATCATGCCGGTGGGGTCAGCGAGCACCAGGACGGCAGCCACCGCGGCCATCGATCCGAGAAGCACCGCGAGCACTTTGTGTCCAGGACTGCCGGCTCCGCTCATCGCACGGGCGAGAGCCGACCGCCGGGAGGCCGGCTGAGCGGTCAGCGCGGCCAGGGTCACCCCGGTGGCGGCCAGCACCGGTCGGTCGGACTGGTCCGCGAGGGCCTGCGCCGCCGTGGCCATGTCCCCGGCCGTCGGGAACCGCCGAGCGGGCTCCTTGGCCATGGCGGTGGCCACCAGTTGCCGTACCTCCGTCGGGACGCCCTCCGGCAGCGGCGGCGGCTCGTCTTCGAGGTGCCGCAGCGCCACCGCGACGGCGTTGTCACCCTGGTACGGAGGCCTGCCGGCGAGGCAGTGGTAGATGACGGCACCCAGCGCGTAGATGTCGATCGCCGGCGTGGTCTCGTTCCTGGAGACCTGCTCGGGCGCCATGTACAGGGCGGTGCCGACGACCTGGTTCGTTCCGGTCAGGCTTGCCGCTTCCTGGGTCACGGCAACGCCGAAATCAACGAGTACGACGTGCCCGTCGGGCTCGATGATCAGATTGTTGGGCTTGACGTCACGGTGCACGACGCCGGCGTCATGCGCGGCCTGCAGGGCGCGGGCGGTCTGCGCGGCGACCGACATCGCCTCGGCCGGGTCCAACCGGCCGACCTCGGCGATCCGCTCCGACAAGGGCTGCCCCTGCACACACTCCATCACGATGTAGGCGAGGTCCGGCGCTCCGGGCCGGGACGCCTCGCCGTAGTCGTAGACCTGGGCGATACCCGGGTGACGCAGGGCCGCCATCGCGCGCGCCTCACGGCGGAACCGCTCGCCGAAGCCAGCGTCGGAGACCAGGCGAGGGTGCAGCATCTTGACGGCCACGCAGCGGTCCAGTGTTTCGTCAACCGCCCGCCACACGTCGCCCATACCGCCACTGGCGATGCTCTCGACCAGGCGGTATCGGTCTCCGACGAGTTGCCCCACACTCGGCATGAAGCTTTCGGTACCCCGTACTCGCCGATCTCAAGCACGCAGCACCGTCCGCAGCCGCCGCCTTCAGCGGATCACGGCACACAACGGGTCGTGGAGCGGGCCAGTCAGGCGGCCGGTTCGCTGGTCGGTGACCGGTGGCCTCCGTGGCACGCCACCAGGGCGTCCGCGACGATGTCAGCGTCAGCTTCTGCGACGTCCGCTGGATACTCCGGCAGCAGGTCGTCCCAGACGACCAGCCACGACCCGAACAACTGGGCCTGCCCCTCGGGCCGGGCGAAGAACCAGACATGCAGGTGGGCGCCACCATCTCCGATGCGGTAGACGTGGGCCCGCGAGATGTGCGGCAGTGCCTGCATGTGGCGGACGATGCGCGTACTCAACAGGCCCAGCTCGGCCGCCATCTCATCCGGCAGATCCGCCATGTCGTAGTGATCGCGCGGATGCAGCATGAGCACCAGTGGGACGCCCACTCCCGGGATCCGGACCAGCCGCCAGTTGTCGTTGAACCAGATCCCTTCGTCCCGGTTGCGGCAGGCGTCGCACTCCGACGGATCCTCGCCGTGCCGGGCGGGCTCCGGGAGCACCGGCGGACGCAACGGCGCCACGCGAAGCCCGTCCGGCTCGAACGGACTGATCTCCCATCCCGTCATGCGTGCCAAGGGAAGTCGGCGTTCGCTGTCCGCGACAGCGACTGCATGCTCAAAGAACTCGTCCGGTCGCAAGGCCATGCGGCGAAGACTAGTACGACAAGATCCAAGTGATCGACAGCCCTGGGCGTTGACGCCCGTTCACGGCAGGATCTCGACGTACCCGTCGGTGCCGTGCACGCGGATCCGCTGCCCGTCCCGGATGAGCCGGGTGGCATCGACCACGCCGACCACGGCCGGCAGGCCGTACTCGCGGGCGATCACCGCGCCGTGTGTCATCAGTCCGCCGACCTCCGTCACGAGGCCCGCGATGGCGACGAAGAGGGGCGTCCAGCTCGGGTCCGTGTGGGCGGTGACGAGGATGTCGCCCGGTTCGAGATCGGCACGTGCCATGTCCAGGATGACGCGGGCCCGCCCTTCGATGGTCCCGGCGGAGACCGGCAGGCCGATCAGTGCGCCCGGCGGCGTGTCGTCGCGCCGGTACGCGCCGGCGACGGCCTCGCCCTCCGACGTGAGCACCCGGGGCGGCGTGAGCGCCTGATACGACCTGAACTCGTCCTTGCGCCGGCCGATGAGCTGGTCATCGACGCGGTTCGTGCGTACGACGTCGTCGAGCTCCTGGAACGTGAGGTAGAAGATGTCGTCCCTCTCGGCGAGCACGTTGGCCTGCACGAGACGCTCGGCCTCTGCCAACAGGGCCTGCTTGTAGACGAAGTAGCGGCTGACCATGCCGTACTTCGGATACTCCCGGTACCCGATGAAGGTCCGGACCCGGTCGATCATCCGCTTCGTCTCCTCGGCCATGCGCTCGCCGTCCGGTAGTGCCCGCAAGCGCTCCAGCAGCTCCTGCTCCTTCTTCCACGCCTCCTGCCGCCCCTGTTCGAAGCGCCGCTCGCCGGCTCCGGGCTCGAAATTCCTGATGTTGCCCAGGATCATGGGCAGGAGCGTGGAGGGGCGCTCGCTCCACCGCGGCCGCGTGATGTCGATCTCGCCGACGCAGCGCATGCCGTACCTGTCGAGCCAGGTCTCGATGGCGTCGCGGGCTTCCCGCCCGCCCGCGAGCTTGGGCAGCTCGTCCAGGAACCCCTCGTCGTCGACGTGCTCGAGAAATGCCACCACGTCCGGATGTGGGCGGATGGCGTCGGCGACGCCCAGGAGCGCGAGCCCCATCTCGGACGTGACGTTGTGGGGCACGGACTGCGTGAGCGTGTCCGCCGCGTTCTTCTCACCCAGCCATGCCTCCAGCTGCTCGTTGAGCCACCACGTGGCCTCCATCGCCGACATGAACACCTGATGGCTCTGGGGATCGAACAAGATCCGCCTCAGTTCCTGGAGGTCCGCCCGGATGAAGTCCAGCAGCGCCTCACCGGACTTCGTCCGGATGTCACGTTTCGCGGCGGCGATGGATGCCTCGCTGCGCCCGATCAGTTCGGTGACGATGGCCGGATCGGTCTCGATCGAGGTCGGCGCGCCGCCAACCAGTGGCGCGGGGGAACCCTCGTCATCCAGCGGCCGGATGAAGCCGTCGCGCTCGACGATCGTCTGCAGCGCGTCCCCGGTCAGTGGATCGGATCTCCCCGCGAGCTCCAGGAGGCCGGCGCGACTCGTCGGCGAGGCCAGCCTCTGGGTGACGTCGACGAACAGGCGGCCACCGGCCTCGGCCATGGGCGCGGGGGTCGTCATCTGCCAGAACGAGAGCCCGAGGGGTTTCATAGGGTCGGTCATCATCTGCTGATGGCCAACTGAGAGGTAGACGTGATTCTCCGCGTCACGCGCCGCGGGGATGGGGAACAGCGTCGTGATCGGCCGGCTCTGCACGATCTGGACGTCATCGTCGACCAGGCACCATTCGATGTCCTGCGGGCGACCGAAGTGCGCCTCGATCCGCCGGCCGAGCCGCACGAGCCGCACGACCTGCGCGTCCGTCAGCGCCGGCTGCTCCTGCCGCTCCGGGTCGATCGCCTGTTCCTGCGTTCCGCCCGACGGCGAGGCGTGGATGGCGAGCTGCTTGGCGCCGACCGTCCTGGTGACGACCTCACCGTCGCGCACCTTGTAGACGTCCGGGTTCACCAGGCCGGCGACCAGGGCCTCGCCGAGGCCGAAGCTGGCCTCCACGGAGGCGACCTTCCGGTTGCCGGTGAAGGGGTCGGCCGTGAACAGGATTCCGGAGGCGTGCGGAAAGACCATCCGCTGCACGACCACGGCCATGTGGACGCTCCGGTGGTCGAAGCCGTTCCGCAGGCGGTAGGTCACCGCCCGCTCGGTGAACAGCGACGCCCAGCATCGGCGGACGTGCTCCAGAATGGCCGCCGACCCCATGACGTTCAGGTAGGTGTCCTGCTGGCCGGCGAAGGAGGCCGTCGGCAGGTCCTCTGCCGTCGCGCTCGACCGGACGGCGTAGGCAGCCTGCTCGCCGAGCCGGGCGAGCGCGCCGATGATCGCCGCCGCGAGATCGCCCGGGACGGCGGTCCCTTCGATACTCCGGCGAATCTCCTCGCTGTGCGTGCCGATCGCCTCCCGGTCGTCCGGGTTCAGGCGCGACAGCCGATCGAGCAGATCGCCGATCGAGGGAGCTTCTGCCATGATCCGCCGGAAGGCGTCCGTCGTCACGCAGAAGCCAGCCGGTACGCGGACACCGTCGATCCGCGACAGCGCACCCAGGTGCGCGCCCTTGCCGCCAACGACCGCAACCTGCGTCTCGTCAACGTCTTGAAGATCCAACACGTACTGCTCGATCATTCGGATACCTCGCGCACGTCGGTGCCCCTTTTTCCGCAGGTCGTGGCCTCGGCCGACGATTCTGCGCCACAACAGGGGTCTTGCCGCAAGCCCCCCGGTGCGCTATACGTTAGAAGTGGCAAGGAGAGGATCTCCTTGCCTTCGCCATTTGTCGTCCGCAGGCCGACGATCGCGCATGCTCCTGCGCGTTCCGCGGACATCCGGGGCTCCTCGACTCCCAGAGCGCGCGCCGCCGACTACCGTCTGCCCTCCCCCAGTGATCATGGGAACAGCCCTCCCTCCTGAGAGGGAGGGCCTTCCCCTGCCGGCGGGGGCCGCCCGGGCCGGGGCGCCGGGAGGATCGGGTGCATGACGCCATCGGCACCGATCGCTCGCAGGACGGGCCACAGCCTGACGTACGCACTGCTCGGCTGGGCCGTGGCATACGGGGGCGTGCGTCTGGCGTGGACCGTCGGCGAGGCTCCGGAGTTCGGGCCGTTCGGGTCGGACCTGCTCGGTTTCACCGGTTGGCGGTCGGTGGCGTTGTGCGTGGCGGCGGGTGTCCTGGCGGTTGCTCTGAACCGGGTGGCGACATGGCGGCCGGTGCTTGCGGCAGTCGCCTGGACATTCGTCGGGGCACTGGTCGCGGCTGCCGGGATCCTGCTGCCGGAGTTGGTGGGCTTCCTGCTGTTCACCGTTGGCCCTTACTTCGACCCGGTAGCGTTCTCCAGCCGGCTCGGGTGTGTCACCGGAGCGGTCCTGCTCGGTCTGGCCACCGCCCGCTATCAGCGGCGCACCCGAGGCGACTGTCCGGACTGCTGCCGGACGCTCCGACCGGGTCACCGGCGCTCGACACCTGCCCGGTGGGCGCGCTGGGCCGCGTACGCCGCGGTAGCCGGCCTCGTCACCCGCTTCGCCGCCCAGGCCGTGGTGGGATTCGACGGTCTCACGCAGGACGCCTCCGTGATCGGCCTGGAGATCGGCCTGTTGCTGGCCGGAGTGCTGTTGCCACTGGCGCTGGTACACCACTGGGGCGAGATCTGGCCGGGGTGGGTGCCGCTGCTCGCCGGCCGCAGGATCCCTCGCCTGCTGTTGCTGGTGCCCGGCTTCGGGCTCGGGGCGGGCATCGTGGCCTACTTCGGCATGGGGCTCGTGCAGGTGGCATCGGGATCGGTCAGCCAGTTCTCCGACACGTTCCTCTGGGTGGCGATGTCGGCGTACTGCGTCCTCGGGCTCGGCCTCCTCGCAGGCTCGTGCGACTACCACCTGCGGACCCGCGGCGCGTGCACAGCCTGCGGCCGGTGAAAATTCTCCTCCGGCCGCTAGGTGGCGACGTGGTCACCCGGAAGGCCCGCCGAGGCCGGGCTCGCCCCGCTCGGACCCGGTTTCCTCCGCCTCCTCGGCAATCGCCCTGCGGAGCCGGCGCCGCTGCCCACGGCTGACCATGAACTCGACCACCGCGGCGACGAGGCACACGACCGCCAGCCATACCAGGGTCCGCGCGGCCGAGATGCGGCCGGTGACCGGCAGCATGGCGAGCAGCACCGCGGCCGCCACGAGGCGGGGCCAGACGACCACACGTACCGTGCGGCTGAGCCGCCACTGGAAGGCCGCGTGCGCCACGAGGAAAAGGGCAACCCCGCCGTACATGGCGTACCGGCCAAGCGTGTCGAGCGGGTCGCCGTGACCGTAGGTGTGCGCCGCGACGATCAGCGAGGGGGTGTGTTTCAGGCCGACCGCCAGCAGGATCACACCCGCGATCATCGGCAGGTGCAGGTAGCTGTAGGCGTCCCGGGCGAGGGCCACCCGGCGGGCCGGGCCGGCCTCGCGCAGAGCGTGTTCGCCGACGAGCGCGGAGACGTCGAAGTAGATCCACTCCAGCGCGCCGGCAACCAGGACAGCGAGCACCGAGGCCACCATCAGACCAGTGGTGTTGGGCAGGTCCGTTCCCGCGATGCCGACCGCGACCAGCACCTCGCCCAGAGAAACGATGATGATCAGGCCGTGCCGTTCGGTCCAGTGGCGCGCGGAGAAGATGGCGCGCTCGGTGACCCGCACGGCCAGGCCGATCCCGTAGTCCACGGCAACGGCGACCGCCCAGAGCGCAACCTGACCGATCTGCACCGTCCGTTCGTCGAGGCCGGACCGGGGCAGCAGCGCCGCCGCCAGCAGCAGAACGACGGCGACCAGCATCGGCGTGACGAGCGCGACCATGTCCCGGCCACACAGCGCGGGAGAGGCGTACCAGCGCAGCGCCAGGTACATCACGCGCAGGATGGCGAAGCAGGCGACGAAGACCAGGGGTGAGTACAGCCCGCCGGGCAGGTCGGTGAACGCCTCGCGGGTGCTGACCGCGAGCCCGAACATCACCGGCGTCACGGCCAACAGCACCAGCCGGGACAGTCCGTAGTTCGCGCGTACCCGGTTTCCGAGCCAGGCGAAGAGCGACCAGGACCACCACATCATGGTCAGGACCAGCAGCCCGTGCACTATGCCGAAGGGGCTGTCCTCCGCCGTCATGAGCGTGGTGACCTGGATGAAGGCGAAGACGAAAACCAGGTCGAAGAAGATCTCCGCGGTGGTGACCCGCGTCTTCTCGGTCACCGGCCGCAGCCCGGGGCGCAGAGATCTGGCCGGTAGACCCGACGCGGTGGAGTCAGGTACGGCCATCGGCGACGAGCCGAAGTGCTACCGGAACGGTCACTGCGCCTCCTCGCTGGCGAGCCTGCACTGCGCCGCGCTGCCTTCCCGCTGCCAACGAGGGCAAACGCGCGAGTCACCGCACGGCATCCGGTTAGAACTCACGCCAATCGTCCAACCACTGGGCGGCCAGATCCGCTTGGACTCCAGCCCGGGCGGCGAGTCCCATGAACGCGTCGCAGGCTTCCTCTCGACGGAGCGTGTCGATGATGTCGTACTTCTGGTCGATGCTGTTGAGCGCCTCGATCAGGGTGTGCAAGGCCGCTTCTGCTTCGTCTGCACGCACACCGTCCTTCCGAACCTTGTCGATGGCGCGGACTGCGCTGGCGTATGCCTTGCAGGCGGCCGCTCCGCCTCGGGCGTCGTCGTCGACCCAGTCCCGCAACGGGTTGTCCAGATTGGCGGCGAGCCACGTGTCGGGCTTCGCGCCCTCGGTGACCAGACGCATTCCGGTGCCGCGGTACCGGGCCTTCAAGGCGGGCACGACCGATCGCCGTAGACCGTTGACAGTCAGCTGCTTCAACGAGGTCAGGTCAGGAAGTACGTCCGCATCCAGGCCGTAGCCATCGAGAAGTTCGATGACGGCAAGGCGGGTCAGACCGGCCAGCGCAGCGGCGTCGACCAGCCGTCCCGGGGGCCTGCGCCAATGGATCCGGAGACTCTCCAACGCCTCCAGTTCCCGCACGGCGTTGGCGGACATGATGCCGCCGCCGTCCAGGGCCACCTCTTGAACACGGCGCAGGCCTGCGGGAACCATCGTTTCCGCATCGGCGCCGGTCAGGGTGAGCTGGAGCCAGCGACCCTCGTCCGCGGCATACACGGACAGGCCCGGGTCTACCGGGCCCAGCTCAAGGCCGCTCAGGACCCGGGGCAGCCGCACCTCGCGAGCACCCGCGCTGTCCAGTGACAGGTGTTGTAGGCCGGTGTCGGCCAGATCCACGACGGGCGGGGCGTCTCGCCAGGTCAGGGACGAGACAACAGGGCGGTCTGCCAACGCAAGGGCGAGGCCGCGATCCGGGCCGGTCCACGTCAACGCCGTACAGCGGGGCAGTTGATCGAGAGCCGACCACCGCACCGGCCCGGACGTAGGTACGGGTACCGGCCCGTCATTGCTCAGGTCCAACCGAGGCGTGGCCGCGCCGAGCTTCACCGCACCGGCACCGAAGTCGACGTCGACCTCGCCGCGAGTGGCCGCCGCACGGTAGGCGGCCTTCGCTGCCGCCGGTAGCTCCAGGTCCCAGCGGCGCTGCCTGACCACATCGTCGGCAAGTGACTGCCAGCCCGAATATGTGTCCGACAACGCTGGCACACCCTCGGGGACAGGCAGGCTTCCGATCCAGGTGAAGCCCGGCGGCACCGCGTACCAGCCGCCGATCGACAGGTGCGCGAGGCGCCCGCCGTGCGCGTGGTGGTCAAGCGTCAGCGGCTCGACGCCGCGCAGCTCGCCGAGGGTCGGACGATCCACCGAGTGCCAGCGCAGCGCGTACGCCGACGTCACGCCGTCATCGATGCCGGTCACCTGACATGCGCCGAAGCCACCGTCCGACAGCCTCATCACGGCGACATCGCCCGGTCGCACCACTCGATCACCCATCCGGCGAAGCTATCGGACCGGTACGACCACCGTGGTGCTGCGGGAGCGCCCGATAACCGCTGTAGCGGTGGCGGGGTTTCGGGGCAGGATCATCGGCCGTGACACTTGTCCTGCCGCCGCGCCTGACAGCCTCGGCTCAGAGCGTGCGCGACGCCGCTCATCGACGCGGGCTACGCACCGTCCAGCTCCGCACCTTCGCAGTACCCGCCGGGATGGAGGCTGATCACCTTCATGCGGGACCCGGCTTCGCCGACGTTGTCGCACCGCTGCTCGGGATCGCACCGCTGGAGGCTGGACCTGGCTGGCTGACCGTGCTCCCCCGTGACCTCACCCGCCGGGAGATCACCCTGGTCGCCATCAGCGAGGCGTACGAACTCCGCCGAGCGGCGTTCATCAAGTCACCCAACGACAAGACCATCCCCGCGATGATCTACACAGACGGTTCCCGTCTGCCTGGCCCGGATGCTGTCGACCGACGGACTCCCGTGCTCGTCAGCGACATCGTGGAATTCACGGCCGAGTACCGGCTACACCTGCTCGACGGTGTCGTCCACGCGGGCAGCCAGTACGCGACGCACGGCCGGTTACACCTCGGCCCCCCGTCGACCGACGCGTTGGCCTTCGGCGCCGACCTCCTCGCGGGATATGGGCACACACTGCCCTCTGCCATCGTGGTTGACGTCGGACTGATCAACGGCAAGTGGGGGGTGATCGAGGCAAACGCAGCGTGGGCCAGCGGAGCCTACGTCTCAGACCCAGATCTGGTCCTCGATGTCGTACTCCGAGCGGCCGGTCCAACGGCCTCGGTCAGCGCCCGGGACCAACAGTTCATCCGACGCCCTGAGCCGCCCCAACTACCCCTCGACCCGGCGGAAACCCCGTCCCTACCTGGGGCTGCCCTCGGCCGGCCTGGGCGCGGCGGCGTTCGGCAGGACCAACGACTGAGCGGCGATGACGCGTGCCCCGTTGAAGGCCAGCGCCGGTGAGCCGTGCAGCCGGTAGCCCTGGTCCAGGAGGCCGCTGACGCGGGCACAGAAGTCCGCCTCGACGACCAGTCACGGGTGAGGCAATGCGCCCGGCAACCATCCGAACGCATCGCATCGACAGGGTCGCACACCGGCTGTCTTCAGCCGATGGCGTCGACGGTGATCAGTCTCCTGATCAGAAGGGGGGTGCGTCCTCGCCCATCAACGCCAGCACGACGCCACCCTTACCGCTCTTGAGGCTCTGGACCACGACCTTGCCGGTGCTGCCGTCGGGCAGCTCCAGGGTAAAGGTCTTCCCGACCGCGTTCTTGGGGCCGTTGCCGGCGCTGTTGGCGGGTCGGAAGTCGCCGGCCCACGGCGGGGTCCCACCCTTGCGGGCGGGCTCGGCGAAGAGCGCGGCGGTGCCGGGGGTCCTGGTGCCGTCCGAGGAAAGGAGCACTGAGGCGCTGCGATAGGTAGCCATATACGTCGAGCCTATCCCGGATCTGCGTTCGTTGGCGCCACGACACCTGCGCGGTGACGCGAACGGCCACGGGAAGTGGCCTTGATCTGCTCGTACCCCTCTTGGGTCTGACCGAGCCTCAGCGCCGTGCGGTGAGGGGCACGAGGACGAGGACGGCGACGCCGAGTGCGGTGGCGCCGACTGCCCACCACCAGAAGAATCCCGAAAAGACCGAGGCGATTAGAAGCCCCATGCCGAGGCCGGCCAGCAGGCCGAGCCCGAACAGGGCCCGTGGGGGCAGGGCGAGGTACGGCAGGCGCCGCACCACGAGCACTTCCAGCCAGGTACCGCCCACCGCCAGCAGTACCGCACCGATGCCGTCCACCGCGGACAGTCCGTGACCTTCGCTGACCGGCACGAGGACTCGACCCTCGTCACCGGCGGGGACGAAGAGGATGAGCACGCCGGCGACGATGAGCAGAGCGGTGATTGCCACCTGGGTGCGTGGCGCGCCTCCGATACTTGTCGACATCGCTTCAGTCTTGGTCATCCGACATGGTCTCCGCAGGAGCCGTACCGGCGAACTTCGACCGCTTGCGGCCGTGCTCGGGACTCCGTACGGCAACTATCGTTCGTGCATGTCGATCACGGACCAGGCGCTGGTCATCAAGGCGGCGGAAGCCGGAGCTGCGGTCGTCCGCTCTCAGTACGGCTCACCGCTGACACGCTTCCAGAAGACCGCAGGCGACTTCGCCACCACAGCCGACATCGAGGCTGAGCAGGCCATCCTCGACGTCGTGCGCGCGGCCCGCCCGCACGACGTCGTGCTGGGTGAGGAGAGCGGGCGCACGGGCAATGGCGAGAACGGACGCACGTGGCTGGTCGACCCGTTGTGCGGAACATTGAACTACGCCGCGCGGAACATGCTTGCCTCGGTGAACGTCGCTCTGCGAACCGGGACGCACGTCGCCGTGGCCGCCTCGGCGGATCCGTTCACCGGTGAGGTCTTCTGGACCGACGGCACCGCCGCGTATGTCCGGCGCGGTGAGATGGACGAGCGACTCGAACCGTCGGCCGAGTCGAGGCTGGTCGACGTCAATCTTGACCCGCCGTTTCCCAACAGGGACGTTTTCCTGGCCGCCCGGATGCTCGCTGACCAGGGCTTCATCGAACAGTTCCGCCCGCGCGTGGTCTCCACCACCCTGGCTGTGGCCTGGGTCGCTGCCGGTCGCCGCGCCGCCTACGTCACGGATGGCCACCACCTACGCGACAGCGTTCACTTCGCGGCCGGAATCGCCCTCTGTCAGGCCGCCGGTTGTGTGGTCACCGGGATCGACGGCCAGCCGATCCGCGCCGATGTGGACGGCCTTGTCGTGGCGGCCGACGAGCAGACGCATGCTGCCCTGCTGACTCTCATCCGGAACCAGCCCATCGGGAGGAATTGAGCCGGTCCGGACGGTTCGGTAACACCGGCGGTCCGTCTGACGAAGTAGGGGTGTAGCCGCTACGAGAGAGGACGGCCTGTGAATGACCCCAGCCCAGCGGAGGGTGACATCTCCGGCATCGGAATCGACCCCGTGGCCTTCGAGGTCTTCTACCGGCGGCACCTGGAGGCGGTGGGCCGTTTCGTGGCACGGCGGGTCGACGACCCACACCTGGCCGCCGACCTGACGGCCGACGTGTTCCTGGCGGTGATCGAATCGGCGGCCGGCTACCGACCAGACCGGGGTAGTCAGATCGGCTGGCTGTTCGGAGTGGCCCGCAACGTCATCGGCGACGAACGGCGTCGGGCGGCCCAACGGCTGCGGGTGACCGGCCGACTGGCCGGACGACGGGATCTGGGCCCCGACGACATCGCCCGCATCGAGGAGCGGATCGACGCCGAGTCGGCGGCCCGCCGGACCCATCGAGCGCTGAGCGAGCTACCCGAGGGCACCCGGGCGCTGGTCGAGCTCGTCGCCGTGGACGGCCTCACCGTCGCGGAGGCGGCGACCGTGCTCGGGATGACCCCGGTCGCGGCTCGGGTCCGCCTGCATCGTGCCCGTCGCGCCGTCCGCGCCGTGCTCGCCTACCCGGCCACCACCCTCGCCTGACGAGACGGAGATGACGCCATGAACAAGATCGAGCAGTCGCCGCACGGTTTCGAGGAGCAGCTCCTCACGGATCTGACGGCCCACGTCGTCCGGCGGTCCGAGGTGGTTTCGGCGGTCCGTCCGGTCGGACGCCGTACCCGGTTCCTGAACGGTTGGCGCATCGCCGGAGCATTCGGGCTGGCAGTCGCACTGACCGTCGGTGCTCTGGCGGTCCAGACGATGAGGGTGGGCAACCAGCCGCCGCCTACGGCCAGCGCGTCGGAGATCCTCCGTATGGCGGCCGATGCCGCCCGGCAGCAGCCCGAGCTCACCGCCCGACCCGACCAGTACGTCTTCACGGAAGTCCTGGCGACGACGCGGGAACTGCCGGACAGCGGCCCGTACACCACCGTACGGACGCAGATCTGGCAGTCGGCCGGGGGAGTCGCGCACACGCAGGCACGTTACCGGCCAGGGACCGATCCGAACGGGTGGAGCGAACTGAAGGTGCTCCGCCCGAGCGATCCCGCAAATCCCGACAAGGAACTCGATGAACTCCCGTCGCCCGCGTACCACGGCGATCTGCCCACCGACCCGGACGAACTGCTTCGATACCTCCGGGAACATCCGGTCGACCTGAATCTCCCCGAAGGAGCCGATGAGGAGGCCGTCTACGGAGACGAAAGCATGGCGTACACCACCGCGCGGTCGATGCTCAGCGGCTATGTGCCGCCCCGAGCGCTGGCGGCGCTGTTCGAGTTGCTGGCGCGGCAGCCCGGAGCGGTCGTCATATCGGGCGACGTGGTGGACGCCGCCGGCCGGCATGGGGTGGCGATTCGAATGCCCGGTGTGATCGGCGGTAACAACGACTTCATCTTCGACCGGGATACCCACGTCTACCTCGGCACGCGGATGTCTGTGGTGCGCAACGGCAAGGAGTCGTTGTATTCAGCCGCCGCGCCACTCCGGGTCGCCATCGTCGACCGGCCGGGCCAGCTGCCCTGATCAGTGAGGGGCCCGCGTCACGTGTGCGGATGTCTGGTGATGCCGTCCAGGATGGTGATCAGGTTGTGGTGGAAGGTTTCCTCGGCGTTGAGGTGGGCGCCGTCGATGACGAGCCGGGCGACGGTGGGATAGCGGCCTGTCTCGAGCATGCGTGTCAGGTAGGGCCCGAGGGCGGCCTGCCAAGCGGACACGTCGGTGTCGGTTGAGCGGGCGGTGCGTCGCTCGGTGATCTCCCTTCGGAGCGCTCCGACGATGTACGCGTTGAGGGCGCCCACGGCCCGCTGGAGATCGTCGATGCTGCGCACGCCGGGAGCCCGGCTGAGCGCCGCCGCGGTCGATTCGCCCACGGCGAGCGCGTGAGGTCCGAGGTGTGGCCTCCCGCCGAGCAGGTCGGCGAACCACTCATGGTCGAGGGCGGCTTTGCGGGTCGCCTGGGCGAGGGCCAGCACCGTGGTGCGCCACTCGGGGTGCTGGCCAGCCTCGGCGATCTGGGCGTACACGGTGTCGACCATCAGATCGAGCAGCTCGGATCGGTTGGTCACGTAGTCGTAGAGACGCATCGGACCGACGCCGAGCTCTTTGGCGATCTTTCGTACCGACAGCCCGTCGAGGCCGTGTGCGTCGGCGAGCCGGATCGCCGTGGCGGCGATCTTCGCGCGGCTCAGCGGCACCGGCGCCGCCCGCGGCTGGGGCTCGGGCCGTTCCCAGACGGGCAGCGACGCGCTACCGTACGGCGTATCCACAAGATACAGCGTACGGTAACGGAGATGATGATGCGCATTGGGATCGCCGGCGGTGGCCTCGGCGGCCTGACACTGGCCCGGATCCTGCACCGGCACGGCATCGGCGCGGTGGTGTACGAACGTGAGGCAAGCCGATCCGCGCGGTCGCAGGGCGGATCGCTCGACCTGCACCCGGAGTCCGGGCAGAAGGCCCTGGCCGCGGCGGGTCTCGCCGACCGATTCCGGTCCGGGGCACGGCCGGAGGGCGAGGAACATCTCATCCTCGACCCGGCCGGACGCATCCTCGTGCACCACAAGCCACAACCCGGCTCGTTCTCCGGACGCCCCGAGATCGACCGCAGCGCACTGCGTGATCTTCTGCTCGATTCACTCCCCGCCCAGACCGTTGTGTGGCAGCACCGGCTCGTCGCGGCGACGCCACGACCCGAGGGAGGCTTCAGGCTGACGTTCGACGGCGGCCACAGCGCCGACTGCGACGTGCTCATCGGCGCGGACGGCGCACGCTCGGTCGTCCGGTCGCTGCTGACCGACGCGACACTGTCCCCCGTCGCCACCTTGGTGGAGCTCAGCATCAGCGACGCCGACGGGCGCCACCCGGATCTCGCCGATCTGGTCGGCCCCGGCAACCTCTGGTGCATCGGCGTGAACCAGATCCTGGCAGCCCAACGCCTCGGCGACGGCAGCATCCGAGTCGGAATCTCCCTACGCGCGGACGATCGCCCCATGGACACCTACCGCAGCAAGCGCGCCCTGCTGGACATGTTCGACGGCTGGAACCCCGACCTCACTGCACTCATCGAAGCCGGGGACGGCCCGCCGACCCCCCGCAGGATCGAGGCGATGCCCACCGATACGCGCTGGGCCCACCAGCCGGGCATCACCCTCATCGGTGACGCCGCGCACCTCATGCCGCCGGTCGGCGAGGGCGCCAACCAAGCCATGCTCGACGCCGCCGAACTCGCCGCCGAACTCGCCGCCAGCCCCGCCGACCCCGACTCGGCGATCCGGACGTACGAGGAGGCGATGTTCACCAGGACCCACCCGATCGCCGAAATGTCCGCACGAGTCCAGGCAATGATGCTGTCCCCCACCGCGGCCGACGACATCGTCCGCTTCTTCACGCCACGGCCCACCGAAGAGGTCTCCTAGCCGCAAGCCTGGTCAGTGCGCAGGTGCCTGCGGGGGGGCGCGCTCAGAAGCCTCGGAAGACGCCGTCCGGTCCTGCCGACCGCGCGAACTCGTGGAAGTCCATGTTGGCGATCGACAGGTTGTTCTCGATCGCCTGGACCTGCCGTGGCAGTGCCCTGAACGGACCTGTCTCGTACCCTTCGTTGAGGTTGACGACGAGCAGGGGACGCTCCGACAGCGAGACGGTGACGGCGTCGACGACAAACAGCACCGGGTGCCTGTACTGATGCGGGTAAGCGCGCGGATAGCCGGCCGCGATCGCCGTACCGCTGAGGCCCGCCAGCGCTCGGTCCTCGACGAACTCGACACCGGCTACGAAGCCCTCTTCGGTGGGGCTGACGATGTCGTCCTTGATCTGTCGCCACACATCGTCGTCGCGGAAGTCCGCACGGACGACCGGAACGCACCACGTCTCGGGCAGATCGGCCACGGCCGAAAGCCTAGCGAGTACGGACCCTCCGCCGGTCGCGATGGGTGGCGCAGGTTGGACGGCGACAGCGGGCGGTACGGTCGTGATCATGGAGATTCTGCGCTACGCCGCGTTCAGCGCCGATCCGGCGGGCGGCAACCCGGCCGGTGTCGTACTCGACGCCACCGGGGTCGGCGACGCCGAGATGCTGCGGGTGGCTGCTGACATCGGGTACTCCGAAACGGCGTTCCTCGTGCCTCGCGGCAACCGGCGCTTCGAGGTGCGCTACTTCAGCCCGTTGGCCGAGGTGCCGTTCTGCGGACACGCGACCATTGCCTCGGCCGCCGCCTACGCCGAACGGCACGGCCCCGGGGTCCTGCACTTCGACACTCGGGCCGGGCTGGTCGAGGTCTCCACCGCCTCGGGGCCGGACGGCACGACAACAGCGACGCTGATCAGCGTGGAACCGCAGACCAAGCCCATCGCTGCCAGTGATCTGGCGGCGCTGCTCGAGGCGCTGCGCTGGGCACCAGACGACCTCGACGCGACGCTGCCGCCCCGAGTCGCCTTCGCCGGCGCCTGGCATCCCGTCGTGGCCGCGGCGAGCCGACAACGGCTCGCCGAACTGGACTACGACATGAACGCGTTGGCCACGCTGATGGCGCAGCGCGACTGGACGACCATCGACCTGGTGTGGCGTGAGTCCCCCCGGATATTTCACGCGCGCAACCCGTTCCCGCCCGGCGGCATCGTGGAGGATCCCGCCACTGGTGCCGCAGCCGCCGCTTTCGGCGGCTATCTACGGGAGCTGGGGCTGGTCGCCCCACCCGTGACCGTCACCGTGCACCAGGGCCAGGACCTGGGCCGTCCCAGCGTCCTGACCGTCGGGATCCCCGCCGAACCGGGAACCGGCATCGCGGTCACCGGCGCCGCCGTTGTCCTCGCCGGGTAGGCCGACGCGGGTAACTGGCTGACTGACGGCACTTCAGGAAACTCGCGGGCCGGGCGAGCCATGGTTCGCCTTGGCAGCCCGGCTCGTGCCTGACGCGTTGGACCGGATAGGTCGCGGGGTTTCGCCGGCTGTCGGTTCCGGGTAGCGGATGGCTCATGAACCGCAACCTCGTGAAGGCTCTGCAGGTTGCGTGGGGGCTGCCGGAGTTCCGCACCGGAGTGCGACACCTCATCGACCTCGACGAGGTCGCGGTGCTGCTGGCCGCGCTGTCCGTCCCGGATCATGACCGCGAGGTTGAGCGCAGCCTGTTGAGCCTGCTGCGGTCCGGCCTGGACACGATCGAGATCCGGGAAGCTGTGTTGCTGCTGCTTGAACAGGACGAGGTGCGGAGGCCGCTCGTCGCGGCGATGGTCGAGCCGCTTGCGGACCGGCCGGGTCTGGCTGCCGCCATCGCTTCGGCGGCCGAGGATCCCGCGGTGCGACGTGAGATACGGGCAGTGCTGGACAACGCCAAGGTGCGCGAGCTGATCTGGCAGGCGACTGACAACCAGGTGAGCGACAACCGGTTCGGCTTGATCCGCCGGGCGGCGGTGCTGTTCGTACGGCACCCGAGCGTCCGGCGCCTCGCGTGGGCCGCACGCCGGCACGGCGTGTTGCGCCAACTACGCCGCAAGCCTTGATCGACTTCAGTCGGGTCTGGGCGACGGACACCCGCCAGGGTAGATCCGGCAAACCCGGATACGTCTGAACCCGAGGGTGAAACCTGGGCATCGCCTGGCGTGATTCGCCGGAGGAGCTGTTGCGACTGCCAGGCCAGCACGGCCTGACCCGTACGCCGACAGTCACGGCAGGCTGGGCGGCTGTCCCGCCCCCCATCACATGCGCCGCAGCCACCACGGCTTTCCGGGGTCCGCCCAAAGATCGGGCAGGGTTCGGCTCAGGATGAGCTGATCGGCAGTGTCGACGAGGCGACGGAGTTCACGAGCCGTCCGGCGAGGCAGCGATCGCAGGGCGATCTCCAGCACTTCCCGGTAGTCCAGGGTGCAGCAGCAGGGGCATCCGCCGAAGTCGTCGAGCAGACCCTTGACCGGTCCATGCGCTATGGCGATCCAGCGCTGCAGCGCTATATGGATGTCGCCGGGACGTAGCCGCTTGCTTCGGCGTTCCAGTCGGACTATGTCAGCGACCGCGCTTCCAGAGACCCTGGGAAGGTGGGTGCGCGACTCGTGAGCGTAGCGACGGGCGGGGCGGGCAGCACGTAGCGCCGCAGGCCTGTTACGCGGCACGGTCCCTTCGGTACAGATTCATGGCGAGAGTATGGCACGCAGAGCAGGTACCCCTCAGCCCACGTCGACGATCTCCACCGCAGGTGCGAAGTGGCGGACCGCCGCCTCGAGGCTCGGGCGGTGCAGCCGCCAGAAGGTCGCCGGCCGACTGTCGGCGAGTACGGCCGGCGGCACGTGCGCGACGAGCGCCTGGTTCATCCGCCGCAGGCCGCGTGAGCGCGCCGAGCCCGGCAACGGCGGCAAGCCGGGGCGCCGCTGCAGGCCGACGTACGGGACCGTGGTCCCGCCGGCCTGCTGCGTCCACAGCACGACAGCCTCGATGTCGGACCACGGTGTCACCGCAGTGTGCGAGGACGGCCATGGCGGCGTCTGGCCGAGAGTAACTCCGGCAGCGTCGACGCGCAGCGCCACACGGCGGCCCAGCACGCTGACGAGCCGCAGCAGCAGGAACGCGCCGCCAATCACGATGGCACCCACGCCGGCGAGAGGTTCGTCGCGGAGAAGCAGGACGCCGACGGCGACAAAAACCGCGCTAGCAGGCAGCAGCAACAGGTCACGGCGGGTGAAGCCGAACCGCTCCTCGTACGCCTCGCCCGGCGCGATCGTGCTGCCCTCGGCGGGCTTGCCGCCGGACATCGGCGCCGTGGGTCGCTGGGTGACGGTGACGTAGGCGAAGGCTCCCAGCCAGCCGGCGACCGCGAAGCTGACCACGCCGTCCCATGGGAACGACAGCCCGGCCAGGACCAGCCGGTACAGCAACAGGTAAGCAACGATGGTCACCGCGAGATCGGCACCAAGTGCCCACCAGCGATGCCGTGGACGAACCACCACCTGCCACCAGAACAGCACCAGCGGGCCGCCCGGAGCCAGCACTGCCGGACGCAGCCACAGTTCCGGATCGCTGCCCCTCGCCGCGCTGACCACGGCGAGGACGCCAATCATGAAGGCCGTCGCGAGGGGCGGCCCCAGGATCGCCCAACGAAAGCGCATCGTCTTCGGTTCGTCCGACACGGCGGGAACAGTACGGGAGACGTGGACGACTGACACCGCCTCCACAACGGCGCCGCGCACCAACGTGGAGGTGTGGGCCGATCCTGTTGCCCGCCCTGGCTCTGTGGCTGCGGACCTCTGCCAGCCAAGGAGGTACCCGTGTGCTGGTGCGGCGTCGTGCTCCTGCAGGAGCTGATGCGTAGTGTTTCGGTATGGCACAACGACTCGTCAGCGTATGGCAACCGTTCTTCCTTGCTAGCGAGAGTCAGGGCGCGGCCATCGACGCCGCGACCGAGCTGGAGGAACTCGGCTATTCACGGCTCTGGTTCTCCGGCGGCTTCGAGGAGAACGTCGCCCCACGCTTCCGGGAGATCCTGGACGGCACCACGCGCATCGGGGTCGCGTCGGGGATTGTGAGCATCTGGCACTCGTCGCCCCCGGAGGTGGCGGCGTTCGCCCAGGACGCGGAGCAGGCCCATCCCGGCCGGTTCCTGCTCGGTCTCGGCGCCAGCCACGCTGTGCTGGTCGAAGGCGGCGGCACCGCCTACCGCAAGCCGTACTCAAAGATGGTGGAGTACCTCGACGGTCTCGACGCTGCCGGGCTGCCTCCCGAGCGGCGGGTCCTGGCCGCGCTCGGCCCGCGGATGCTCGAGCTCTCCCGCGACCGTTCAGCAGGGGCGCACCCGTACTTCGTCCCTGCCGAGCACACCGCCGAGGCCCGAGCGGCACTCGGGCCCGACCGGCTGCTCGCTCCCGAGGTCGCAGTGGTGCTCGAAGCGGACGCCACCACCGCGCGCGCCACGGCCCGGCAATACACGAGCGGATACCTCGCACTGCCGAACTACACCAACAACCTGCGCCGATTCGGCTGGACCGACGAGGACTTCGCTGGAGGCGGCAGCGACCGCCTCGTCGACGCCCTGATCCCCTGGGGCACGGCCGACAAGGTCGCGGCCGGGTTGGAGAAGCACTACCAGGCCGGCGCGGACGAGGTGGCGGTCCAGGTACTCAACGGCGGCGACGTCACGACATTCCCCGCCGACGCCTTCCGCGCTCTCGCCGCGGTCTTGATCTGACCGTTTGTCCACTGGGAGGTCGATCGCCCGGCGACGCCTTCCCGTGGCAGACAGTCGGCTGGGAAACTCTGCGAAACGAACGGCTGCTTATACCGCCGGTCGAGCCGCCCGGGCAGTGGTATCCGCGGTGGGAGGAACAGGCGAGAGGCGGCCGGACGAGGCCGCCGGGACAAGGGAGTCATGGAATGACGCGGTATTTGATCTCGTTCAATGACGGCGCGATGGACCACATCCCCGACGCGGATTGGCCCGACGTGGGCAAGGCCTCGCACGCGGTGGTCCAGGAGGCCGTGAACGCCGGCGTCTTTGTCTTCGGCGCTGGAGTCGAACGCCAGAGGGCGAGCGTCGTGGCCACGGACGGGACGGTCACCGATGGCCCTTACCCGGAGACCAAGGAGGTCATTGGCGGCTTCGTTGTCGTCGACGTCTCCTCACGCGAGGAGGCGTTGACGTGGGCTGCCAAGATTGCCGACTCTTGCCGCTGCGCGCAAGAGGTTCGGGAGCTCATGCCCGATCCCGAAACAGACGCGATGCTTCGCCAGGCTGACAGGTGACGAGTCGCTTCTGACCCGGGAGCCAGTGATGGGAGAGACGGTCACCACCACAATCGTCAAGGTGACCGGGCGGAGCGCCGAGTGCGACTGAAGCTCGCGCCGACGTGTTGATCGGGCGTCCGTCACGAACCGTCCGGACCAACAGCGTCGACATCGGGTCCACACCACACACGGATCGCGGCGGACGGATGCGCGCTCAATCAGTCGGCAGGAGCGGGCGCATGAACGTTCGCTCGTACCGCACGACACAACCCGAGTCGTCGCGGATGCTGTCGGCCTCGACGAACTCCGGGTCATTGCCGAACCGTGCGCGGTAACGCTCGTAGGCTGCCAGGCTCTCGAAACTGAAGAGCGCCTCGGCCCGGTCGCTGGCTCCCTCGGCGGGTAGGAAGTAGCCGTGGTGCACACCACCGTGCTTGGCCACCAGCCGCATCCACGCACGGGCGAAGCGTTCAAACGCCTCGATCTGCGCGGGGTCGATGGTGTAGTGCACGACACAGGTGATCATGGCGCCACCATACGGGCCGGTGCTCCCACAATCGCGACCGCACGGTCGGCGGCAGACACTACGCTGTCGTCGCCGGTCGGCAGAGACAAGTGGGGCTGCGGTGAGTCTGACCAGCCGCCGCGTGACCGGAGGAGGCGATGCTGAGATGACGGCAGGGCGACCGATGCCCACGCAGGACGACGTGCTCGGGTACTTCGACACGCTGTCGAACTGGGGACGGTGGGGCGACGACGACGAGCTCGGAACCCTGAACCACATCACCGACGACGTCCGGCTGGCGGCGGCGCGGGCCGTGCGCCACGGCAGGAGCGTGTCCTGCGCATGGGAGGTTGCGGCACCGCGAGACATGGAGCGGTCGACGACGACGTTCCCGTGCACCGCCGACATGCCAGGTGCCGAGAACATGCCGCCCGCCTTCCACGCCGACCGGCGCTGGGGCTTCTCGTCCGAGCGGCTCGGCATCACGTTCCACGGCAACACCCTCACCCACCTCGACTCGCCGTGCCACATCTTCTGGGACGGCATGATGTACAACGGGCGGTCGCACGGGTTGGTCGACGCCACGACGGGCTCGGCGTGGGCGGCCGTCACGGCGGCGGCGAACGGGATCGTCACGCGTGGTGTCCTGCTGGACGTTGCGAGGGCCCGCGGTGTGCCGTGGTTGGAACCGGGGCAGGGTGTGTTTCCCGACGACCTCGAGGAGGCTGAGCGTCGCCAGGGTGTACGGGTCCGGTCCGGCGATGCGGTCCTCCTGCGGACCGGCTATGGCCGCTTCCGGCACGAGGCCGGCGAGGCCAGCGGTTTCACGCAGGCCGGCTGGCACGCGTCCTGCCTGCCGTGGCTCCATGAACGCGACGTCGCGCTGATCGGCGCCGACACCCCTCAGGACGTTCAGCCGTCGGGGTTCGAAGACGTGTTGATGCCGGTCCACGCCGTGAGCCTCGTCGCGATGGGTCTGTGGATGGTCGACAACTGCGACCTGGAGATGTGCGCGACAACGGCTGCCGCGCTCGGCCAGTGGGACTTCCACCTCGCAGTCGCGCCGGTCCGCTTCGCCGGTACGTCCGGCAGCCCGGTCAACCCGATCGCCACATTCTGACCGCGGTGCACACGCGGTAGCGCCCACACCAACGACCCGATTGCTGTACGAAGCTGCCGCACGACAGCAGAAAGGCCACCTCCCGTTTCCGGGAATCGGCCTTTGACCTGCGAGCGCGCGTCGAGGGCGTTGTCGCGGCCGGAGTCGCGGCGCCGAGGGTCCAGCGGGGTGCTGGATCCTCGGCGCCCTTCGCCTTGCTCGATATAGCGGGGAACGCTACGGCCTGCGGTGTTCGGCCGCTGGAGCGGTCTCGGCCGATCAGGCCTGCAGGCGTACACGGCGGCGCCGTGCGACGAGCACCAACACCGTGCCGACCGCGACGGCGACCGCAGCCGCGCCGACGAACAGCATGGTGTTGGTGCCGGTGACCGGCAGGCCCGGGCCGGCGCTCGACGACGCCGATGCCGACAGCGATGCCGATGCCGACGGCGACGGCGACGGCGACGGCGACGGCGACGGCGACGGCGAGACGCTCGGCGAGCTCACGGCGACCTTCTTCGCCGGCACGAAGATGCGCGGCTCGTCGCTGTCGTCGGCTCTGACCTGCGCCAGAGTGTGGTCGTCCTCGCCGTTCTCGCCGGCCAGGATCTTCCAGCCCGCCGGGGCGGTGAAGGTCAGCAGGACGTCGCCGGCTGGGAGGTGGGCGAGACGGAACAGGCCCTTGGCGTCCGTGATGGCCTCGGCGTACTTCGTCTTGCCGTCGGCACTGGTGGCGACGACCTTGACACCCGGGACGCCAGGCGTCCGGGGCGTCCATTCGGCGCCAGAGGACCCACCCTGGAAGACGTAGCCGCCGAGATCGTCGAAGACGCCCGCCACCAGCAGCCGCACGCTGGTGATGTTGTCGGCGTCGTTGGCCTCGCCGTTGTCGGCGGCAAGCGCGAAGGCAACGAATCCGTAGCCGGACCGCCACGCCACGTGGTTGGTCTTGCCGGTGATCTGAACGGTCTTGGTGGCGCCGGCGGCGAGGTCGAAGCCGGTCGACAGCTCACCGTAGGCGACACCGTCGACGCCCTCGCTGTCGCCACCGGTGTAGTGCACGTGCTTGGCGTCGACGGAGCTCTTGTTCTTCACCGTGACCGTGATGGTGAAGGTCTCACCCTCGGCGTAGTTGGCCTTGTCGGCGGCGGAGGTCACCGCGATATCCGGCTTGGGGTCGGCGGCCAGGGCCGCCGTTGCCGGGAGGGCGGCCACGAGCACGCCCACGAGGGCGGCGGCGGCAAGTGTGCGCATGGAGGTCTCCGTAATGGGGGACGGGAATCAGCGCGATGCTAGCGGCTGGGCGAGTCGCTCCGCTGTCCCAAGATCGAGAACGTGATCGGAAAGGTATCCGATCACGGTTAGCTTGATGATCGAGTGAACGACGACCCGCGACCCGGGGCCAGAACCCGGCAGCACGGACCTCGATCTGCTCCTAGCCGCACTGAAAGCACTTCAAGAGACGCCGGCGCCTGGCGAGATGTGGTTCACCCCGGCGGCCCGGCTCGGGTTCGCGCACCCGGCGATGGACGGCGGGACACTCATCCACTCCGACCTCAACCCGACCAACTTGATCGTGACGCCACTCGGCGTACAGATTGTCGAGTGGGCGTGGGCAACCAAGGCCGCCGCATGGGTCGAACTCGCGTTGCTCGTCCAGTGGCTGATCGGCGGCGGCCACGGCGCGGAACAGGCAGAAGAGTGGCTAACCCAAGCTTCCGGCATGGACCGCGACCGACCGTCAGGTCCTGGACGACTTCGCGTCAAGGAACGCAACGAAGTGGGCGGCCAAGTCCCGGCAAAGCACCGAGACCTGGGTGCGCGACCTCGCAATGTGGACCGGCGAGTGGGCGGACCACCGGACCGTCGGCCACCAGTCAGCCCGTGAGCCACAACCCGGGGGCACCCACTCGTGACGCGGGCACCGGTAGCGGTAGGACAACTCCTCAACTAGCCACCAGTCCCCTCTCGGGGCCGCAAATGTCACCCGGCCGGGCGGCTCCATGCCGGTCCGAACCCAGAACCAGCCGCGCCGCTCCCGATCTGCTCCCAATGTAAGCAGCACACACAGCGAAGCCCGTTACCGGCTACTCCGGCAACGGGCTTTCGACCTGCACAAACTGAGAGTGGGCGATGCTGGTATCGAACCAGCGACCTCTTCGGTGTGAACGAAGCGCTCTCCCACTGAGCTAATCGCCCTCAGCGCCGATGACTCTACCCGATCGTGGGACCGGACCGGAAATCCGGGGTCAGCGCGCGTCGAGGTACTGCATCGCCTCGTCCACCACGTCGATGCCGAGGCTGTACTTGAGCGACAGCCAGACCACCGTTCCCACGAAGACCAGGCCGACGGAGCCGAGCACGATTCGCACCGGCAGTGACTGTCGGGTTACCCACTGCGTCCAGCCGTGTACGTGCCGGCGGGTGAAGCCGAGCAGTCGGCGGGCCCAGTGGTACTCGACGGCCCAGATGCCGAGGCCGGCGATGACGAGCAGCCAACCAGGCCCGGGTAGCGGGATGAGCGCGATGCCGATCGTCACCACCAGTGCCCCGGCGATCGCAATGACGATCTTGAGGGTGATCCGGCCGGTGGGGTTGGCGCGGATCAGGTCGAGCGTGGTGGTGATCCGGTCCCGCCAACGCGGGCGTCTCGGTGGGTCGGCCACGACGAGGACGCCGCCGGCACCACGGCTGGGCCGCTCAGCACCCTCACCATCGGCGCGCGCATCACCGCCGGCGTGTCCGGCGTCTGGCGCCGGCCGACCGGACCTCTCGGGCTGCTCCATCGGCACTCCGTACCCCCGCTTTTCGGCTACTCCGACCGCGACTTTCGGTGGGCCGGGCGCCGTCGCCGGATCCACTGAGGATCCTTTCGTGACCATTTCACCCCCCAGTGTCGCTCGGGCCCGTCACTGCAACGGTCGACTGGACGTTACCGGAGTAAGTCGACGACTGAACCACCCGATGCCGGGCGGGATCACGCACTGGGCAGAACCGGAAATCCTACATGAATGCTCACATTCACGCGGCCTTTCCGTCCCCCTTCCCACCACTGGGTGAAGTCAGCGTATGGCGGAGCGTAGCCAGGAGTAGCACCTGAGTATGGGAAAAGCGGGACACGCGCGTTCCGCAGCGGTGCCGGGGGGAGAACGTCCATGAGTGTCATCCGACCGACGACCGTAGAGGTCGAGACGTCGCTAAGGCTCGTCGCGCCTGACGCCACCGCATTGCCGGTGCGTGCCAGTCTGCGTTACGACCCTGCTGACCCGTATGCGGTCCATGTCCTGTTCCATGCCGAATCGGCGGGTGGCGAGGCGGTTAGCTGGTCCTTCGCCCGCGAACTGCTGGTCACCGGCCTGGACGAGCCAGCCGGCATCGGGGATGTCCGGGTCTGGCCCTGGGCCACCCCGCGCGGCGACTTCGTCGCGCTGGCCCTCTCGTCACCGGACGGCAACGCCCTCTTCGAGGTGCCGCGCAGCGTCCTGGTGCGATTCCTTCGACGGACCTACGTCGTCGTCCCGCGCGGCCGTGAGGCCGAGCACCTGGACGTCGACACGGCGGTGAACCGACTGCTCGCCGGTCGCTGACCACCGCCCGACCGGGCAACACCGGCCATCACGGGGCCGCGCGGATCTGCCGACCGCGCGGCTCCGGCACACCCTGGGGTACGCGGGTCCGCCCGCCCGGGGCGGCCGGTGCTCAACCGTGCGTGGTGATGCCGCCGTCGACCGGGATGACCGCGCCGGTGAGGTAGGCGCCCGCCCGCGAGGACAGGTAGATGGCCGTGCCGGCCATGTCCTCGGGGCGCCCGATACGGCCCAGCGGCACCTGCTGCTCGATGGTGGCCCTGCTCGTCGGGTCGTTCAGCGCGAACGCCATCATCTTGCTCTCGAACGGGCCGGGCGCGATCGCGTTGACGGTGATCTGCTCGCCGGCCAGTTGGTGGGCGAGGCTGCGGGTGAGCATGTGAACGGCCGCCTTGGTGGCCGAGTACGCGTACACCTCCATCCACGGCACCCGGACGCCGTCGATCGACCCGATGTTGATCACGCGGGCCGGGTCGTCGGCGGTGGCGGCGGCGCGCAGCGCCGGCAGCAGCGCGGTCGTCAGCCGGAAGACGGCCTTGACGTTGACCGCCCAGAGCTTGTCGAACGCGGCCTCCGGGTAGTTCTCCAGCGGCGCACCCCAGGTCGCACCGGCGTTGTTGACCAGTACGTCGAGGCGGGGGAAGCGCTCCCGCACGGCGGCGGCGAGCCCTTCGGCGCCGGCGTCGTCGCTGAGGTCGGCCGGAATGGCCTCGCAGCGGCCCTCGGCCGAGAGTTCCTTGGCGACGGCCTCGCAGACGTCCGCCTTGCGCGACGAGATGATCACGCGCGCGCCCGCCCGGACGAAGCCCTGGGCGATCATCAGGCCGATCCCCCGCGACCCGCCGGTGACCAGGACCGTCTTGCCTTCGACCGAGAACAGCTGCGTCATGCCCATCCCATCGCGAGTCGGCGGGGTCGCCGGTCCGGCGGGCGACCGGCGGGGCGCCGGGCGGCCGGGACCGGACGGCACTACCGCCGGGTAACGTAGCCCGGCCGTCCGGATCGCCACAACCCCGTGCGCGAGGCACCGATGCGGAGGGCGGCCAGGTCCGGGATGCGGTGACCTGCGGTTCGGGCTACCGTCGCAGGCGATGGTCTCCACCGGTCCCTCCCCCGCGCCACCGATCGGAACGGCGCCACCCGTACCCGACGAGATAGCGACGTTCGCGCTGGCCGACCTGGCCCGTGACCCGGGCTGGCGTAGGCCGGTGCTCGTCGAGCAGGAGTTGCTGATCCTCACCACCCGTGGGCACGGCGACGCCGAGCTGGATTTCCACCTGCTGCCGTGCCGACCCGGCACGCTGCTGCGGGTCCGCGCCGGCCAGGTGCTGCGCTGCGCCGGCCCGCAGTTCGACGCCACCGTGGTCGCCTGGGACTCCGAGGCGCTACGCGGCTTCGACGTCGACCCCGACGCGCCGACCTGGCGGCAGTTGGCCGGCGAGGACGAGGACGCCGTGATCACCGAGGTGAGTCAGCTCTCGGTGGACTGTCAGCGGCACGGCGACAGCTCGGCGGCCCGTGCCCTGCTCCGCCACCAGCTCGCCGTACTCCTGCTCCGCCTGGCCCTGCCCGGCGCGGACCGGCCTCCGCCGCGCGCCGAGATGGAGACGTTCCAGCGGTTCTGCCGCGACGTGGAGCACGGCTACCAGCACACCCGCCGGGTGGAGGACTATGCGGCCGCGCTCGGCTGCTCGGTGCGGACCCTGACCCGCGCCTGCCTGGCCGTCACCGGACGCAGCGCCAAACAGGTCATCGACGAGCGGGTCGCGTTGCAGGCGAGCCGGCTGCTCGCCGCCACCGACGAGCCGATCGCCCGGATCGGCCGGGACCTCGGCTTCTCCGAGCCCACCAACTTCGGCCGCTTCTTCACCCGGGAGGTCGGGGTCAGCCCCGGCGCGTTCCGGGCCGCCCGCGACCAGCCGCCCGGCCGGGTCGTCCGGCCACGGGCGCCCGCGGAGCCGATGGGCGCCAACGGCGGGCGTTTCCGACCGGGTACCCCCGGCGAACCAGCCAACGGCGGTCACGCCACCCGACCCTGGTAGCCCGCGAGCCCGGGCAGCGTCGGCAGGCGGGCATGATGGCAGGGTGCAGATCTCCGCGCGCGGCGACTACGCGGTACGGGCGGCGCTCAGCCTCGCCACCGCGTACCCGTCGCTGCTGTCCACCCAGGCCATCGCCGCGGAGCAGGACATGCCCCGCAAGTTCCTGGAAGCGGTCCTGGCCGATCTGCGCCGGGCCGGCGTCGTCCGCGCCCAGCGCGGCGCCGAGGGTGGCTACACGCTCGCCCGCCCGCCGCGCGAGGTGACCGTCGGCGCGGTGCTGCGCGCCGTGGAGGGACCTCTCGCCGGGGTCCGTGGCCTGCGCCCCGAGGAGACCCGGTACGAGGGTTCGGCCGAGAACCTGCCCGGCCTGTGGGTGGCGGTGCGCGCCGCCGTGCGGCGGGTCGTCGACGAGGTGAGCCTCGCCGAGATCGTCAGCGGCCGGCTGCCCGCCCACGTCCGCAAGCTCACCGCCCTGCCCGACGCGTGGGAGCCTCGCTGACCCCGGTCAGAGGGTCCGCACCACCTCCGAGGTGCTGAGCCGGGGCAGGCGGGCGTGCCAGGCGTCCGGGCCGGGTCGACCCAGGTTCATCAGGAGCAGCGTCTCGTGCCGGCCGTCGGGGAAGAACTCCCGGGTCACGCCGGCCGCGTCGAACCCGGCCATCGGGCCGGCGGCGAGCCCGGCGGCGCGTACGCCCACCAGCAGGTAGCCGATCTGGAGCGCCGCGTTGAAACGGGCCTGCTCGGCCCGCGCCGCCGGGTCGGTCAGCCAGTCCCGGGCGTGTGGTCGGTGCGGGAACAGCTCGGGCAGCCGCTCGTGGAAGTCGACGTCGGCGGCGAGCACCGCCACCAGCGGTGCGGTGGCCGTCTTCGCCCGGTTGCCCGACGACACGTACGGCAGCAGCCGTTGCCGCGCGGCGGCGGAGCGCAGCAGCAGCACCCGCAGGGGCTGGCCGTTGAACGCGGTCGGCCCGTACCGGACGAGGTCGTGGATGGCCGCGACCTGGGCGTCGGTGACCGGCTCGTCGGTGAACGTGTTGGCCGTGCGGGCCGCCCGGAACAGCAGGTCCTGGGCGGCCCGGTCCAGCGCGAGCAGCTCGGGCGCGGCGGGTGCCCTCACGCCGGCACCGGCGGGACGGCGGTGGTGTAGCCGCCCCGGTGGTGCACCAGCGGCGCGCCGTCGCCGCCGTCGCCCACTGCCAGCGGCTCGGCGATCACGAGGCTGTGGTCGCCGGCCGGCACCCGGTGCACCACCCGGCAGAGCAGCCGGGCCAGCACTCCGGTCAGCAGCGGCACCCCGAACGGCCCGGCCGTCCAGTCGGGGTACGCGGCGAACCGGTCGATGCCGCTGGTCGCGAAGATCCGTGCGGCCTCCCGCTGACCCTCCGCGAGCAGGTGCACCGCCACGTGCTCGGCCCGGGCCAGCACCGGCCAGCTCGACGAGTCGACCCCGAGGCAGAACGAGACCAGCGGCGGGTCCAGCGACACCGACGTGAACGAGGTGGCGGTGAACCCGGCCCGCAGCGGCGCGCCGGTCCCGCCCGGGCGGGCCGGGTCGGTGGCCCGGGCCACGGCGGTGACCACGGTGACGCTGGTGGCCTGCCGGCGCAGCACCGCGCGGAGCAGGTTCCGATCCACCGGCCGCAGGTCGGCGAGGTCCGTCGGGGGACGCTCCACGGTGGTCACGCCGGCACCAGCACCGGTGCGGCGTACCCGCTGGCCGGTCGGGGCAGGCCGTAGTGCTCGCGCAGGGTCCGGCCGGTGTACTCGCCGCGGAACAGGCCCCGCGCGCGCAGCACCGGCACGACGTGGTCGACGAAGTCGGCCAGGCCGCCGGGCAGGTGCGGCGGCATGATGTTGAACCCGTCGGCGGCGCCCCGGGTGAACCACAGCTCGATCTGGTCGGCGACCTGCTCGGGGGTGCCGACGACCACCCGGTGGCCCCGGCCGCCGCCGAGCCGGCCGATCAGCTGCCGGATGGTGAGCCGTTCCCGGCGGGCCAGCTCGGTGACGAGCTCGTAGCGGCTCTGCTGGGCCTGCGTACCCCCTGCTGGCAGCTCCGGGAGGGGCCCGTCCAGCGGCAGGCCGGTCAGGTCGACGCCGAGGATGCCGGCGAGCTGGGCGAGCGCGTACTCGGGGACGATCAGCTCCTCCAGCTCGGCGGCGAGGGCCCGCGCCTCGGCCTCGGTGCCGCCGATCACCGGGGCGATGCCGGGCAGGACCTTCACCAGGTCGGGGTCCCGGCCGACGGCGGAGACCTGCCGCCGCAGCTCGGCGTAGAAGCTCTGGCCGTCGGCGAGGGTCTGCTGGGCGGTGAAGACCGCCTCGGCGTACCGGGCGGCGAACCCGATCCCGTCCGGCGACGAGCCGGCCTGCACGAGCAGGGGCCGGCCCTGCGGCCCTCGGGGGATGTTCAGCGGGCCACGCACCTGGAACTCCGGCCCGCGGTGCGCCACCTCGTGCACCCGGTCGGTGTCGGCGATCACCCCGGCCGAGGTGTCGAAGACCAGCGCGTCGTCCTCCCAGCTGTCCCAGAGCTTGATCGCCACGTCGACGAACTCGGCGGCCCGCCGGTACCGGTCGGCGTGCGCGGGGTGGCTGTCCCGGTTGAAGTTGACCGCCTCGCGTTCCTGTGCGGACGTGACGATGTTCCAGCCGGCCCGGCCGCCGCTGAGGTGGTCCAGGGAGGCGAATTTGCGGGCGATGTGGAACGGCTCGTTGTAGGTGGTGGAGACCGTCGCGATGAGACCGATGTGTTCGGTCACCGCGGCCAGGGAGGCGAGCAGGGTCAACGGTTCGAAGACGGTGTGGATGTTGTGCCGGGGGTTCGGCCCGACGGAGAGCCCGTCGGCGAGGAAGAGCGAGTCGAGGGTGCCGCGTTCGGCGATCCGGGCCAGCTCCTGGAAGTGCCGCACGTCGGTGACCCGGCGTGGGTCGGTGCGGGGGTGCCGCCAGGCGGCCTCGTGGTGGCCGACGCCCATCAGGAACGCGTTGAGGTGCAGGGTTCGGGTCATTGGTGTCTGTCCTATCCGGCGGAGACGTCGACGCGCCAGGTGGAGAAGCGGCGTTCGAGGGCGACGAGGAGCTGGTTGACGACCAGGCCGATGGCGGAGATCGTGATGATCCCGGAGTACATGTCGGTGATCGCGAAGTTGTACTGCGCGTAGTTGACGAGGTAGCCGAGCCCGGCCTTCGCGCCGACCATCTCGGCGGCGACCAGCACCAGGATCGAGTACGCCCCGGCGAGCCGGATTCCGGTGAAGATGGTCGGCACCGCTGCCGGCAGGATCACCTTCTGGAACAGCCGCAGGTGGTTGAGCCCCATCGAGCGGGCCGACCGGATCAGCAGCGGGTCGACGCCCTTCACCCCGGCGATCGTGTTCAGCAGGATCGGCCAGGAGCAGGCGTACAGCACCAGGGCGATCTTGGACGTCTCCCCCAGGCCGAGGATGAGCACGAAGACCGGCAGCAGGGCCAGCGCCGCGGTGTTGCGGAACACCTCCAGCAGCGGGCTGAGCAGCTCCGCGAGCGGCCGGTACCAGCCGATCAGCAGCCCGAGCGGGATGGCGGTGAGCACGGCCAGGCCGAGCCCGGCCAGCGACCGCGTCAGGCTCGCCCCGACGTGCTCGGCGAGCTGCCCGGTGCGCAGCAGCTCCCACCAGGCCACCAGCACCTCCGACAGCGGAGGCAGGAAGACCCGGTCCACCAGCCCGAGCCGAGGTGTGACCTCCCAGATCGCGGCCAGCGCGATGATCGCGACACCGCGGTGCAGCACCTTCCCGCCCACGCCGAGCAGCCGACCGGTCAGGCCGGGTGGGGCGGGGTCGGCCGCCGCGCCGGGCACGGCGGGCGGGGCCGCCAGCCGGGTGGGACGTTCGGCGATGTCAACCAACGCGGGCCTCCTCGGTGCGGGCCACCGCCGGCGCGGCACGCTGCGCGTCGGCTCCGGCCAGGGCGGGGGTACGACCACCGGCTGCTCCGGTGTGGGCGGTGCGGCTGCCGGTGGCGCCTTCGGCGGCCTGTGCGGCGCGCACCTCGTCGCGCAGCAGCGTCCAGATCTGGTGCCGGTGGTGGCGGAAGGCGTCGGTGGAGCGGACGTCGTCGACGGCGTCCCGGTCGCCCAGGTCGATGTCGATGACCTCCTTGACCCGTCCGGGTCGGGAGGTCAGCACCGCCACCCGCTGGCCGAGGTGCACGGCCTCGTCGATGCCGTGGGTGATGAACACGATGGTCTTGCCGGTGCGTGCCCAGATCCGCACCAGCTCGTCCTGCAACGAGTCGCGGGTCTGCGCGTCGAGCGCGGCGAACGGCTCGTCCATCAGCAGCACGTCCGGGTCGTACGCGAGGCTGCGGGCGATGGCGACCCGCTGCTTCATCCCGCCGGACAGCTCGTGCGGGTAGCGGTCGGCGAAGCCGCGCAGGCCCACCAGGTCCAGGTGGTGGTCGATCAGGTCGGCGCGTTCGGCCCGGGGCACCCCCTTGGCCTCCAGGCCGAACGCGACGTTGCCGGCGGCGGTGCGCCAGGGCAGCAGGGCGTACTGCTGGAAGACGATGCCCCGGTCCAGGCCGGGGCCGGTGACCGGCCGGCCGTCGACCAGCACCTGCCCGCCGGTCGGCGCGGTGAGCCCGCCGAGCAGATCGAGCAGGGTGGACTTGCCGCAGCCGCTGGGGCCGACGACGACGAGGAACTCGCCGGGGCGTACCCCGAGGGTGACCCGGTCCAGCGCGGTGACCGCGCCGGCGGCGCCACGCCGGGTGGCGCGGACCGGGAAGGTCTTGCTCACCGCGTCGAAGAGAATCTTGTCGGTGCTCACGCGCCGCCCCCGTCCACGAAGGGGTTGAACCGGTTGGTGTAGATGTCGGCGGGCTTCGGCGGGTCGCCCCGGAGCTCGCCCTCGGCGGCGAGCCAGTCGATCCAGGTGCGGAACTCCCGCTCGTCGATCACGCCGCCCCGACCGGCGACGCCGCTGCTCTTCCAGTACGCGACCAGCGACGGGTCCTCGTTGCGGCCGCGCTTGGCGATGATGTCCCGCATCCGGGCGACCACCGTCTCCCGGGGCTGGGTTCGTGCCCACTCGATGGCCTTGCCGACCCCGGTCACGAACGCCTTGACGGTCTCGGGGTTGCGTGTGATGAAGTCGTCGCGGAAGACGTAGGTGCCGCCGCTGAAGGCGCCGAGCAACTCGTAGTCGGTGAAGATGGTGCGGATGCCGCCGCCGGCGACCGCCTTGTCGCGGATCACCCCGCCGAGCACCGCGACGTCGATCTGCCTCTGCCGCAGCGACTGCTCGGTGTTGACCGGTGGCAGGGCGACCAGTTCGACCTGCTTGATCTCCGCGGGGGTGAGCCCGCCGCGGGCGAGCCAGGTCTTCAGCACGGCCTCGGCGTGCGCGCCGAGGGTGTTCATGCCGACCTTCCTGCCGATCAGGTCGCGGGGGCCGCGGATCGGGCTGTCGTCGAGCACGTAGTAGCCCTGGAAACTCTGCGCGTCGGAGCCGTAGTAGCTGACCACGGCGGTGATCGGGGCGTTGGCGGCGGCGAGCTTGACGATGGCGCCGTTGAACGCGCCGCCGAAGTCGCTCTGCCCCGTGGCGGTGGCCTGGATGTCCTGCGGGCCGCCGGTGACGTTGCCGATCCAGTTGAGCCGGACGTCGCCGAGGTAGCCGAGGTCGGCGGCGAGTTCGGGGAGGGTGACCTGGCCGACGGAGCCCTGGTAGCGCAGCTCGGTGGCCTGTCCGGCGCCGGCCTGGGCGTCGCCACCGCAGCCGGCGGCGCCGGCGAGCAGGGCCAGCACGGCGGCGGTGGCGAGGGTACGCAGGACGGCATGACGAGGTGGGGACATGGGGAGTCTCCTGATCTGTCCACGATGGGATCGCGGGGACGCCCAGCTGCTGGGCGCGAAGGCACGCTGCTCCGCGTTGAGCGCGGGCGGTGGGAGTGCGGCGATGGAGCCGAGCCGGATGGACCGGTCAGCTCAACAGAGCGCGCTCGCGTGCCGGACCAGGTCGACGTGCACGCGAGCGGTGAGGAGAAGCTCATCCCGCTGCGACATGACCTCATGCTGCCGTTGGCGGGATCGACCGGTCAACGGTCTTCCAGAAGGTGAGATCTGTATCGCCGACTATGTTACGAGCCGTCACGAGCAGCGTTTACCGCCGCGCAACACCTATCTGTTGAGTAGGGATTCGCCGCGCGTCGTGGCGCACCGTCCAGGTCGGACAGGGAGAGAGTTTCGGAATTCGCCGGTTCGGGCATGTTCGATCTCGACACGGCAGGGAACGGTGACGAAGGGAGTCCTCCGATGGGCCTCATGTTTCGCAAGCGCAAGAAGTACGGTCCGATCATCCTGAACTTCACCGAGAACGGCTTCTCCTCGTGGAGCATCAAGATCGGGCGCTGGTCGTGGAACTCGAAGGCCAGGGCGCACCGCGTCGACCTGCCGGGTCCGCTGTCCTGGAAGCAGGACAAGTCCCGGTCCTAGAGGCCCGGGAGTCGAGCGGGGTGCCGGTGGATCACCGGCACCCCGCTCGGTGTCCGAGTGCCGGGAGACACAGGCCGGTGCGCGGGCTCAGCGCCGCACGGTGATGATCTCGTCGCCGGCCAGCCGGCCGCCCTCGCGCTCGCGACGCACGTCGCCCGCCTCGATCAGGGCGGCGAGCGCCCGGTTGGCGTCGGCGGCCCGGTAGACGGTGGCCGTGAGGGTGTGCCGGCGCAGGTCGGTGACCGGTCGAGAGCCGCCCCGGCGCAGCTCGGCCAGCAGTTCGCGGGCCAGCGACCCGGGGTCGGGATCGGCGGCCACGTCGACCGGCGCGCCTGCCGGGTCGACCGGGTCGCGGTAGCGAACGTCGAGATCCGCACCGACCGCCCAGAGCGCGTCCCGGATCGCCTCCAGGCTCCGGTCCGAGCGGCTGCCGAACGCGATCACGCCGGCCTCACCGTCGGGGAAAACCGGCACCACCTCGGCGACCAGCGGGAAACCGGCAGCGAGGAGAACGTCGCGGGCACCGCTGCCGGCGTGCAGCAGCACCTCGCCGGCACGGCCGTTGCTCACGGCGGTGAGCAACTCCGGGGTGGCGGCGCCGGGCAGGTCCACGAAGCTGAACAGCGGGGCGCCGGCCGCACCGGCCGCCTTCACCGCGACCGGCAGCCGGTCCGGATTGCCGGGCAGCAGGTGGACGGTGACCTCGGCGGGCAAGTCCGCCTCGACGGGGCCGAGCCGGGCCGCCAGGTCAGGCGCGCCGTCGGCCAGCACCAGCACGGTCACCCGCCGACCCCGGAGCTGGTCGGCCTGCCCGGCGATCACCCGCAGCGCGGCCTCCGCCCCGCCGGCCCAGGTCACGGCGACGGTGGCCCGGCGGGAGCGTTGCAGGGCCGCGGGAAGCCAGGTCGTCAACTGGCGGACCAGCAGCTCGCGGAGGAAATCGGTGGTCCGGTCGGTCGGCATCGGTCCGTTCTACCGTATGACCGGTCAGGCCGGGACGGAGATCCCCACCCCGCCCCGGGTCTGCCCGCCGTAGCGCTGCCGCTCGGCGGCCAGGTCGAGCCGGCCGATCCGCTTGCGCGCGGCCAGCGCCGCGTCGTCGAGCCGGTCAGCCGGGACGAGCCAGACGATCTCGAACTCCAGGCCGTCCGGGTCCTGCCCGTAGAGGCTCTTGGTGGTGCCGTGGTCGGAGGTGCCGACCAGCGCGCCGGCGGCGGTGAGCCGCTCGGCGGTGGCGGCCAGCTCGTCGAGGGTGTCGACCTCCCAGGCCAGGTGGTACAGCCCGACGGTGGCCCGGCCAGCGGTGGACCGCCCGGCGCCGGCGCCGATCTCGAACAGGCCGAGGTCATGGTCGTTGGTCGAGTCGGGGGCCTGCAGGAAGGTGGCGCCCCGGAAGCCGTCCGGGGTCATCGCCACCGGGCGGAAGCCCAGCACGTCGCGGTAGAAGGCGACGCTGCGGGCGAGGTCACTGACGTAGAGGACCGCGTGGTTGAGCCGGTGGATACCCATGGCACCAGGCTAGCGCGGTTTAGTTGAGCGTTCAACCATCTCGGGTATGATGGGGCTCATGACCCGCTGGCTGGACTCCGACGAGCAGCGCACCTGGAGGGCGTTCCTCACCGCCTCCCGAGCGCTGATGGACACGCTCGACCGCGAGCTGCAACGCGACGCGGGCATGCCCCACGCCTACTACGAGATCCTGGTCCGGCTCTCCGAGGCCCCCGACCGTCAACTGCGGATGAGCGAGCTGGCCGACGCGGCCGGGTCGTCACGCAGCCGGCTCTCTCACGCGGTCGCCCGGCTGGAGGCGGCCGGATGGGTGCGCCGCGAGGAGTGCCCCACCGACCGGCGGGGACAGGTCGCGCTGCTCACCGACGCCGGCTTCGCCACGCTCGCCGCCGCCGCACCCGGCCACGTGGAGGGAGTACGCCGGCACCTGTTCGACGCGTTGAGCCCGGCCCAGGTCGACCAGCTGCGCCGCATCAGCGAGACGCTGGCCGAGCACCTGACGAGATCCTGACCGATCGACACCGGCGCGGGTCTTGTACTTACCGTCGTCAAATGAGCACGATGGGGCGTGTCCTCCGGCTTCGGCGAACTGACTGATCAGGCGCACCACCTCGTGTCCGCCGGCGACCTGGCCGGCGCGCAGCGGCTGCTCTCCGACGCCCTCACCGACGCCGACCCTCGCCCGGCCAACGCCACCGGGGAGCTGGCCGAGGCGGCCAGCCTTCAGGCGCGCGTGCTGGTGGCCCTCGGCGAGCCCCACTCCGCCCGGGGCTGGGCCGCCTTCGCGTACGCGGCCACCAACCGGCTGCACGGCCGCTCCGACCCCCGCACGGTAGCCGCCGCGGCGACCCTCGCCGCGGTGCTGCACCGGGTCGGCAGCCACTCCCGTGCCGCCCGGCTCTACCAGGAAGTCATCATCGAGCTGACCGCGCAGGACGGCCCCGAGTCGCTGCGGGTGCTCGCCGCCCACGCCGACCTGGCCACCGTGGAGTACGCCCGCGGCCAGTGCACGGTGGCCCGCGACCGGCTCCAGGACGCCTGGGAGCTGCACCGCGAGGTGTACGGCGACGGGCACCCCAGCGGCATCAAGATGCTGGCCCGTCTCGGGGCGATGCAGCGCGACTGTGGGCAGTTCGCCGAGGCGCACGACAACCTGGCGCTGGCCCGCGAGCTGTGCCGGCAGCACCTGGCCGCCGACGACCCGCTGTCGGTGCAGGTGGCGGCACTGGCCCGGGCGGCTGCCAACCCCGACCACGTCTGCGCCGACGACCCACCCACCGTCCGGGACGCCCCGACCGTGCCGGCTGCCCGCACACCGCCGCACCGCGACGGTCGGGTCGAGTCCGGCTACCACCCGCCGGAGCCTGGGCCGGCGCACTCCGGCCCGGCAGCAGGCGCGGCCGTGGCCGGTGGCGGGGTCGTGGCTGGCGGCCCGGCGGCCAGCGGCGGCGGGCCGGTCGCTGGCGGCGGACCGGTCGGCGGCGGCGTGCCGAATCCTCGCGTGCCGGCCGACGAGCCCGGCGGGTCGGCGGGCTCGTGGTGGCCGCCCGGTCCGGCGGACGAGCCGACGCCGCACCCCACCGAGCCACCCGTGCCGCCGTCCGTGGTCGGCCTCGCGGGCGGCACGGAAGAGGCGTCGGGGGTGTACCGGCTGCACCGACCCGGCGCACCGCCCGAGCCCGACGCACCGGCGGAGCCGTACTCGCCGGCTGATCCGTACTCG
Source organism: Micromonospora yongxingensis (assembly GCF_052601155.1). Classification (NCBI taxonomy): domain Bacteria; kingdom Bacillati; phylum Actinomycetota; class Actinomycetes; order Micromonosporales; family Micromonosporaceae; genus Micromonospora; species Micromonospora yongxingensis. The sequence goes on from NZ_JBQXEO010000002.1 coordinate 186,510, forward strand.
CCGGCCGAGTCGTACCCGCGGTCTGACCCGTACACGCCGGTCGAGCCGTCCACACCGGTCGAGCCGTACACGCCGTCGCGGCTGCTGCCGGTGCCCGTACACCGGGCTCCGCCGCCACAGCGCAACAAGCTGGTGCCGGTGTTGGTGGGCGGCGTGGTCGTGGTCCTGCTGGGCGCCGCTGCCGTGATCGCCGGGGTGGCCCGGGTCGGCGACGGGGACAACCAGGCGCCGGCGCCCGACACCGGCTCCCCCAGCGCCGGCCCCGCACCGGCCACCACGAGCGCCGCCCCGGCCGCCAGCGGCGCCACCCCGCCCGCCGGGGCGCCGCCCGCGGCCGCACCCGGCACCCCACCGGGCACCGTCACCCTGCGCGACAACCGGGACAACATCGCTCTGAACTGGACCTACCCGGCCGGCGGTGAGGGGCCGGTGGTCGTCTCCGGTGGTCGGGCCGGTCAGGGCAAGACCGCCTTCGCCACGCTGCCCGCCGGCGCCACCAGCTTCGTCGTCTACGCGCTGGGCCGCACCAACGACTACTGCTTCACGGTGGCCGTCGTCTGGTCCACCGACACCGTCGCCAGCGCCGACGAGGTCTGCACCCGCCGCCGCTGAGCGTGCGGAGGCGTCCCGTGACAACCGCTCGTCACGGTGTGGCCGCCTCGCGGCCCTCGTCGGTCGGTAGCGCCGGCAGCAGCAGACGGACCCGCAGCCCTCGCTGGTCGTCGCCGTCGGTCAACGTGATGCTGCCGCCCGCGCGACGCACCAACTCCCACACGATCGCCAGGCCCAGGCCGGCGCCACCGTCGTCCCGGGCCCGCCCGTCGTCCAGCCGGGTGAACCGGCCGAAGACCCGCCCCCGGTCGGAAACCGGGATCCCCGGGCCGTCGTCGGTCACCGTCACCAGGTGGTACGCCGCCTCCCGGTGACTCGCAGGCGTCGCCTCGACGGCGAGCAGGACACGGCCGCGCGCGTGCCGGACCGCGTTGTCGACCAGGTTGGCCAGCACCCGGCGCAGTTCGCCGGCGTTCCCGACGGTCCACAGCGGGCCGCTCGATGGCGCCACCCGCACCGGCGGCGACGGGTACCGGGCGGCGACCTCGGTCAGCAGGGCTCCCAGCTCCACGGGCCCGGTCCCCCGCGCCGGTGGCGTCTCGTCCAGGCGTGCCAGCAGCAGCAGGTCGTCGACCAGCCGGCTCAGCCGCTCGGTGTCGGCGAGCAGGTTGCTGGTCACCGCCGTCCAGTCGGTACGCCCCGCGAGGCGCTGAGCCACCTCCAGCTCGGTCCGGATGTTGGTCAGTGGGCTGCGCAGCTCGTGTGCCGCGTCGGAGACGAACGCCCGCTGCCGGTCCCGGGCGGACTCCAGCCGGTCCAGCATCCCGTTCAGGGTGACCGCCAACCGGTGGATCTCGTCGGCCGAGGCGGGCACCGGCAGCCGTCCGGTCCCCGCCCGCCCGGTGATCTCCTCGGCGCCCCGGCGCAGCGCCTCCACCGGCCGCAGGGTCGCGCCCACCACCCGCCAGGCGACGCCGGCCAGTACGGCCACCAGCAGCGGAAACGCCACCAGCAGGATGGTCCGGACCACGTGCGTGCTGTGCCGCACGTCGGCCATCGAGCGGGCGACCAGCACGGTCAGCGGGTCGGCGGCGGTCCCGGCGGGAACGGTGACCACCCGGACCGGGCCGGCGAGACCGACCCGCTCGGCCGGCACCTCCAACCGTTGCCGCCGGTCGGGGTCGAGCCGCTCCGGGCGGACCATCGGCACCAGCCGGTCCGCGTCGATCGAGGCGGCCCGGATTCGACCCTGCGCGTCGACCACCTGGACGCGGACCTGCCCACCGGCCACCGGCAGCGGATCGGGCAGCGCGTCCTCGGCGGCGAGTAGGGCGACCGCGTCCGCGGTCCGGAACGCCTCGGTGTCCACGGTGCGCTGCAGCACGTAGCCGAGCGCCCCGAGCAGCACCACCCCGCCGAGTGCCAGCCCGACGGCGAGGCCGAACACGCCGATCGCCATGAGCCGGCCCCGCAGCCCGAGCACCGGCAGCCGGCCGCGCCACGACCGGCCGGCGGCGCTCAACGGGCCGTTGGCGGTCCGGTCATGGTCGTGCCCGGTGGGCCGGGCACCCGGTGGAGGCCGGCGCCCGGCGGTGTCCTCGCCGACGGCGGTCGCCGGGTCGTCCGCGGGGGCGGGTGGCGTGCCGGCGGTCGGGCCGGCCGGCACGTCGGTGCTCATGTCGCCAGCCGGTAGCCGGCGCCCCGGACGGTCTCCAGCCGGTCGCGGCCGAGCTTGCGCCGCAGGTAGCCGACGTACACCTCGACCGCGTTCGGGGCGGTCTCCAGGCTCGCGTCCCAGACGTGATCCAGCAGCTCGATCTTGGAGACGACCTGACCGGGCCTGCGCATCAGGTAGTCCAGCAGCGCGAACTCCCGGGCGGTCAGCGTCACCTCCGCGTCGGCCCGGGTGACCCGCCGCCGGGCTGGGTCCAGCCGCAGGTCGCCGACGGCGAGCACCGCCGGGCGCTCCGGCGCGCCCCGGCGCAGCAAGGCCCGCAGGCGTGCCAGCAGCACCACGTACGAGAAGGGTTTGGTGAGGTAGTCGTCGGCGCCGCAGTCCAGACCGTCGGCCTGGTCGTACTCGCCGTCCTTCGCGGAGAGCATCAGCACCGGCAGCCAGTGCTGCTCGGCGCGCAGCCGCCGCACCAGCTCGTAGCCGGACAGGCCGGGCAGCATCACGTCGAGGATCATCGCGTCGTACCCGCCGTGCCGGGCCGCATCCAGGCCGGCCGGGCCGGTCGGGGCCACATCCACGGCGAATCCCTCCGCCTGTAGGCCACGTTGCAGGGCAGCCGCCAACCGGGCCTCGTCCTCCACCACCAGCAACCGCACGCCTCAAGGGTGCCACCCGGGTCAATCGAGGCGGATCGGCGTCCTCAGCACGTTCACAGCGACCACCGGGCAGGATGGTCGCAGGAGGTGCCACCATGTCCGTTCTGAGAAGCCGTCCTGTCCTGCGTTGGCTGGTCCCGGCGACCGCCGCCGTCGCCGTCATCGGGGGCGGCGCCGCGATCGGCACGTTCGCCGCCGAGGCCGAACCGAGCCTGCCGCCGCGTACCGCCGCACAGCTCCTGGTCGACCTGCAGACCTCCCGGCTGGAAGGGCTGTCCGGGACCGTCGTGCAGCGGGCCGACCTCGGTCTGCCGCCGCTGGTGGGGATGATCCCCGGCAACGACCTGACCACCCTGCTGAGCGGCACGCACACTTTGCGGGTCTGGTACTCCGGGCCGGAGCGGCAGCGGGTCGCGCTGCTGGACACTCTCGGCGAGCGGGACGTGATCCGCAACGGCCGGGACGTGTGGACGTGGGACAGCCGCACCAACACCGCCAACCACCGCACTCTCGCCGGCGCCGGCAAGCCGGCCCCCGAGGCCCAGCCGAACCTGCCGGCCACCCCGCAGCAGGCCGCCGACCTGGCCCTGGGTGCGATCGACCCGAGCACCGAGGTCACCGTCGGCCGGTCGGCCACCGTCGCCGGCCGGGACGCGTACGAGCTGGTGCTCCAGCCGCGCGACAAGGACTCGCTGGTGCACCAGCTGCGGATCGCCATCGACGCCAAGCAGCACGTGCCGCTGCGCTTCGAGGTGCTCGCCAAGGGCAGCGACCAGCCGGCGTTCGAGGTGGCGTTCACCCAGGTCGACTACCGGCGTCCCGACGCCGACCAGTTCACCTTCAACCCGCCGCCCGGGGTGACCGTGACCGAGGAGACGGCCGAACGACCGGCCGCGGGACGGCCCGGGCATGCGGCGCCGGCCGGTGACCCGCAGGTACGGGCCGTCGGCACCGGCTGGACCACCGTGCTGGTCGCCCGCCTCGACGGAGCCACCGGCGGCAAGCCGGCCGGTGACAAGCCGGCCGGGGCACCGGAGGCGGACATGTCGAAACTGCTCGCCGGGCTGACGGCGGTCAGCGGTGACTGGGGCAGCGGTCGACTGCTCGCCGGCAAGCTCTTCAGCGTGCTGCTCACCGACGACGGCCGGGTCCTCGCCGGCGCGGTGACGCCCGAGCGGCTCTACCAGGCCGCCCGCGGCTGATCGACCGTTGTCGCGCCGGGTCGACCCATCGGTCGGCCCGGCGCGTCGTCGTGTCAGGCGCCGGTGGTCACGCCGAGGGCGGTGAGGAACGCGTCGGCGAGCACCGCGTGGCCGGGCAGGTGGGGGTGCACCCGGTCGTCGGCCCAGCGCTTCGCCGGGCTGACCGTCAGCACCCGGTCGAACGCCGCCTGGGTGGGCACGTGCACCGCGTCGAACTCGGCGGCCAGCGCGGCCACCACGGCGGCGTACCGGTCGGTGTCGGCGCGCTGCGGGTCGCCGCGGTCGGTCTCGATCAGGAACGGGTCGCCGAGGATCAGCCGGCAGCCCGTGGCGTCCACCGCACGGCGAAGCAGGTCGCGCAGGGTGCGCTCGTACTCGTCGATCGGGACGGCCTCGTCGGGCCGGTCGCCGTAGCGCCGCCAGATGTCGTTGATGCCGATCATCACGGAGAGCCAGTCGGGGCGCAGGGCGAGCGCGTCCTCCGCCCAGCGGGCGGCCAGGTGCCGCACGGTGTCCCCGCTCACACCCCGGTTGACCCACTCCAGCTCCAGCTCGGGGTGGCGGGCGCTGACCAGGGCGCGGACCAGGCTCACATAGCCCTCGCCGTACGGCGCGGCGGCGGCCCGCCGGCCGCAGTCGGTGATGCTGTCGCCGATGAAGACCACCCGTTGCCCGGTCCGCAGGATCATCCGCCGCCACCTCGCGATCACCCGGGCGCGCCGGCCCGTCCGGCTTGGTCGGAGCCGACGGGACGCGCTATCTTCAACAGTTCTAGGGCACAAAAAAGAACGGCTTGAAAGCCGTTCCTGCAAAGGATTCTAATCTTAAGGGAGACGGCTTGTCAAGGCATTCCGGCGGTTCCGGCGAATTGCCGCTCGACGACGAGATCGGCCGCGAGCAGGAGTACGTCTCGATGCTCTACGACCGGCTGGACGGGCTGCGTGAGCAGGCCGCCTCCCGGCTCACCGACGAGCTGCGCAACACCGGCGGCACCCGCCAGGACCGCTCCCAGCGGGACAGCTCGGTAGCGATGTACGCCGATCAGGTGGAGCAGTTCTCCGCCGTCGAGGACGGGCTCTGTTTCGGGCGTCTCGACGGCGACGATGACTCCCGCCGCTACATCGGCCGAATCGGCATCTTCGACACCACCGGTGACTACGACCCGCTGCTGATGGACTGGCGGGCCCCCGCCGCCCGCCCGTTCTACCTCGCCACCGCCGCCAACCCGCAGGGCGTCCGCCGCCGCCGGCACCTGCGGACCCGCCAGCGGAAGGTGACCGGGCTCAACGACGAGGTGCTCGACATCGACACCGCCGCCCCGGACGCCCACGAGGAACTGACCGGCGAGGCGTCGCTGCTCGCCGCGCTCAACGCCGGCCGCACCGGCCGGATGCGCGACATCGTGGAGACCATCCAGGCCGAACAGGACCGGATCATCCGCGCCGATCTGCCCGGGGTGATGGTGGTCCAGGGCGGCCCGGGCACCGGCAAGACGGCGGTCGCCCTGCACCGGGCGGCGTACCTGCTCTACACACACCGGCGGGAGCTGTCCAGCCGGGGCGTGCTGCTGGTCGGCCCGAACGCGACCTTCCTGCGCTACATCTCCCAGGTGCTGCCCACCCTCGCGGAGACCGGCGTGCTGTTGCGTACCCAGGGTGATCTCTTTCCCGGGGTCAGCGCGCAACGGGCCGAGCCGGCCGGGACCGCCGCGCTCAAGGGCCGAGCGGTGCTGGCCGAGGTGCTGGCGCTGGCCGTACGGGACCGGCAGTGGGTGCCGGACGAGCCGCTGGAGATCGAGGTGGAGCGGGAGGCGCTGACCCTCGACCCGGAGACCGTGCGCACCGCCCGGGACCGGGTGCGCCGCACCGACCGGCCGCACAACCTGGCCCGGGCGCTGTTCGACGTGGAGATCGTGCACGCGCTCGCCGACCAGGTGGCCGAGCGGATCGGCGCCGACCCGCTGGGCGGGGACAACCTGCTCGACGAAGCCGACCGGGCCGAGATCCGCCGGGAGTTGCGGGAGGAACCGGAGATCCAGGCCACCCTCGACCGGCTCTGGCCGGTCCTCACCCCGCAGCGCCTGCTCGCCGACCTGTACGCCGACCCGGACCGGATCGCCGCCGCCGCGCCGATGCTCACCGACGAGGAGCGGGCCCTGCTGCACCGCGAGCCGGGTGGCTGGACGCCGGCCGACGTGCCGCTGCTGGACGAGGCCGCCGAGCTGCTCGGCGAGGACGAGCGGGCCGCCGCCGCGCGACTCGATCGCATCCGCCGGATGGAACGGGAGTACGCCGAGGGCGTGCTGGAGATCGCCCGGGGTTCCCGCTCGATCGACGTCGAGGACGAGGCCGAAGGCGGTGAGATCCTCGGCGTGACCGACCTGATCGACGCGGACCGGCTGCTGGAGCGGCAGGAGGAGGCCGACCGGCTGACCACCGCGCAGCGCGCCGCCGCCGACCGGAAGTGGGCGTTCGGCCACGTCATCGTGGACGAGGCGCAGGAGTTGTCGCCGATGGCGTGGCGGCTGCTGATGCGCCGCTGCCCGAGCCGGTCGATGACGATCGTCGGGGACGTGGCGCAGACCGGCGCGCTCACCGGCACGCCCTCCTGGGCGGACGCCCTCGCCCCGTACGTGGCGCAGCGGTGGCGGTTGACCGAGCTGACGGTCAGCTACCGCACCCCCGCCGAGATCATGGCCGTCGCCGCCGAGGTGCTGGCCGAGATCGACCCGGGCCTGCGGCCCCCGCGCTCGGTGCGGGAGAGCGGCGTACCACCGTGGGACCGGGCGGTGCCCGACGAGCAGTTGGCGGCGGAACTCGTCGCCGCGGCCACCCGGGAGGCGACCGCGCTGGCCGAGGGCCGACTCGGCGTGATCGTGCCGGCCGGTCGGGTGGACGAGCTGGGAGCGGCGGTGACCGCCGCGCTGCCGGAGGCCGCCGTGGGCGAGCATCCGGAGCTGGAGAGCCGGGTGGTGGTGCTGACCGTCGCGCAGGCCAAGGGGCTGGAGTTCGACTCGGTGCTGGTGGTCGACCCGGACCGGATGGTCGCCGAGTCCCCGCGCGGTCGCAGCGACCTGTACGTCGCGCTCACCCGCGCCACCCAACGCCTCGGCGTCCTACGGCCCGGCCGCTGACCCGCGCCGCCCCCACCGATCTGCCGGTCGGTGGGGGCGGGCGGGATCGCGACCGACCGGTCAGTCGCTGGACGTGTCCCTGATGGACTTCGCCGGCCCGGTCGCCGACGTGGACTGGTCGCTGGTGCTGCCGCCCATCGGCGTGCCCAGACCGCCGGTGGTCGCGTCGCCGGTGGTGGTCGGCGCCACCTTGCCCGGGTGCCGTTCCGGCTGCCGGGCCACCCGACGCACGCTCGCCGGGCCCGCGGTGCCACCGGTGGTGGTCACGGCACCCTGACCCCGGGTGGGGCCACCGTCGCGCAGCACCTGCGGGTCGACCCGTTCGTGCGCCGGGTCGAGCGGGTCGTCGCGCTGGATCTGGCTCTGCACGTCGGTACGGGGCACCGTCACCTCGTCGAGGGCGCCCTCGCCGTACACGCCGCCGGCGATTCTGTCTTCCGCCCGGCGGGCGGCCTGCTGCCGCATGTCGTCCTCACGCATGTCCATCACCTCGCAGAAGCTGTGGAACTGGTTGCGTGCCCCGCCACCGGCCGGCCAAACCCGCCGTGACCGGGAGGTCGTCCACCCCGGTTCACCGTCGCGCCGCCCGCCGGCCGCCTACGCGTCTTCCCTGGTGTCCATGCTGTCCGGCGACCGGTGGGAGACGCCCGCCGGCAGGAGGGGATGACAGCGTGCGCACAGTACGCCGTACCGCCATCGCGGCCCTGGTGGCCGCGACGGTGACGACCGGGCTCGCGGTGCCCGCCCAGGCGAAGCCGCGACCGGACCGGACATTCGACGTGCAGGCCCACCGCGGCGGCCTCGGGCTGCGGGTGGAGAACACCCTCGCCTCCTTCGGCAACGCCCTCCAGCTCGGGGTGACCACCCTCGAACTGGACGTGCAGATCACCGAGGACGGCCAGGCCGTGGTCACCCACGACCGGAAGATCACCGGCACGAAGTGCGTCGACACCGCCCCGGTGACCGCGGGCGACCCGGAGTTCCCGTACGTCGGGAAGTACGTCAACACGCTCACCCTGGCCCAGGTGCGCACCCTCGACTGCGGTTCGAGGACGCTGTCGGACAAGCCCGGGCAGCTCGCCGTCCCGGGTGCCCGGATGCCGCTGCTGCGTGAGGTCTTCGCGCTGGTCAACCGCTACGGGGCCAAGGACGTGAAGCTCAACGTCGAGACCAAGGTCGAGGCCGGCGCACCGACCGAGACCGCGCCGCGTGAGCAGTTCGTCCGGGTCACCGCGGCCGAGGTCCGCGCCGCCGGGATGCTCAAGCAGGTCACCATCCAGAGCTTCGACTGGGGCTCCCTGATGCGGATGCGCCAGGTAGAGCCGAAGCTGCCGTTGGTCGCCCTGACCAACTACGACTTCCTGCAGACCGGTCAGCCGGGTGCCTCGCCGTGGCTCGGCGGGCTGGACATCGACAACTTCGGTGGCGACCCGATCCTTGCGATCCGCAGCTTCGGCGCCAGCGCCTTCTCGCCGGTGCACGGCTCGCCGCAGAACGGCACGGTCACCGACCCCGGCTACAAGCCGTACGTCACCAGGGAGATGGTGGCCGAGGCGCACCGGTACGGCATCAAGGTGATCCCGTGGACGGTCGACGACCTGCCGACCATGGCCAAGCTCATCGACGACGGCGTGGACGGCATCATCACCGACTACCCGGACCGGTTGCGCGGCCTCCTGGCCCAGCGCGGCTACCGGCTGCCGAAGGCGTACGCGGCGCCGTTCGACATCCAGGCACACCGCGGCGGTCGGGCCACCCGACCGGAGAACACGCTGCCGGCGTTCTCCAACGCGCTGGCCAACCGGGCCATCTCCACGCTGGAGCTGGACACGGGCGTCACCGCCGACGGCAAGCTCGTCGTGCTGCACGACCGCACGGTCAACGGGTCGCACTGCGTCGACACCGCCCCGGTGCGCCCCGGCGACCGGCAGTTCCCCTACGTCGGCAAGCCGGTACACGAGCTGACCCTGGCTCAGCTCAAGACCGTGGACTGCGGCACGAAGACACTGCCCGAGCTGCCCGCGCAGGTGCCCGCGCCGGGTGCCCGGATTCCCACCCTGGACGAGGTCTTCGCCCTGGTGAAGGCCAGTGGCCGCAGCGACATCGGGATGAACATCGAGACGAAGATCAGCCCGGTGGTGAACGACACCGAGCCGTACCGCAGCTTCACCCGCAAGCTGGTCGACGCGATCCAGCGTGCCGGTTTGACCAACCGGGCCACCATCCAGTCGTTCGACTGGCGCACCATCACCTACGCCCGCCAGCTCGACCGGCGGATCGGCACGGTCGGCCTGGTCTGGCAGTACGGCCCGGCCGAGTGCGCCACCCTCGCCGACGAGTGCTCGCTGCAGGCGGTCTACGGCAACCCGTCGGTGAAGAGCCCGTGGACCGGTGGACTGGACTGGTGGAAGTACCAGGACCTGGGCAAGCTGACCCGGGCCGCGGGCGCTGGCACGGTGTCCGCCAACTGGCAGGTGCACGACCCGCACCAGGGCACCGTGGCCTCGGCCGACTGGTACCTGCGGGAGAACCCGGCGTACTTCCACGGACCGGACGTTCGGACCCTCCAGACGCGCTACGACCTGAAGGTGATCCCGTACACCGTCGATGACGCGCGGGTGATGCAGCGGGTCATCGACCTGGGCGTCGACGGCATCATCACCGACGACCCGGACCTGTTGGTGAGCGTGGCGATCCGCAACGGTCTGCGCTGACCTGCGCTGACACGCTGACCACCCGAACGCCGGCCGGCATTTTCCGGCCGGCGTTCGGTGTTACCTGCTCCGGCGCCTCGGGTAGTCGGGGGTTGTCCCCGCCACGAACGCCAACCCTGCCGTGGCCGAAACGCGGTAGCGGGGCGAGGGAATGCAGGTACGACTCATCGCATCCTGAGGAGGACCAGATGAGCACGCAGGCTGCTTCCACCAGGCCCATGAACCGACCGACGTCGGACGTGCAGAACCCCGCGTCGATGCAGGACCGGGCCACCCGGCAGATGCCGGTCGTGCAGGACGGGCGTCGGAACGACATGCAGGCACCCGGCACGGAGACCAAGCAGGCGTTCAAGACCACAGAGTTCTGGGTCTACATCGCCGCAGTGATCGCCGTACTGGGCGCGTCGCAGGTCGTCGGCAGGAACTCCGCTGGGGTCGACATCTTCCGGGCCGACAACGCCTGGTTCATGATCACCCTGCTGACGCTGGGTTACCTCGGTAGCCGAGGCCTGGCCAAGGCCGGCAGTAACTACCGTAGCGCTGAGGAGCGCAAGGCCCGGCACTGACCGGGTACGCGTAGCAGAGCAAACGGTGGCCTCCGGGAGAACCTCCCGGAGGCCACCGTCGCCTGTGGACGGCTACTCGTCGAAGCCGCCGAAGTCCCCACCCATGTCGCCCTCGAAGGCGTCCTCGATCATCTCGCCGGCGACCATGCCGCCGGCGACGCCGAGCGCCGCGCCGGCTACCATGCCGCCCATCCCGTGCCCCCGGCCGTGGCCGTGACCGTGACCCGGGCCGAAGCCCTGCGAGCGCAGGCTGCCGTAGCGCGACGTGGTCTCGCGCAGCCAACCGTCGACGACCTGCGCCCAGTCGACGCGGTCGGCGTCGGCGTGCGACACCTGGTAGCGGCCGAACGCATCGTGCCCGGCGCTGAGGAAGCCGCCCCGCTTGTCGCACTCCAGGATCACGTCGACCCCGCGCTGGCTGGTCACGAAGGTCAGCTCGACCTCCCTGATCGTGTTCGCGTACTGCGGCGAGGCGAAGAACTCGATCTCCTGGTAGAACGGCAGCGTCTGCTGGACGCCCCGGATGTGGCCGCGCTCGAGGTCGGCGTGCTTGAACCGGAAGCCGAGCTGCTGGAACGCCTCCAGGATGCGCTCATGCACCGGCAGGGGGTGCACGGCCACCTGGTCCAGGTCGCTCTTGTCCACCGCGCGGGCCACCGCCAGCTCGGTCCGCAGGCCCATCGTCATGCCGTGCAGGCGCTGGCCGTAGACGTCGGTGATCGGGGTCTCCCACGGCACCGGCAGCTGGAACGGGATCGAGAGCTGCTGCTTGGGCGCGAGCTGGAGCGGGCCACTGACCGACATGCGGTGGAACTCCATCGTGCCCGCGTACTCGGTGTCGTGTCCCTCGACCTCGACCCGGGTGACCAGACCGATCACGACCTGCTCGATGGCCGCCGGGCTGTCACCGCCGACGAGGTTGACCTGCCCGTCGAGGGTCAGGCCGGGTCGGGTGTTGGGGTTGGTCAGCACGGTGTCCACGCTGGGACCGCCGACACCGAACGCGCTCAACATCTTCTTGAAGACCATCGGAACTCCTGTGCGACAGCCGACCGCTCCAGGATGGAGTCGGACGTTGACTCGTGGGCACCTTATCCAGGGGCCCTGTGAGGTGGCTGTGAAGTACCGACGCCGATCACGCTGCGTTTTCAGGGAAGTGCGCTGAGTTGCCTCAGCGGTTGGCGCGACGCCGGAACAGCACTCCGCACGCGGCCACGCCGACCACCAGGAACCCGGCGGCCCAGGCGAGCGCGGCCGGAGCCGACCCGCCGACCGGGCCGCCCACCAGCAGACCGCGGATCGTCTCGACCAGCGGCGTCATCGGCTGGTGGCGGGCGAAGCCCTGGAGGAAGGCCGGCATCGTCTCCGGCGGCACGAACGTGCTGCTCACGTACGGCAGGAACAGCACCACGAAGGAGAACGCCCCGGCCGCCTCCGCGTTCGTCACCAGGAGGCCGAACGCCGCCGACAGGGCCGACACCCCGGACATGAACAGCACCAGCAGCCCGACCAGGGCCACCCAGTCCAGCACCGAGGCGGTGGGCCGGAAACCGAGGAGGAGCGACACCGCCACGACGATGGTCGTCGAGACGAGGTTGCGCGCCACGCTGGCGACGATGTGGCCGATCAGCACCGCCGATCCGAGGACCGGCAGCGAACGGAGACGGGCGATCATACCGGTCGTCATGTCCTGGTTGACCCCCACGCCGGTGGACGCCGAACCGAAGGCCGCGCAGATCAGGATGATCCCGGGCACCACGTAGGTCAGGTAACGCGTGCCGGTCTCGATCGCGCCGCCGAAGACGTAGACGAACGCCAGCAGGATCAGCACCGGCAGCAGGATCGCGGTGATCAACGCATCGACGCTGCGAACCGACCGTCGCAGGCCGCGCCCGACCAGGGCGCTCACGTCCACGATCACGCCGGGCATCCTGGTCAGCTCGGGAGCGGTCATCGGGTCACCGCCACGGCCGCTGGCTGCTCGGTCAGGGCGAGGAACACTTCGTCGAGGGTGGGCCGGTGCAGCGCGAGCCGGTGCACCTGGACGCCGTGGGCGTGCAGCAGCCCGAGCAGGTCTCGCACCGCCGCCGCGCTGCCGTCGGTGGGCACGTGCACGGACAGCGTCTCTGCGTCCTCCCTGGCAGGCACGCCGTTGGCGGCGAGCAGCGCCACGGCGCGGGCGAGCGCGTGGTCGTCGGGCAGGACAAGCTGCGTGATCTCGCCGCCGATCCGGGCCTTGAGCTGCTCGGCGGTCCCCTCGGCCGCGACCCGGCCGCCGTTCAGCACGGTGATGTGGTCTGCCAGCCGGTCCGCCTCATCCAGATACTGAGTGGTCAGCAGGACGGTGACGCCGGCGGCGGCCAACTCCGCGATCGAGCCCCAGACGTCGCGGCGGCTGCGCGGGTCCAGCCCGGTGGTCGGCTCGTCGAGGAACAGGACCCGGGGCTCGACGACGAGACTCAGCGCGATGTCCAGCCGGCGGGCCATCCCGCCGGAGTAGGTCGACACCCGCCGCCCGCCGGCCGCCGTCAACTCGAAGCGGTCGAGCAGCTCGTCGGCCCGGGCCCGCGCCGAAGCCCTGGTGAGGTGGCGCAGCCGACCCATCAGGACCAGGTTCTCCCGGCCGGTCAGCATCTCGTCGACCGCCGCGTACTGGCCGGTGAGGCTGATCGAGCGGCGGACCGCCGCTGGCGCGGAGGCGACGTCGTGCCCGGCCACCACGGCCCGGCCGCCGTCCGGGCGCAGCAGCGTGGAGAGCACCTTCACCGCCGTCGTCTTGCCGGCGCCGTTCGGCCCCAGCAGCGCCGCGACGTTGCCGCGTTCGACACGCAGGTCGATCCCATCGAGGACGGCGACACCGCCGAACCGTTTCGTAAGGGATTCAATCTCGACTGTGTATGGCATAAACCAAGTGTATGCCATACACCGGGTATAGGATCAACCCCTCATGGAACGCGCGATGTCGCCGCTCGAGGCGATCTGGACGGCCAGGCCCCCCGCCGAAGCACGGGAGGGCCTGTCGCTGACGCGCATCGTCGGCGCCGCGATCGAGGTCGCCGACACCGACGGCCTCGGCGCCGTGTCGATGAGCCGGGTCGCCAAGAGCCTCGGCTTCACCACGATGTCGCTCTACCGGCACGTCGCGAACAAGGAGGAGCTGATCCTGCACATGCAGGACGCCGCCGTCGGCCCTCCACCCGCTGACCTGGTCACGGGCCAGGGCTGGCGGGCGGACCTGGACCGCTGGGCCTGGGCCGCGGTGCGGAAGCTCCGTAGCCACCCGTGGATCCTGCAGACGTTGTCGATGCTCGGCCCGCCCGCCACCCCGAACCAGCTCAGCTGGTTCGAGTACGGGCTCCGCGCACTAAGTCCGACGCCACTCGACGAGGGCGAGAAGGTGGCCGCCATCCTGCTCATCCAGGCGCACAGCTTCGCCGACCTGACGTTCCACACGGCCGGTGCGCCCACCGCGATCGCCGACAGCGACCCTTACGAGACGCTCTTCACCCGCATCATCGATCCGGCGCGGTTTCCCGCGCTGACGGCCGCGTTCAACGGCGGCGGTTTCGCCTCGACCGACGAGCCCGAGGCCGACCGGGACTGGCTGTACGAGTTTGGCCTGCAGCGAATCCTCGACGGCGTCCAGGTCCTCGTCGAGCAGCGCCGCTCCGCGGAAAGCTGAAACCCTCCTACGCCAGCGTCGGGCACTTATGCCGCTGGGGTGCCGGGTCAGCAACCCGGCGGGCAACCCGCGCGCGCCCTTTGGAGCTGATGTCGTCAACGACTCAGAATCCCGCGAGCGAGCGCGGTCAGGTGACGAACCGGTCAGGAATCGAGAAGCCCCGGTCGCCGGGCCGGCGTTAGCGTGACCCGCATCGACGTCCCGCCCGGCGGATCGCCGGGGTCCGGGGTTGCTCCCCGTCGGAGGAGGTTCCCGTGACATCAAACAAGTGGGTTCGGCAGACGCACCGCTGGCTGGCCATCGCCTTCACCGTGACCGTCATCGTCACGTTCGTCGCCCTGGCACAGGAGGAGCCGGTCGTCTGGGTGTCCTACGTGCCGCTGCTCCCCCTCGCCCTGCTCCTGCTCACCGGCCTGTACCTGTTCGCGCTGCCGTACCGCACCAGACGGCGGCGGACCGGGCAACCGGACTGAGGCAGCCGTCACGGCGTCAGGCGTCAGTCGGCCTGGACGACGACCAGCTCGCCCACCTGCTCGCCGATCGCGGCACGCGCCTCCGCCGACAGCCCACGGTCGGTGATCAGCACGTCGGCCGCCTCCAGGGGAGCGATCGTGGCGATGCCGATGGTCTCCCACTTGGTGTGGTCGGCGAGCACCACCAGCCGGCGGGCGGCGCCGATCAGGCACCGGTTGACCCCGGCCTCCAGCAGGTTCGGTGTGGTGAAGCCGGTCCGTGGGCTGAGCCCGTGCACCCCGAGGAAGAGCAGGTCGACGTTGAGCGCGCTGATCGCCGCCTCGGCCACCGGCCCGGTCAGCGCGTCCGACGGCGTACGGATGCCACCGGTCAACACGACCGTCTGGTCGGCACGCGGGTTCTGGTAGAGCGCGTCGGCCACCGGGATCGAGTTGGTCACCACGGTCAGCCCGCGTACGTCGGAGAGCAGCGTGGCCAGCGCGGCGGTGGTGGTGCCGGCGGAGAGTGCGATGGCCATCCCCGGCTCCACCATGGTCGCCGCCCGCTCGGCGATGGCCCGCTTCTCGGCCTGCTGGCGGATCGACTTCGCGGCGAAGCCGGGCTCCTCGGCCGAACCCGGCCCGGCCAGCGTCGCTCCACCGTGCACCTTGTCCACGAGGCCGCGTTCGGCCAGCACCTCCAGGTCGCGCCGGATCGTCATGTCGGACACGCCGAACCGGCTGACCAGCTGGCTCACCCGCACGCCACCGCGCTGACGGATCAGATCGAGGATGGCGGTCTGCCGCTGCTGGGCGAGCACCTGGGTAACCTCCTTCGCGCCGTCATTGTCGCCGGGTCAGGTCGCGTCGGCGGCCGGGTCCTCCCGGACCACGACCACCTCACCGGCCGGCACCGTCAGCTCACCGGTACACCGCGCCCCGGTCAACAGCTCGGTGCCGCTGACCGCGAGCCGCACCTCGGCCTCGGTGTGGTTGATGGCGAACAGCCAGCTCCGCTCGCCGTCGCGCCGCCGGACCACCTCCACTCCGGTCGGCGCCTCCGCCGCCGGGCGGACGCCGGCCTCGTCGAGCAGCCGGGTGACCAGCCGATCGGTGGCCGGCTCGTCCAGCCGGGTGCCGACGTACCAGGCGGCGCCGGCGCCGACCGGATTCCGCGTCAGCGCCGGTACGCCCGGCAACGGCCCGTCGGCGTACGAGGCGAGCACCTCGGCGCCCTCGGAGTGCAGCCACTCGGTCCACACGTCGGCCGTGCTGCCGTCGTCCAACCGGACCTGCTCGCCCTCACGCAACGGGAAGAACTCCTCGGTCCGTACGCCGAGCAGCTCGCGGAACGCGCCCGGGTAGCCGCCCATCCGGATGTGGTCGTTCTCGTCCACGATGCCGCTGAAGTAGGTGATCGCGGCGGTGCCGCCGGACTCGACGAACCGGCGCAGCGCGTCGGCGTCGGCGTCGCGGACCAGGTAGAGGGTGGGCACCAGGACCAGCCGGTAGCCACTGAGATCGGCCGACGGGTGGACGATGTCGGCGGTCACACCGGCCTTGAACAGTGCGCCGTACAGGGCGGTCAGCCGGTCGACGTACCGGACGTCGACGCTGGGGCGCGAGTCCAGCTCGACGCCCCAGCAGGCCTCCCAGTCGAACAGGATGGCCACCTCGGCGTCCACCCGGCTGCCGCGCACCTCGGCCAGCGCCTTGAGGTCCGCGCCGAGCTGGCAGACCTCGCGGAACACCTTGGTGTCCGGCCCCGCGTGCGGCACCAGCGCGGAGTGGAACTTCTCGGCCCCGGCCCGGGAGGCCCGCCACTGGAAGAACAGGACCCCGTCGGCGCCGCGGGCGACGTGCGCCAGGCTGTTGCGGCGCAACTCCCCCGGCAGCTTCGCCACGTTGCGCGGCTGCCAGTTGACGGCGCTGGTGGAGTGCTCCATCAACAGCCACGGTTCGCCACCGGCGACGCCCCGGGTGTGGTCGGCCGAGAGCGCCAACCCGACGTGCGCCTGCGGGTCGGCGGCGGTCAGGTAGTGGTCGTTGGAGACCAGGTCCACGTCGCCGGCCCAGGAGTGGTAGTCCATGTACTTGATCCCGGTGCCGATCATGAAGTTGGTGGTCACCGGCTGGCGGACCAACGTCTTCAGCAACTCGCGTTCGGCGCGCAGTTGGGCCCGCTGCTCGTCGGAGGAGAAACGCAGGAAGTCCAGTTGCTGGGTGGGGTTGGCGAAGGTCGGGGCGGTGCGCGGCGGGTTGATCTCGGCCCAGTCGCCGTAGCGCTGGCTCCAGAAGGCGGTGCCCCACGCGTCGTTGAGCCGGTCCAGGTCGCCGTACCGCTCGCGCAGCCAGTCGCGGAAGGCCTCGGCGCTGACGTCGCAGTAGCAGTGCACGTTGTGGCAGCCCAGCTCGTTGGAGACGTGCCACATCACCACCGCCGGGTGCTCGGCGTACCGGTCGGCGACCGCCCGCACCAACTCCAGCGACCGCTGTCGGAACACCGGAGAGCTGGGGCAGTACGCCTGCCGTCCGCCCGGCCAGAGGATCGCACCGTCGGCCCGGCGGGGCAACGTCTCCGGATGCGCGCGGGCCAGCCACGGCGGCGGGCTGGCGGTGGCGGTGGCGAGGTCGACCTGGATGCCGCCGTCGTGCAGCAGGTCCAGCACCCGGTCCAGCCAGCCGAACTCGAACCGGCCCGGGGTGGGTTCCAGCAGCGCCCAGGAGAAGATGCCGACGGAGACCAGGTTGACCCCGGCGCGGCGCATCAGGTCGACGTCCTCGGACCAGGTCTGCTCGGGCCACTGCTCCGGGTTGTAGTCGCCGCCGAAATAGATGCCGTCACCCTGCCATCGCCGCATGAGAGCTGAGAGTGCACCGGGCAACCCACGGAAGTCAACAGGTTCCAACATCGACTTCTTTTCCAACGTTTACCGCGTAACAGCCGTGTCACGGCTGGGTTCCTGGAGGCGAATTGCCCTCTTGACAGCGTCCGGCGGGAGGGTAGCTTGAGGCCCCAATGGCCGTTCGTGTTTGCCAATGTGGATTCTCGTGGGATCCCTCTGTGTAGTCACGGCGCCGCACCTGCCTTCACCACCCTGACGGCCCTTGGGCGTAGCACCTCTTCATTCGCAGGAGGCACAGATGTCCCGTCCCCGATCCCAAGCCGAATACCTGGCTCGGCTCGTACCGCCCTCCGTAGCCGGCATCAACCGACGTTCACTGCTGGCCGGCGCGGCCGGCACCGGCGCGCTGCTCGGCACCGGCCTGCTGGCCGGTTGCGGCGACGACGCCGGCGGGTCCGACTCGAAGGACGTGTCACTCGGCTCGAACCAGTCCGACCCGAAACCGAAGGACGTCCTCGCCAAGGTCGCCGACGGGTTCAAGACGTCGTCCGGCGTTCAGGTCGCGGTGAACACGGTCGACCACAACACGTTCCAGGAGAACATCAACAACTACCTGCAGGGCAAGCCGGACGACGTGTTCACCTGGTTCGCCGGCTACCGGATGCGTTTCTTCGCGCAGAAGGGCCTGGCCAGCGACATCAGCGACGTGTGGGGCAAGCTCTCCGGCTACTCCGACGCCTTCAAGAAGGCGTCCACGGGGGACGACGGCAAGCAGTACTTCGTCCCGGCGTCGTACTACCCCTGGGCGATGTTCTACCGCAAGTCGGTGTGGCAGCAGTACGGCTACCAGGTGCCCACAACCCTGGATCAGCTCACCGCGCTCGGCGCGCAGATGAAGAGGGACGGCCTCATACCCATCGCCTTCGCCGACAAGGACGGCTGGCCGGCGATGGGCACCTTCGACATCCTCAACCTGCGCATCAACGGCTACCAGTTCCACGTCGACCTGATGGCCGGCAAGGAGGCCTGGACCTCCGACAAGGTCAAGAAGGTCTTCGACACCTGGGCCGGCCTGCTCCCCCTGCACCAGCCGGACAGCCTCGGCCGCACCTGGCAGGAGGCCGCGCAGTCGTTGCAGCAGAAGAAGAGCGGCATGTACATGCTCGGCCTCTTCGTCGGTCAGCAGTTCAGCAACGAGGAGCAGAGCGACCTCGACTTCTTCACCTTCCCCGAGATCGACCCGGCCATCGGCGCCAAGGCGCTGGACGCCCCGATCGACGGCTACATGATGGCCCGCAAGCCCAAGAACGAGGACAACGCGCGCAAGCTGCTGGAGTACTTCGGTGGCAAGGAAGCCGGCGACATCACGGTCAAGAACGACCCGGCCACCCTGGTCGCCAACGGCAGCGCCGACGTCAGCGGCTACACCGCCTTGCAGAAGAAGGCCGCCGAACTGGTCGGGTCGGCCACCGAGATCGCCCAGTTCCTCGACCGGGACACCCGGCCGGACTTCGCCTCCACGGTGATGATCCCGGCGATCCAGCAGTTCATCAAGAACCCCAAGGACATCGACGGCCTGACCTCGTCCATCGAGAACCAGAAAAAGTCGATCTTCACTGACTGACGGCGGAAGGGGGAGGACATCGTGTCCGACCTGCCCCTGATCCAAGCGGATCGCGCCGTGCCGCCGCCGGCCACGACCACCTCCACGGGTGGTCGTCGCCGGCGGCTACGGCTCCTGTCCCGCACCGACCGCGTGGTCATCACGCTGATGGTGCTCGTCCCGCTGCTGCTCGTCACCGGGTTCGTCTGGTTGCCCGCGGCGGCCACCGTGCTGCTCTCCGGCACCGACTGGGACGGCATCGGCCCACTCAACGAGATCGACTTCGTCGGTGCCCGCAACTACAGCGACGTGGTGAACATCTACCCGCCGTTCGTGCCGGCGATCCAGCACAACCTCCTCTGGCTGGGGGCGCTGTTCGTCGTCGCCACCCCGTTCGGCATGTTCCTGGCCGTCCTGCTGGACAAGGAGCTGCGGGGCAGCCGGTTCTACCAGACCGCTCTCTACCTGCCGGTGGTGCTCTCGCTGGCGTTGATCGGCTTTGTCTGGCAGCTGCTCTACTCCCGCGACCAGGGTCTGATCAACGCGGTCTTCGGCAGCAACATCGACTGGTACGGCGACTCGAACGTCAACATCTGGGCGGTCATGGTCGCCTCCGGATGGCGGCACGTCGGCTACATCATGCTGCTGTACCTGGCCGGGCTGAAGGGCGTCGACCCGTCGCTGCGGGAGGCCGCAGCGGTCGACGGCGCCTCGGAGAGCCGGACGTTCTTCCGGGTGGTGTTCCCGGTGCTGCGGCCGATCAACGTCATCGTGCTGGTGGTGACGGTGATCGAGTCACTGCGCGCGTTCGACCTGGTCTGGGTGGTCAACAAGGGCCGCAACGGGTTGGAGCTGATCTCCGCGCTGGTCACCCAGAACGTGGTCGGTGAGGCGAGCCGGATCGGGTTCGGCTCGGCGCTGGCGACCATCATGCTGGTCGTCTCGCTCGTCTTCATCACCATCTACCTGGCGACCGTGATGAGGGAGAACCGGCAATGAGCACCGCGACCATCACCCGGCGTACCGAGGGCGGGCCCGACGCACCGCGGCGCCGCCGCAGGATGACCCCGCTGCGGATGTTGCTGCACGGTTTCCTCATCGCCGTCTCGCTGGCCTGGCTGTTCCCGATCGCCTGGGCGGTGCTGACGTCGCTGCGCTCCTACGAGTACACCGCGGCCAACGGCTACGTCTCGTTCGGCGGCTGGACCCTCGACAACTACGTCACCGCCTGGCAGACCGCCGAGTTCGGCAAGCACTTCCTCAACTCGGTGTACATCACCGTGCCGGCGGTGCTGCTGACGCTCTTCCTCGCCTCGTGCGTGGCGTTCGTGATCGCCCGGTTCAGTTGGAAACTCAACCTCGTCCTGCTCGGGGTGTTCACCGCAGCCAACCTGCTGCCCCAGCAGGCGCTGCTCATCCCCCTGTTCCGGCTCTTCACCGAGGTGCCGCTGCCGGAGTTCATGAGCGACTCGGAGCTGCTCTACGACAGCTACTGGGGGCTGATCCTGATCAACGTCGCCTTCCAGTGCGGGTTCTGCGTCTTCGTGCTCAGCAACTACATGAAGGCGCTGCCCCGCGACCTGTACGAGGCGGCGATGGTGGACGGGGCGAGCATCTGGCGGCAGTACTGGCAGGTCACCATGCCGCTGTGCCGACCGGCCCTGGCCGCGCTGGCGACGCTGGAGGTGACCTGGATCTACAACGAGTTCTTCTGGGCCACCGTCCTGATGCGCACCGGCGACAAGTTCCCGGTGACCAGCTCGCTGAACAACCTGCGCGGCGAGTTCTTCACCGACAACAACCTGGTCTCGGCGGGCAGCGTGCTCGTCGCGATCCCCACCCTGGTGATCTTCTTTATGCTCCAGCGGCACTTCGTTCGGGGCCTGACCTTGGGAGCCTCCAAAGGATGACGATCCTGCACCTGCGCCGCGCGCGGACCAGCCTGGTGCTCGACGCGCGCGGCCCGGGGCTGCCCCGGGTCGTGCACTGGGGCGGCGACGTCGGCGACCTCGACGACGACGCCCTGCGCCAGCTCGTCGACGCGACCGTGCCGCCGGTGGTGCCGAGCAGCTTCGACGAGCCCACCGTGCTCTCGCTGCTGCCGGAGCCGAGCACCGGTTGGAGCGGCCGGCCGGGCCTGGCCGGGCACCGCGACGGCACCGGCTGGTCCACCGCGTTCCGGCTGGACGGCCTCGACGTCGACCAACCCACCGGAGAGGGTTCGGCTCGCGTGACCGTACGGGCCAGCGACCCCGCCGCGGGCCTGTCCCTGACCATCGAGGTCGAGGTGGACCCGACCGGGTTGCTGCTGCTGCGCCACCGGCTGCGCAACGACGGCGACAGCCCGTACGAGCTGCGCGAGTTGACCCCGGTGCTGCCGGTGCCGGCGGTCGCCACCGAACTGCTGGACCTGACCGGCCGGTGGTGCCGGGAACGGTCCCCGCAGCGGCACTCGTGGCAGCAGGGCACCTGGGTTCGCGAGGGGCGGCACGGGCGCACCGGGCACGACGCCACCCTGCTGCTCGTCGCCGGCACCGCCGGGTTCGGTTTCGGCCACGGCGAGGTGTGGGCGGTGCACACCGCGTGGAGCGGTGACCACGTCACCTTCGCCGAGCGCCGGCCCACCGGCGAGTCGACCCTCGGCGGCGGCGAGCTGCTGGCCCCTGGCGAGGTGCGGCTCGGCCCCGGCGAGTCGTACGACACCCCCCTGCTCTACGCGGTCTGGTCCGACGCCGGCCTGGACGGGCTCAGCGACGTGCTCCACACCCACCTGCGCGCCCGGCCGAGGCACCCGCGCTCCGCCCGTCCGGTGACCCTCAACGTCTGGGAGGCGGTCTACTTCGACCACGACCTGGACCGGCTGCGGGCGCTCGCCGACCGGGCCGCGCAGATCGGCGTCGAGCGGTTCGTCCTCGACGACGGCTGGTTCCGCGGACGCCGCGACGACACCGCGGGGCTCGGCGACTGGTTCATCGACGATGGCGTCTGGCCCGACGGCCTGCAACCGCTGATCGACCACGTGACCGGCCGGGGCCTGGAGTTCGGCATCTGGGTCGAGCCGGAGATGGTCAACCCCGACTCCGACCTGTTCCGTGCGCACGCCGACTGGCTGCTGGCCGTGCCGGGGCGTCTGCCGCCGCTCTGGCGCAATCAGCAGGTGCTCGACCTGGGCCGCCCGGAGGCGTACGACTATCTGCTGGAACGGCTCGACGCGCTGCTCACCGAGCATCCCGGCATCAGCTACCTCAAGTGGGACCACAACCGGGACCTCACCGAGGCCGGGCACCACGGTCGACCCGGCGTGCACGGGCAGACGCTGGCGGTCTACCGGCTCCTCGACGAGCTGCGCAGCCGCCACCCGGGCGTGGAGATCGAGAGCTGCGCGTCCGGCGGCGCCCGGGTGGACCTGGCCATCCTGGCGCGCACCGACCGGGTGTGGGCCAGCGACTGCAACGACGCCCTGGAACGGCTCAGCATCCAACGCTGGACGGGGCTGCTGCTGCCACCGGAGCTGGTCGGCACGCACGTCGGCCCGGAACGCTCGCACACCACCAACCGGGTGCACGACCTCGGTTTCCGGGCGGCCACCGCGCTCTTCGGCCACCACGGCATCGAGTGGGACATCGCCTCGATCAGCGCCGCCGAGCAGACCGAACTGGCCGCCTGGGTGGCGCTGCACAAGCGGCTCCGTCCGCTGCTGCACACCGGCCGGGTGGTCCGGGTCGACCACCCGGACCCGGCCGTCTGGGCGCACGGCGTGGTCGACCACGACGGCACCCGGGCGGTGTACGCGGTGGCCCGCCTCGCCACCTCGGTGGCGCAGTCCCCCGGCGCGGTCCGGCTGCCCGGCCTGGACCCGGGCCGGCGTTACCTGGTCCGGCCGGTGTCGGACGTGCCCGCCCCGGCGACGATCGACCGGTCCGCGCCGGGCTGGCTCGCCGCCGGCGTCACGCTCACCGGGGCGGCGCTGGGTCGGGTCGGGGTGCAACTGCCCGCGCTGCACCCGGAGCAGAGCCTGGTCCTGGAGGTCACCGCCGCCGGCTGAGAAGATTCCCGAAGATTTTGGGCCGGGGTGTCGAGAACGGTGCCGCCTGCTTCTACCTCAGGGTGAGAGCACCGAAGATGGTGCGCAGGCGTGAGGAGCGAGACCATGAAGTACATGCTGCTGATGCAGTTCAGCACCGCCGGAACCGACTTCCCGGGCATCGACACCTGGACCCCGCAGGAGGTCGAGGCGCACCTCGCGTTCATGGGCGAGGTCAACGCCAAGCTCACCGCCGCCGGGGAGTGGGTCGACGGGCAGGGCCTCGGTGGCCCGCAGCAGGCGCGGATCGTCCGCGCCGGTGAGGGCGGGACGCCGGTGGTCACCGAGGGGCCGTTCGCCGAGACGAAGGAGTTCCTGGCCGGCTTCTGGATCGTCGACTGCGACAGCCCGCAGCGGGCGGTGGAGCTGGCCGCGTACATCTCCACCGCACCGGGCCCCGGCGGCCGGCCACTGAACATGCCGATCGAGGTGCACCCGGTGATGTCCGCCCCACCTGAGGAGCTGTGAGGCCTGACCCCCACCGATCCCCACATCGAGGACCTGCTGCGCGAGCTGGCGCCGCAGGTCCTCGGCGTGCTCGCCCGCCGGTTCGGTGACTTCGCCACCGCCGAGGACGCGGTGCAGGAGGCGCTGCTGGCCGCCGCGACCCAGTGGCCGGTGGAGGGCCTGCCAGCGAACCCGCGCGGCTGGCTGATCCAGGTCGGCTACCGCCGGATGATCGAGCTGATCCGCGGCGAGCAGGCCCGGCGCCGCCGGGAGGACCTGGTCGTCCGCGAGGCCCCGGACGACCGCCAGCACGCGCCCCCGGCGGACGAGGAACTGACCAGCGAGCGGGACGACACGTTGGTTCTGCTCCTCCTCTGCTGCCACCCGGCGCTCACGACCGCGTCGGCCGTCGCGCTCACCCTGCGCGCGGTCGGCGGGCTGAGCACCGCCGAGATCGCGCGTGCGTTCCTGGTGCCCGAGGCGACCATGGCGCAGCGGATCAGCCGGGCCAAACAGCGCATCCGCTCCTCCGGCCTGCCGTTCCGGATGCCCGACGAGGCCGAGCGGGCCGACCGGCTGGCCGCCGTACGGCAGGTGCTCTACCTGATCTTCACCGAGGGGCACACCAGCACCGCCGGCCCGGACCTGCGCCGGGTCGACCTGGCGGCGGAGGCGATCCGGCTGACCCGGGCGCTGCACGCTCGGCTGCCCAACGACAGCGAATCGGCCGGGTTGCTGGCGTTGATGCTGCTCACCGAGGCCCGTAGCCCGTCCCGTACCGGACCCTCCGGCGAGCTGGTCTCACTGGCCGACCAGGACCGCACGCGATGGGACGCGGCGGCGATCGCCGAGGGGGTCGCGCTGGTCACCCGGGCGCTGCCGCGCGGCCCGACCGGCCCGTACCAGGTGCAGGCCGCCATCGCCGCCCTGCACGACGAGGCGCCCAGCACCGAGAAGACCGACTGGCCGCAGATCCTGGCGCTCTACGAGGTGCTGGAACGGATGTCCGGCAGCCCGGTGGTGTCCCTCAACCGGGCCGTGGCGACCGCCATGGTGCACGGACCGGCGGCCGGACTGGCCGCCCTCGACGCGCTGACCGACGACCCGCAGCTGGCCGGACACCACCGGCTGGCCGCCGCCCGCGCCCACCTGCACGAGATGGCCGGCGACCGGGACCGGGCGATCGCCGACTACCGGGCCGCCGCCGGGCGCACGAGCAGCCTGCCCGAGCAGCGCTACCTCACCATGCGGGCGGCCCGGCTCGCCGCCGAAACCGGACGGGCCACTGCCTAGGCCGAAGTCACCACCGCCCGGACCCGCCACCCCCAAGAACCGGGCGGACCGCCGCCCAGGCCGGGCCGGGACGCCACCGCCGGAGCCAGACCCGATCGGTGCCGCGACATCGCCGCCTGGCCGCGGGCACAGACTGACGGCGCATCAAGCTCCGGAGGGAACCGGGTGGGGAATCTCGGCCTCGGGGCCGGAGTAGCTACCTGCATCGCCTTTGGAGCTGATGTCGTAAACGACTCACCCGCAACCGCAACCCGCACTGCTGCCCGCCACCCGCCACCCGCTACTCGCCACCGGCCGCCCGCATCCCGCCAGCCCCCAGCGGCCGCCCGCCAGCCGCCATCCGCCACCGGCCGCCCGCTACTCGCCACCCGGCCGCCCGCTACTCGCCACCGGCCGCCATCCGCCACCGGCCGCCCGCTACTCGCCACCCGGCCGCCCGCTACTCGCCACGGGCCGCCCGCATCCCGCCATCCGCCGCCCGCTACCCGCCGCAGCTGCCTGCTCGTTGGCTGCAGCAAGTGGGCGCACTCGGCCTGAATCGTTTGTGACATCAGCTCCAAAGCTTCTGGACGACATGCACCCGGGCGCACGGACGCCACGCCGCACCGGGCGCGAGGGCTCGCACGTCGTGGACCAACCAAGCCGAGCAGCGGCGGCGCTAGCCTGACCAGCGACGAGTTCCCGCCGAGCAACCAGGACTGAGGACCGCATGGCGTACGTGCTGCTGGGGATCGCCATCGCCGCCGAGGTGCTGGCGACCAGCCTCCTCAAGACCACCGCCGGGTTCAGCAGGCTCTGGCCGACGGTGGCGTGCCTCGGCGGTTACGTGGTGGCGTTCATCCTGCTGGCGCAGGCGGTCAAGGAGATCCCGGTGGGGGTCGCGTACGCCCTCTGGTCGGGCCTGGGCACCGCCACCATCGTGGCGATCGGGGCGGTGTTCCTCGACGAGCCGGTCAGGTTGGCCAAGCTCGCCGGCATCGCACTGATCATCGCGGGGGTGGTCATCGTGAACCTGGCCGGGGAGCACTGACCAGGGTCGCGGTGGCCGGGCCCGGCTCGGGCCCGGCCACCTGCCCGTCGGTCAGCTCGCGGTGCAGCTCACCTCGGGCCTGGCGTTGCTGCCGGTCCAGCCGCCGATGAAGCCGAAGCTGGTGCTGGCGCCGGCGGCCAACCTGCCGTTGTAGTCCACGTTGCGCGCGGTCACGGTGGCTCCGCTGCTGGTCAGCGTCGCGTTCCAGGCCTGGCTGACGCTCTGGCCGTTGGCGAAGGCCCACCGGGCGCTCCAGCCGGTGATCGCCGTCGCGCCGGCGGTCACCTTCACCTCACCCTGGAATCCGCCCTGCCACTGGTTGGTGACGGTGTAGGTGGCGGTGCAACCACCAGCCGGCGGTGGAGTGGTCGGTGGGGGTGTGGTCGGCGGCGGGGTGCCGCCGAAGACGGTTGCCTCCCGGGCGGTCTGCCGGATCCCGTTGGCGCCGTTGAAGATCCGCTGGCCCCAACTGGTCAGGCTGGCCGGGTTGAAGGCGGTGGCCATGTCGAGATACTCCACGCCACCGCCGTTGCCGCTCCACGACCAGCCCAACCAGCCGATCCCGTTGGCCTGGCTGTAGGCGAGGATGGTGTCCTCGTCCGGGTCACCGTCGGAGTGGTTGAACCCGAACTCGCCGACCACGATGGGCAGCCCCGCGGCGCGGAAGCGACCCAGGTAGTCGCTGATCTCCGCGGCGGTGTCGAAGACGCCGTACATGTGGATGGAGAAGACGGTGTTGCGGGCCGGGTCGGCGGCGAAGACCGAGGCGGCGTTGTCGCGCATGGTGAACGACCAGTCCTGACCCCAGTTCGGCGCGTCCACCATGATCGTGTGGGTCAGGCCGCCGGCACGCAGTCGACTGATCGCGGTGGCGTTGTCGGTGGCCCAGGAGGCGTAGTTCTGGTTGCCGTACGGCTCGTTGCCGATGTTGACGATGACGTACCTCTCCTGGCCGGCGAGGACGTCGGCGAGGCTGAGCCAGTAGTCGACGGCCCGGGCGAGGGTGATCGCGCCACTCTGCTCGCCGTAGCCGGTGGTGTCGTGCACCTCCAGCACGCAGATCAGCCGGTTGGCCTTGCACGTCGAGATGACGTTGGCGACGTCGGCGTTGGTGTTGCGGGTCCACCGGTCGCCGCTGGAGAGCACCACCCGGACGGTGTTCGCGCCGAGCGCCTTGACGTTGGCGAACGAGCTGGTCTCCTGGGGGTACCAGGTGTGCGCGTGGTTGACCCCGCGCATGATGAATTCGGTGCCGTTGGCGTCGTACAGCTTGCCGCCCGCGACGGAGAAGCCGGCCGCGGCGTGTGCCGGCTGGCCGAACGCCAGCACGGCGACGACCAGCGCGAGCAGGGCCGCGCCGGCGGCGGAGAGTCGAGTCTTCATGGCCTTCCTCAGGGAGGACCCCCGGTGCCCGACAGGGGTGGGACGTGACAGGGGAAGGCGGCTGCAGCCCGACAGCCACCGCCCGGATCCCGGCGGCGCAGGCATCAGCGTAGGACGATGGATCGACCGGCGCAACCGGTTCAGTTGCCGGGCCCGGGCCGGAGACAGCCGTGACGGCCCACGCGGACGCGGGCCGTCACGGGGCGGTCATCCCCACCACAGGATGTGCGCCAATACCGGAGTCTTAACCGGTTAAGAGCGACCGTAGGCAGGCCGCGGTCATCCGTCAAGCGTCACCCGTCCGAACCGGACGGGAGGGTTGACCGCTGCCGACCTGGGTATCCCGGGACGAAGCGTGCGGTGGGAAGGGGTTACCAGGATGGTCGGCGTCGGCTACACCCTGATGTGTGAGCAGTCCGGTCCGAAGCAGCTGATCGACCACGCGGTACGGGCGGAGGCAGCCGGCTTCGACCAACTGGTGATCTCCGATCACTACTACCCCTGGCTGGACGCGCAGGGGCACTCCCCGTACGCCTGGTCGGTGCTCGGCGCGGTCGCCCACGCCACCTCCCGCGCGGAGCTGATGTCCTTCGTGACCTGCCCGATCCGCCGCTACCACCCGGCCGTCGTGGCGCAGAAGGCCAGCACGATCGGTGCTCTCTCGGACGGCCGGTTCACCCTCGGTCTGGGCGCCGGGGAGAACCTGAACGAGCACGTGGTCGGCGGCTGGCCGCACGTGCAGCAGCGGCACGAGATGTTCGAGGAGGCGTTGCAGATCATCCGGCCGCTGCTCAACGGCGAGTCGCTGACCTTCTCCGGCAACCACTTCGACGTACCCGACGCCTACGTCTGGGACCGCCCCGAGCGGCCGGTGCCGATGGCCATCGCCGCCTCCGGCCGGCAGTCGGCCACCCTGGCGGCCGAGTACGGCAACGGCATCGTGGCCACCGAGCCGGACCGGCACATCATCGAGATGTACGACGACGCCGGCGGCGCCGGCCAGCCCCGCTACGGGCAGGTCGCCATCTGCTACGGCCCGGACGAGGCGGAGTGCCGCAAGATCGTGCACGACCAGTTCCGCTGGTTCGGGCTGGGCTGGAAGGTCAACGCCGAGCTGCCCGGCCCGGACTCCTTCGCCGCCGCCACGCAGTTCGTCCGCGAGGAGGACGTCGCGGAGGGCATCTCCTGCGGCCCGGACGTGGACGCGCACGTCGAGGCGTTCCGGAAGTTCGTCGACGCCGGCTTCACCCACGTGGCGGTCGTCCAGGTCGGCGGGGAGAGCCAGCCGATGTTCCTGGACTGGGCGCAGGAGCAGCTGCTGCCGCGGCTGCGTGAGCTGTGAAGCTCAGCCCGGCCGGGCGGTTCAGCCTCGCGGAGCTGCGGCTGGCGCTGGCCGCGCCCAGACCGGCCGCCGGGTTGGTCAGCGAGTGGCGACTGGTCGACGGGCTACGGACACACACCCGGCGCAGCGCCGACCCGGGGACCGGGGCTCCGCCGGTCGTGCTGGTGCACGGCCTGGCGGTCTCGCACCGGTACCTCACCCCGCTGGCCGTCGCGCTCGCCTCCACCCACCCGGTGTACGTGCCGGACCTGCCCGGCTTCGGGTTGAC
The DNA here is from genome assembly GCF_052601155.1 of Micromonospora yongxingensis. NCBI lineage: Bacteria > Bacillati > Actinomycetota > Actinomycetes > Micromonosporales > Micromonosporaceae > Micromonospora > Micromonospora yongxingensis. Next base: position 215,438 of record NZ_JBQXEO010000002.1, read on the forward strand.
CGAGCGGCCCCGGGGCGCGTACGACGTGCGCCGGCACGCCGACCACCTGGCCGCCTGGCTGGCCGCGTACCGGCTACCGCCGGTCTGCCTGCTCGGGCACTCGTTCGGCGCCGAGGTGGCCGCCGCGCTCGCCGCGGCGCGCCCGGACGCGGTCCGCGCGCTGGTGCTGGCCGGGCCGACCAGCGACCCGGCCGCCCGGTCGCGACGCGGCCAGTTCGGCCGGTGGCTGGTCGACACCCTGCGGGAGGCGCCCTGGCAGGCGCCGATCCTGCTTCGGGACATCTGGGACGCCCGGCCGTGGCGGGTCCTCGCGACGCTGTCGCACTCGGTCCACAACCCGATCGAGGCCGACCTGGTGCGGATAGCCGCGCCGACCGTGGTGATCACCGGTGGCCGTGATCCGGTGGTGCCGGCCGCCTGGCGGGACCTGGCGGCCCGACTGGTCCCCGACGGTCGCCCGGTGGCCGTGTCCGGCGCCGCCCACAACGTGGCCACCACCGCCCCGACGGCGGTCGCTGACGCGGTCCGCCATCTCCTCTCCCCGACTCTGACGAACAGGTGACCCCATGCGCTTCGGCAACACGGAGATCCGGCCGCTCGGTGGCGGCCTCGGCTGCCTCCTGATGATCCTCTTCTCGATCCTCGCCTCGGTGGTGCTCACCGTCCTGCTCAACGTGGTGCTCTGACCGGCGGGGGCACGGCGCCGGGATCACCCGGTCAGCCGGCGGTCAGGTCCACATCGGCCAGTACGGGGTAGTGGTCCGACGCCGTGTCCGCCGCCCCGCCCCGGATCACCCGGCAGTCCCGGACCCGCTCGGCCAGCGCCGGGGTGCCGAACAGGTAGTCCAGCCGCATCCCGGCGAACTCGCCCCCGCCGAACCGGGTGGGCACGGTGAGGCCGTCGGCCTCCGGTGCTCCGGCGGCGACCGACGGCCAGAGGTCTACCAGGCCGGCGGCCAGCAGCCGGGCGACGACGCGGGTGTCCACGCTGCCGCCGCCCCGCCGCAGATGGCGACGCCGGTACAGGGCGGGCATCCCGGCCAGGCGCGCCGTGTGGTCGGCGGTGGGGTCGAGCGAGTTGAGGTCACCGGTGACCAGGGTCAGCGGCCCCTGGGCCCGTCGCGCCGCGGCCACCAGCCAGTCCACCTCCACCCGCCGCCGTCCCCCCGAGTACGGGTAGAGGTGGGTGCCGAGCACGGTCAGCGGGCCGGCCGAGGTGCCCACCACGACGCGGGCGGCGGCGTGGTGGAACGGCCGGCGCAGCGCCCCCGCGGCGACGACCCGCAGCGGTGGCCGGACCAGCACCGCCACCGGCTGCCCGAAGCAGGACCGGGCCAGATGGGGTGTCATCCCCACCCGGGTGGCCACCTGGGCCATGAGTCCGCCGCGCTCGAAGCCGCGCAACTCCTGCAGGGCCAGCACGTCCGGCGCCTGCGCGGTGATCACCTCGATCACCCGGTCCAGCCGGCCCGGGCCGTTCCGGTCCCGACCACCCGTCCGGATGTTCCAGGTCATCACCCGCAGCACGGCGGCGCTCAGTCCGCCCGGCCGGCCCGGGCCAGCTCGTCGTCGAGGCTGCCCACGTCCTCCGACTCGATGCTCGGCCGGTTGCCCTCCCGCACGTCGGCGTTCGGGCGGATGACCAGGTAGAGCAGCCCGATCCAGAGCGCGGAGAGCAGGATCGCGCCCATGAAGTCGGTCGGGTGGTGCATCCCCCGGTACATCCGCGAGGTGGCCACCCCGACCGGCATGATCACCGCGAGGGCCACGAAGATCCAACGCCACCAGCGGTCGGTACGCGGCAGCACGACGACGGCGATCGCCAGCCAGACGCAGATGGTCGCCGCGATGTGCCCGGACGGGAAGGACGAGGTGGGCATCTGCCCGTCCAGGTTCTCCACCGCCGGGCGCGGCCGGTCGACCGCCCGGGCGGAGGCGAGGAAGAGGGTCAGCTCGCCGACCATCGCCAGCGCCACGAACAGCACCGGCCGCCAACGCCGCCACACCGCGAGCACCAGCGGACAGAACACCAGCGAGATCAGCAGGATCGCGTGGGTGTCGCCGAACTTGCTCCACCACCAGCTCACCTCGGTCAGCACCTCGGTGTGCCGGTCGGCGAACCAGCGCGGCACCTCCGTGTCGAGGGTGTGGAAGAAGGTGCCCTTGGCGTGGTAGCTGACGTACATGCCGAAGGCGTACAGCGCCCCGAACACCAGCACCCAGCCGACCAGCAGCTCGGCCACCGCCGAGCGGGGGTGGGCCAGCACGTGCTCTTCGGCGGGGGCGGGGGCGATGTCGTGCCCGGCCTCCGGCTCCAGTCCCTCGGTCAACGGGACCACCGGGCGGCCCCGCTCACGACGCCACAGGCGGAACGCGTACGCGGTGACGCCCAGCCAGGCGGCGCCGAGCAGCCAACCGGCCAGCACGTCGGAGACGAAGTGCACGCCCAGCGCGATCCGGGTCAGCCCGACCAGGGCCACCAGCACGCCGACCGCGACGATCGCCGGCTTACGCCAGCGGGGCGCCATCGCCGGCAGGAACACCAGCAGCAGCGCCCCGTACGCGACGAACGAGCCGAGCGCGTGCCCGCTCGGGAAGCTGTTGCCGGGAGCGCTGGCGACCGGCACGTCCACCACCGGACGGAGCCGGCCGACCAGCTCCTTCAGGGACGGGTCGAGGATCAGACCACCGACCCCGGTGACGATCAGGTAGACGGCCAGCCGCGGCTGCCGCCGGATGAGCAGCCCCACCACGGCGATGGTGACCAGCCAGATGAGGATGGGCCGCCCGCCCAGGTCGGTCACCGCCTGGAGCACGGTGACCAGCGCGTGGTGCGGGGCGACGAGCCCGTTGAACCACTCGGCGACCGCGTGGTCGGCGTCCTGCAACGGGCTCCACCGCACCCGGACCAGCAACAACAGCAGCCCGAAGGCCACTCCGGCGCCGGTGACGGCGACCAGACCGGCGACGCTCCGCTCGGCGAAGTGACCGATCGGACGCCTCGCCACCTCTTTGACCGCGGTCACCCCGCACCTCCCTTGTCTGTCTGGCGAGGCGCTTTACCCGATCGGCGCCTGCCGTACACGCGGACGCCCGGCGGGGGCGGCTACAGGGCCGTCATGTCTCCGGTGTCGAGGAGCTCGGCGCGGTCGGCCTCGGGCTCCCACAGATCCGGCTGGGCGGGCTCCTGCACCCCGATGCGCAGTGCCTCCAGCTGGGCGGCGAAGGCCAGCCCGCCGAAGAGCGCCATGCCGGTGAGGTTGGCCCACAGCAGCAGCGCCATCATCCCGGTCAGCGCACCGTACGTCTGGCCGAAGCCGTCGCTGAACCGCACGTACGCGGCGAGCAGCAGGCTGGCCAGCCACCAGAGCGCCGTGGCGATGCCGGCGCCGAAGAAGAGCCAGGAGAGGCCGGGTTGTTTGCGGCGCGGCGCGCGCCGGAACAGCACCGCCACGGCGAGCACGGTCAGCCCGAGGCTCAGCGGAAAGCGGATCACGTTCCAGATGCCGTCGGCGACGTCGCCCCACTCGTAGTGCTCCCGCACCGAGTCACCCACCGCCCCGCCGGCGACGAGGATGAGGAAGCCGGCGAGCGCGGGCAGGCCGGCACTGACGGCCAGCACGGCGGCGCGGAGGTACTTCCACAGTGCCGGTCGGTCCCGCTCCACGCCGTAGATGCGGTTGGCACCCCGTTCGATCTGGGCCATCGTGGTGGTCAGCGCGACCAGCCCGGTGAGCAGACCGAGGGTGAGCGCCAGCTCGCCGGCGTCCTCGACGCGCTCGCCCTCGCCGAGCAGCTCGGCGACCATCTGCTCGCTCTGGCCGGGAGTGAGCGCCAGGACGGTGTCGGCGACCACGCGGCCGCCCTCCTCGACGCCCAGCTCGCTGATGAGGCCGGTGAGGGCGATCATGAACGGCACCACGGCGAGGCAGAGCTGCAACGCGAAGGCACGGGAGTGGCTGAACCCGTCGCCGTAGCGGAAACGGATGAAGGCGTCCCGCAGCAGGTGCCAGCCGCCCTGACGGCGCAGTGTGTGCCAGGCGTCGTCGGCGGACAGCTCCTCGTCGGCCATCAGCCGGGTCTCCGGCACGATCCGGGTGCTACTCACTGCGCGCTTCCTTGATCAGCTCCTCGCCCCGCTCCCCGGCGCCCTGCGCGTCGACGGCCAGGTCGGGGGCGTCCTCGGGCTGCGGCACGCAGAGCCAGAGCGCCTGGGGTCGGACGTCGGCCCGTAGCTGCCGGGCCGGGGAGATGAGGTCGCCGTCCAGCTCCCGGGGCTGGGCCCGGTTGCTGGTGACCACCACGCGCCGGCCGCGGAACACCTCCATCCGCGGCACCTGCCCGCTGCGGCGGATCACCGCCCAGCCGAGGGCGAGCCAGTGCCGCAGGTTGCGCGGGGTGAGCACCGCGACGTCGAGCCAGCCGTCGTCCGGCTCGGCCTCGGTGAGCAGGCGCACCCCGCCCTGGAGTCGGCCCACGTTGGCGATCAGCACCGAGCGGGCTCGACGGCGTACCGGCGGGCGGTCGTCGATGCGGATCTGTACCCGCATCGGCCGGTCCCGCAGGTGCCGGGCGGCGCCCATGACGTACGCGGGCCAGCCGATCCGGGCCTTGGTGGTCTCCGAGGTGGCGGCCAGCATCTGGGCGTCGAAGCCCATGCCGGCCATCACGGTGAAGTACCGGTCCTCGACGGCACCGACGTCGAGCAGCCGCCGGCCCCGCTCGACGGCGACCTGCAGCCCGGCGGCCAGGTCGGTGGAGAGCCCCAGGTTGGCGGCGAGCAGGTTGCCGGTGCCCTGGGGCAGCACGGCCAACGCCACGTCGGTGCCGACCAGGCCGCTGACGCAGGACATCACGGTGCCGTCGCCGCCGCAGGCGAAGACCAGGTCGACGCCGGCCTTGACGGCCTGCTCGGTCTGGCCCCGGCCGGGGTCGTCGACGGTGGTCTCGAACCACTGGGGCTCGGGCCAGCCGGCGGCGGCGAGGGCGTCGTTGACGGTGCGGCGCAGCTCGTCGAGATCGTCGACCTTCACCGGGTTGACCACCACGGCGGAACGCAGCCCGCCGTCGCCGCCCGAGGGCCGCCTTTCCTGTGCAGCATCCACGGCGTCAGTGTGCAGCACCGGAACGCCTTCAGCGAGCCCCCGGGCGGCCGGCGTCGGAAGTGCCACAGACAGGTTTCAACGCGTCCGCCGCCGTTTCACCACGACCGCTGTCAGGCCGCCGTCCGCAGCGCGCTCTCGACCCGCCGGCGCAGGTCGTCGAGGTCGGCCCCGGCCTCGGTGAGCACCAGCGCGCCCAGCCCCTGGCCCTCGCGGAGCACGCCGAGCAGGATGTGCTCGGTGCCGATGTGGTTGTGGCGCAACCGCAGCGCCTCGCGCAGCGACAACTCCAGCACCTTCTTGGAGCGGGGCGAGAACGGCCCGCCGAGGAAGCGCCGGCGGCCCCAGCGGCGTCGCGGTGCCGGCACGGCCTCGCGCAGGGCGTCCGGCCCGAAGGACTGCTCGATGCGGGCCACGATGGCGGCCAGGTCGATGCCGATCTCGCGCAGCGCCGCCGCGTCCGCGTCGCCGAGGCCGGCGCCCCCGTTGGCGGCGTGCCGGCGGACCCGCTCGCGCAGGTCGTCGGCGCGGACGCCGGCGTCGGCCAGCACCCGACTGGCCAGCCCGGCCTCGTCGGCCACGAGGGCGAGCAGCAGGTGCTCGGTGCCGACCGGGCGCTGGCCCTCGGCCCGTGCCTCCTCCACCGCCTGCCGGACCACGCCGCGCGCCCGGTCGGTGAACCGTTCGAACATCACGCCTCCCACGATTGATTGACCGCCGGCCGCCCGGCGTGCTTCTTGTGCACCGCCTGCCGGCTGACCTCGAGCGCGTCGGCGATGTCCTGCCAGGACCAGCCCTGTCGGCGGGCGTTGTCCACCTGGACCACCTCGAGTCGCTCGAGCAGCCGGCGCAGCGCGCGGACGGCGCGCAGCCCGACCCGGGGGTCGGTGCTGCCGGCTGCCGCCGCGAGTTCCGTCGCCTGACTCATGTCGTCAACATACGTTGACAGCGCCACTCTGTCAACCCCAGTTGACGAGATCCCTCGACCGTCGCCGGCACCGCCCGATCCCGCCCGCCGCCGTTACCGCCCGACTACCCTCGGTCAGGGACAGCGTGGTCGTGCCGGGCGCGACGCCCGGGAGGTGATGTCGGATGGCCACATCCACCGATGCAGCGGTGCTGGTCGGCCTCGGCTCCGACCGCGACCTCACGGTCGTCCGGCTGGCCGCACAGGAGGCCGCCGCACACGGCCGGCCGCTGCACCTGCTGCACACCTTCGACTGGCAGGCTGCCTTCGCCGCGGACACCGTCGCCGCGCCCCGGGACCAGGCCGAGGATCTGATCACCCGGGCCGCCCAACTCGCCCACGAGGTGGAGCCGGGACTGACCGTACGCGGCGAGATCATCGAGAGCGCGACGCTGCCCACGCTGATCCGCCGGTCCGAGGTGGCCTTCCTGCTCGCGGTCGGCGACAGCGGGATGGCCGGCAGCGGCGAGTGCGTCCCGTCCGACACGATCGCCGTCCAGCTCGCCGCGCGGGCCGGCTGCCCTCTGCTGGTGGTGCGCGGCGAGCAGCCACCGGAGGGTCCGGTGCTGGTCGGGGTGGACGGTTCACCCAGCTCGAACCTCGCCCTGGAGTGGGCCCTCGAATGCGCCGCCCTGCGCTGCGCCCGGTTGCTGGCGCTGCGCGTGGTCGAACCCGACGAGGACGCCGAAGCGGTCACCGACGCGCTCACGAAGGTGGTGGCCCACTACACCGCCCGGCGCAGCGAGGTGCCGACCGAGTGCCGTGTCGTCAAGGGCGACCCAGGCCAGGTGCTGGTCGACATGGCCCGCTCGGCGCAGGTGGCGCTCGTCGCCGCCCGCGGTGACGAGCCGGGACGGGGCATGCTCGGAGCGGTCGCCCAGTCGCTGCTCTACCACGCTCCGGCCCCCGTGATCGTCGTCCGTGGGCTGGCCGAGGCGCCGCTGACCAGGTCTGCCGCCCACCCCGACCGGGACCAACGGCCCTGACGCGGGACCGCCGGCAGTGGCGAGGCTGGACTTCGGATGCCCCACTCCCCTATCTGCGAGAGGCTCAGCATCATGGACACCGCTCTCGACGCGAACCGTTCGCTGACCGACGACGAGCTGCGCCGGCTGGACGCCTACTGGCGAGCCGCGAACTACCTCACCGTCGGGCAGATCTACCTGCTGGGCAACCCGCTGCTGCGTGAGCCGCTGACCACCGACGACATCAAGCCCCGGCTGCTCGGCCACTGGGGCACCAGCCCCGGGCTCAACCTGATCTACGCCCACCTCAACCGGGTGATCGTGGCGCGCGACCTGAACGCCATGCTGGTCACCGGACCCGGGCACGGCGGCCCGGCCATCGTGGCCAACACCTGGCTGGAGGGCACCTGGTCGGAGCGCTACCACGACGTGTCGCGCGACGAGGCCGGGATGGCCCGGCTGTTCCGGCAGTTCTCCTTCCCCGGCGGCATCCCCAGCCACGTGGCGGCGGAGGTGCCGGGCTCGATCCACGAGGGCGGCGAGCTGGGGTACGCGCTGAGCCACGCCTACGGCGCGGCCTTCGACCACCCCGACCTGGTGGTGGCCTGCGTGATCGGCGACGGCGAGGCGGAGACCGGGCCGCTGGCCGGCAGTTGGCTGTCCACCGTCTTCCTCAACCCGGCCCGTGACGGCGCGGTGCTGCCCATCCTGCACCTCAACGGCTACAAGATCGCCAACCCGACCGTGCTGGCCCGGATCCCCGAGTCGGACCTGCTCGACATCCTGCGCGGCTCGGGCTACCAGCCGTACGTGGTGGCCGGCGACGACCCCGCCGAGGTGCACCGCGCGCTCGCCGCGACGCTGGACCGGGCACTGGACGAGATCAGCGCGATCCAGCTCGCGGCCCGCTCCGGCGGCGTCGTCGAACGCCCCCGCTGGCCGATGATCGTCCTACGGACGCCGAAGGGCTGGACCGGCCCGCGCGAGGTCGACGGCACACAGGTGGAGGGCACCTACCGCGCCCACCAGGTGCCCCTGTCGCAGGTGCGGACCAACCCCGCGCACCTGGCCGAGCTGGAGCACTGGCTGCGCAGCTACCGCCCGGAGGAGCTGTTCGACGCCACCGGCGCCCCGGTGGACGACCTGTGCACGCTGCCGCCGCACGGTGACCGGAGGATGAGCGCCAACCCGGTCACCAACGGCGGGGTGGTGCTGCGCGACCTGACCCTGCCGGACTTCCGCGAGTACGGCGTCGACGTCCCCCAGCCGGGCGAGCCGATGGCCGGCGCGACCGGGGTGCTCGGCGCGTGGATCCGGGACGTCATCGCCGCCAACCCGCAGACGTTCCGGCTGTTCGGCCCGGACGAGGTCGCCTCCAACCGGCTGGACGCCGCCTTCGAGATGACCGACCGGGCCTGGGTGGGCGGCACGATGCCCGGCGACGACCACCTCTCCCCGGACGGCCGGGTGATGGAGGTGCTCTCCGAGCACCTGTGCCAGGGTTGGCTGGAGGGCTACCTGCTGACCGGCCGGCACGGCGTGTTCACCAGCTACGAGGCGTTCATCCACATCGTCGACTCGATGCTCAACCAGCACGCCAAGTGGCTGAAGGTGACCCGCGCCATCCCCTGGCGCCAGCCCCTCGCCTCCCTGAACTACCTGCTGTCCAGCCACGTCTGGCGGCAGGACCACAACGGCTTCTCCCACCAGGACCCGGGCTTCATCGACCACGTCGTGAACAAGAAGGCCGAGGTGGTCCGGGTCTACCTGCCTCCGGACGCCAACACACTGCTCGCGACCATGGACCACTGCCTGCGCAGCCGGCACTACATCAACGTGGTGGTGGCCGGCAAGCAACCGGCGCCGAACTGGATGACGATGACCGAGGCCATCCAGCACACCCGGCGCGGCCTGGGCATCTGGAAGTGGGCCAGCAGCGACGACGGCAACGAGCCGGACGTGGTGCTCGCCTGCTGCGGGGACGTGCCCACGCTGGAGGCGCTGGCCGCCGCCGACCTGCTGCGCCGGCACCTGCCGGACCTGCGGGTGCGGCTGGTCAACGTGGTGGACCTGATGCGGCTCCAACCGCCCACCGAGCATCCGCACGGCCTGCCCGACAACGAGTTCGACACCATCTTCACCGCGGACCGGCCGATCATCTTCGCCTACCACGGCTATCCGTGGCTGATCCACCGGCTCACCTACCGGCGCACCAACCACGACAACCTGCACGTGCGCGGCTACAAGGAGGAGGGCACCACCACCACCCCGTTCGACATGGTGATGCTCAACGACCTGGACCGCTTCCACCTGGTCATCGACGTCATCGACCGGGTGCCCGGGCTGGCCGCCCGTGCCGCGTACCTGCGCCAGCAGATGATCGACGCCCGGCAGTCGGCGCGCGACTACACCCGCCGCCACGGCGAGGACGACCCCCAGGTCGCCGAGTGGCGCTGGGTCCGGGAAACCGACCCGACCAACCCCTGAGGAGGACGACGTGCGTGACGCGGAGATCCTGGTCGGCTACGACGGCTCCACCGACGCGTCCGTGGCCCTGGACTGGGCGCTGGACGAGGCCGAGCGCAGCGGCCAGCCGGTGCGGCTGGCGTACGTCTTCGAATGGCTGACCGTGGCCAGCTGGGTCGGCCCGGGTGTGGCGCCCGGCATCTGGCCCGACGACACCGCCCGGCGGCAGGTGGAGGAGCTGGTCCGCGACGCGGCGGCGCAGGCCGGCGCCGCGCACCCCGGGCTCACCGTCACCGGCGAGGTGTACGACGGGCCCCCGGCCCTGATCCTGCAGGAACGCTCGGCCGAGGCCGGGCTGCTGGTGCTCGGCAGCCGCGGCCACGGCGGGTTCGGTGGGCTTCTGGCCGGGTCGACGGCCGTGGCGGTCGCCGCGCACGCGCACTGCCCGGTCGTGGTGGTCCGGGACGGCGCGGGCAGCGCACCGGGCGGGCCGGTGGCGGTCGGGGTGGACGGGTCGGAGCCGTCGCTGGTGGCGCTCGGCTTCGCGGCGGAACGAGCGGCCCAGCGGCGGGTGCCGCTGCGCGTGCTGCACGCGTGGACCCAGGGTCCCGGCGGGGCGGCCGGTGTGCCGGACGAGCGGGCGGCGGTGGAGCAGGCGCTGGAGCCGTGGCGGCGGACGTTCCCGGAGCTGGCGGTGACCGTCGACCTGGTGGCGGGCAGCCCGGCGGCGACACTCGTCGACGCCAGCCAGCAGGCGGCACTGGTGGTGGTCGGCAGCCGGGGTCGGGGCGGGCTCGCGGGGATGCTGCTCGGCTCGGTCAGCCAGCAGGTCATCCAGCACGCGCACTGTCCGGTCGCCGTGGTCCGGGAACGCTGACCCCGGGCGTGACGTCCCGGTCGCCCGGGACCTACGACCCGTGCGGCACCGCCACGGATGCCACAGGATGGAGGCGGCACCAACGCGGAGCGCCGCCGCCCGGAGGCACGGGTGGGCAGAGACGGAGAGGTCGTGACCATGAGTCAGGAGAGCCAGCTGACCACCGCGCTGGCGGAGGCCGCCGCGACCGCAGGGCACGCCCCCTCGGTGCACAACACCCAGCCGTGGCGCTGGCGGGTGCTGCCCGACGCCCTGGAGCTGCGCACCGTCGCCGACCGGCAGCTCGCGGCCACCGACCCGGAGGGCCGGCTGCTCGCGATCAGCTGCGGCACCGCCCTGCACCACGCCCGGCTGGCTCTGGCCGCCGAGGGGTGGCGCGCCGTGGTGGAGCGGCTGCCCGACCCGAGCGACCGCGAACTGCTGGCCCGGCTGACCACCTCGGGCCGCGTGGCGCCCGAGCCGGACGCCATGCGGATGGTGCAGTGCATGCAGGTCCGACACACCGACCGGCGGCCGGTCAGCGACGAGCCGGTGCCCACCGCCGCGGTCGGCGAGATCACCCGGGCGGTCGCCGCCGAGGGCGCCCGGCTGCAGATCCTCGACGGCGAGCAGGTGCTGGAGCTGGCCGCCGCGGCCGGTCACGCCGACACGGTCGAGGCCGAGGACCCACGGCTGCGCGCCGAGCTGGCGTACTGGACCAGCCGTGCCGGCACGGGCACCGGGCTACCGCCGGAGGTGCTGCCCCAGCAGCGTCCGCAGACCACCGTGCCGGCCCGTGACTTCGGCCAACCGGGCGGCCTGCCGGTCGGGCCCGGCCACGACCGTGCCGCCGTGTACGCGCTGCTCTACGGCGACGAGGACGAGCGGGACAGCTGGCTGCGCGCCGGCGAGGCGCTCTCCGCCGCCTGGCTGACCGCCACCCGGCTCGGTGTCTCGGTGGTCCCGCTCAGCTCGGCCGTCGAGGTGGAGGGCACCCGGCAGACCCTGCGGCAGCTGCTCGCCGGGCTCGGCTTCCCGTACCTCGTGCTGCGCCTGGGTATCGCGGACCCGGAGCACGCGGGCCCGCCGCACACCCCACGGCTGACCACCGAGCAGGTGGTCGACACCACGGCGGTACGCGGCGAGCGGAGCTGACCGGTCCGGCCAGCGGCGGCCGGCGCTACCATCGCGCGGTGACCAGCAGCGTCCCACCACCTCGCCAGGAAACGCCGGTGACGCCGTCACTCGGGCTGAGCCCGCTGTCCCGCGTCCACCTCGACGAGTTGCTCCAGGAGATGCTGGACCGGGTCGGGGAGGTCGTCACCAGCCGGGAGCGGCTGCGTGCCCTGCTCGACGCGGTGGTCGGCATCGGCACCAACCTGGATCTGCGCAGCACCCTGCAACGGATCGTGCAGGCCGCGTGCGAGCTGGTCGGCGCCCGGTACGGCGCCCTGGGCGTGGTCGGCCCGGACCGGCTGCTGCACGACTTCATCGTCCACGGCATCTCCCCCGAGCTGCGCGCGCAGATCGGTGACCTGCCGCACGGGCGGGGGGTGCTCGGCCTGCTCATCGACGATCCCCGGCCGCTGCGGATGCCGGACATCACCCAGCACCCCCGCTCCTACGGCTTCCCCGCCAACCACCCGCCGATGCACAGCTTCCTGGGTGTGCCGGTGCGCATCCGCGACCAGGTGTTCGGCAATCTCTACCTGGCAGAGAAGCAGGGCGGGGCGCAGTTCACCGAGGACGACGAGGAGATCGTGGTCGCGCTCGCCGCCGCGGCCGGCGTGGCCATCGAGAACGCCCGACTGTACGCCCTGGCGCACCGGCGGGAACGCTGGCTCGCCGCGACCGCCGAGATCACCTCGGTGCTGCTCGGCGAGGTACGCCGCACGGACGCGCTGGCGCTGGTCGCCCGCCGCGCCCGGGAGGTCGCCGAGGCGGAACTGGCGCTGGTGCTGCTCTACGACCCCGACACCGCGCAGTTCACCGTCGAGGTGGTCGACGGCACCGACGAGCAGTCGCGGGCGCTGGTCGGCACGGTCGTGCCGGCCGCCGACACCAGCTTCGGCGCGGCGGTCGCGCAGGGCCGGCACGACGAGGTGGACGACCTCGCGCACGCCGCACCGTGGCCGGCGCTGCTGCACACCGGGCCGGCGGTGATCTCACCACTGGCCACCGCCGAGACCCTGCACGGCGTGCTGGTCGTGGCACACCGCCCGGAGCGCGGCGGGGGCGCCAGCGAGGACGACGTGGCCCTGCTGGGCAGCTTCGCCGGCCAGGCCGCGCTGGCCATGGAGCGGGCCCGCGGCCAGGAGGAGCGGGAGCTGCTCGTGGTCCTGGAGGACCGCGAGCGGATCGCCCGCGACCTGCACGACGTGGTGATCCAGCGACTCTTCGCCACCGGCCTGCAACTGCAGAGCGCCGCGCCGATGATGACCCGCCCGGAGGTGGCCAGGCGGATCAACGCGGCCGTCGACGATCTGGACGCCACCATCCGGGACATCCGCCGGACCATCTTCGAGCTGCGCACGCCGATGACCGCGGCGCTGCGGACCGAGATCCGCGAGGCGATCGAGGTGGCTGCCGAGTCACTGGGCCACAAGCCCCGCCTGGAGCTGACCGGGCCGGTGGACAGCGCCGTCCCGGACGCGGTGCGCCCGGACCTCACCGCCGTGCTGCGCGAGGCGCTGTCCAACACGGTCCGCCACGCGCAGGCCGACCACGTCGACGTCGCCGTACGCGTCGAGGCCGGCCACGTCACCGTCACGGTCGCCGACGACGGGGTGGGCTGCGACCCGGGTGCCGCCCGGGGCGGGCTGGTCAACCTCCGTGAACGCGCCGAACGCCACGGGGGTGGCTTCACGATCCGCCCGGTCGAGCCGCACGGCACCGAGGTGAGCTGGTCGGTGCCGCTGCGCGACTGACCGGCCGGGTCAGGGCGTCTTGCCGAGCAGCCGGGTGGCCAGCACCGCCGCCTGCGTGCGGCGCTCCAGGCCCAGCTTGGCCAGCACGCTGGAGACGTAGTTCTTCACCGTCTTCTCGGCCAGGAACATCTTCCCGGCGATCTCCCGGTTGGTCATCCCCTCCGCGACGTACTCCAGGATCCGCCGCTCCTGCTCGGTGAGCGACTTCAACTCGCGGGGCTGCTCGACGCCGTTGCGGATGCGTTCCAGCACCCGGGTGGTGATCGCCGGGTCGAGCAGCGACTGCCCGGCCGCCACCCGGCGCACCGCGTCGACGAGGTCGGTGCCGCGGATCTGCTTGAGCACGTACCCGGCGGCACCCGCCATGATTGCCGCGAACAGCGCCTCGTCGTCCTCGTACGAGGTGAGGATCAGGCCCTTGATGGACGAGTCGACGGCGCGTACGTCACGGCACACGTCGATGCCGTTGCCGTCGGGCAGGCGCGCGTCGAGGATCGCGACGTCCGGCCGCAACGCCGGAATGAGACGTGCCGCCTCCTGCGCGGAGCCGGACTCGCCGACCACCTCGATGTCGCCGCTGCTCTGCAACAGGTCGGCCAGGCCACGGCGGACGACCTCATGGTCGTCGAGGAGGAACACCCGGATCATGTCCCCTTTCTACCCGTGACCTCAGGTCGGATGCACGGGCCGAAGGTCCCGACAACGCGGTCCGGCCCCGCCGACGGTGGGCGGACCGGGCGGAGGGCGGTCGGACCCGACGGCTCGGGACGTCCGGCCCTGTCCGCCGCCCACCCGGCGGGCGGACGGTGGGGGTACGCCGGCCGTCGCGGCTGCAGCGGCGCCGGCTCCACCGGAGAGGAACAGCTGGCATGGACATCGGCTACACCGCGGCCCACCTGCGGGCCGCCGCCGTGGACGCGGTGCGGGCGCCATCCCTGCACAACACCCAGCCGTGGCGGTTGCGGCTGCGTGACGGCGGGATCGAGGTGCTGGCCGACCCGGCCCGCCGGCTGCCGGCGACCGACCCGAGCGGGTGGGGTGTGCGGATGGCCTGCGGCGCGGCGCTGTTCAACCTGCGGATCGCGCTGGCCGTGGCCGGCATACCGGCCCGGGTGCGGCTGCGTCCGGACCCGGCCGAGCCGGACCTGCTGGCCCGGCTGGTGCCGGACCTCCCGCGCCGACCCACCCCGTCGGAGCAGAGCCTGTACGCCGCCGTCGCACGCCGGTTCAGCAACCGGATGCCGTTCTGGCCGAACCCGGTGCCGGCGGACGCCCGGTGGCGGCTCGGCGAGGCGGCCCGCGCCGAGCAGTGCTGGCTGGAGATGCTGATCGGGGTGAGCGCGGTCGCCGCGTTCGGTGAGATCGCCCGCAGCGCGCACCGGGTGCTGGAGCGCGACCCCGCCTACCGGGCGGAGCGCGAGCGGTGGCTACGCCGGGAGCCCGCGCCCGACGGCGTACCCGTCTCGGCCGGCGGGCCGCAGAGCGAGCCGCAGGACGTGCTGCCGGCGCGCGGCTTCGGCGGCCGGGACCGGGCGCCGGGGCGGGACTTCGAGCCGGAACCGCTGGTGGCGGTGCTCGGCTCGGTGGGGAACACCGCCGTGGACCAGGTGATCGCCGGCCAGGCCCTGCAACGGGTGCTGCTGACGGCCACCGACGCCGGGCTCAGCGTGTCGATGCTCTCCCAGCCGATCGAGGTGCCCGGCGCGCGGGAGCAGCTGCGGCTGTCGCTGGGCCGGTTCGGCACACCGCAGATGGTGCTGCGGGTCGGCTACGGCCAGCCCGGCCGACCGACTCCGCGCCGCGGCGTCGACGAGGTGCTGGACCTGCCGGTGGTGCCGGTCTG
Organism: Micromonospora yongxingensis; assembly: GCF_052601155.1. Lineage (NCBI taxonomy): Bacteria > Bacillati > Actinomycetota > Actinomycetes > Micromonosporales > Micromonosporaceae > Micromonospora > Micromonospora yongxingensis. Next base: position 230,564 of record NZ_JBQXEO010000002.1, read on the forward strand.
AGCCGGCACCACCACCCCCGATCGACGCGCCGTTCAGGCGGCGAGCAGCGCCGCCTCCCGCGCGGGGTCGAGGCCCACCGGCGCGCGGGCCGGCCGGCCGGCGCGCGGCGGCACCGACCCCACCGCACGCAGCCAGCGCCAGGTGTCGGCGACGGTCTCGGCCACCGGGCGGCAGCTCAGCCCCGCCGCGTACGCCTTCTGCACGCCGCGCTCCTGCAACCACCGGAACTCGTGACCTTCCGGGATCCAGATGGGCAGGTCGTTCCAGGGGATCACGCCGGCGGCGAGGATCGACGCCGGGTCGGTCCAGCGCAGCCGGGCGTCGGAGCCGGTCACCGCGACGACCGCGTCGAGCAGTTCGCCCATCGTGGTGTGCCCCGGGTGGCTGATGACGTTGAAGGCACCGCCGACACCTTCGGCCGCCCGGTCCAGCGTCCACGCGGCCAGGTCGCGGACGTCGATGTACTGCACGGGCAGGTCCGCGGGGCCGGGCGCGAGCACGTCCCCGCCCCGGGCCACGCGCTGCAGCCACCAGGGCAGCCGGCCGATGTCCTCCCCCGGCCCGAGGATCAGCCCGGCCCGCACCAGCAGCGCCCGCTCCCCGTACACCTCCGTGGCGGCCAGCTCCCCGCCGGCCTTGCACTGCGCGTAGTCTCCCCCGTCGGCGTCGGCGGACGCCTCCACGGTGGGCGCGTCCTCGCCCACCTGCGCCGCCACGGGCACGGCGTAGACCGAGCCACTGGAGATGTAGGCGTAGTGCGGGACCGCACCGGCCAGCGCGCGGGCCGCGTCCCGTACCGCCCGTGGCGCGCTGTCCCAGGTGTCGACCACCAGGTCCCACTCGCCGCCCGCCAGCGCCGCCAGGCCGTCCGGCGCGGTCCGGTCACCCCGCAACCGGTGTACGCCCGGCGGGACCGCGCCGTGCACCCCCCGGTTGAACACCGTCACCGACCAGCCCCGGCGTACCGCTTCGGTCACCGTCGCCCCGCCCACGAAACCCGTCCCGCCCAGCACCAGCAGTCTCATGCGGTCCACCCTGCCGGGTCACAACGGCGGGCGGCACCCACGTTCACCGTCAGCGGATCTCCCCACAGCAGAACTCCGCCTACCCGGCGAGCAGGTGGTCCAGCGGTCGCGGGACGGACGCCGGGTCGAGGGCGCGCACGAGCGCGCGGGCGTACCGGGCCTTGCGGCCGCTCATCGTGCCCATGAAGCGCCGCAGTTGCCGCTCGACCGGCCGCCCCCGCTGCGCCGGCTGGTTCTGGAAGACCCGGAACCTGGTCAGGTCCCTCTCCGCCGCGAGGACCTGTTCGACGCCCGTGCTGCCGAGGGCGCGGATCAGCTCGTCCTCCAGGTCGGCGACGCACACGTAGAAGCCGAGCGCCTCCATCGCCGAGCGGGTCAGGCCACCGCCCAGGCCCGCCTGCTCGAGCCCGCGCCGGAAGTAGCTCTCCTCGGCCTCGTCGCAGAGCCCCCGCACACCCAGGGCGAGCCCCTGCGCGCCGAAGAGCCGCAGGAACCGACCGACGCTCATCGCGCCCCCCATCGACACGACGCACACGCCCTCGTCGATCAGGTCACGGTCGCGCCGCGCGGCCAGCGCCTCCACCGCGTACAGGTCGCTGACGCCCTCGACGAGCACGACGGTGGCCAGGCGACCGTCACGGGCCAACTCACGGGCGACCGTTGCCGCCGCCGGGGCATCCGTGCCGCCAGCCGCCCAGGCGGCGACGGCGGCTCGGAAACGGTCCGGCTCTCGCACAGGTCAGAGTCTGGCAACGGGTCGATGCGGACCGCCACCGGTTTGTCGGCCGGCGGGAACCTGACCGGGTACGAGGAACGGCCCGTCACCGGACGTCCGGTGACGAGCCGCCTGGGATGCTCATCGAACTGGTGGGCGATACTGGGTTTGAACCAGTGACCTCTTCCGTGTCAGGGAAGCGCGCTCCCACTGCGCCAATCGCCCGTGGTGACCGCCCGGCCCGGCAACCAGGCTCGTGGGGCGGATCGCGAGCGGACGACGGGATTCGAACCCGCGACCCTCACCTTGGCAAGGTGATGCGCTACCAGCTGCGCTACGTCCGCACGTCCCGGCAAGCGCCGGCGACGGGTGAACTCTACCCGACGCCAAGATCGCTGCACCCGGCGCCCTCGGGCCGGGGCGATTGCGCTGGTGGGCGACGGGGTACTGAAGAACCTCGACAGCGCACCACATCCCCTAAGGAGGCTGTCGTGGGTATCGGCACCAGCATCTTCCTCATCGCGCTCGGCGCGATCCTCACCTTCGCCCTGGACGCGAGCGTCGGCGGCATCAACCTCGACGTGGTCGGCTGGATCCTGATGGCGGCCGGTGTCCTCGGCCTGATCATGACCACGCTGGTCTGGGGTCGCCGCCGCGAGGTGGTCACCACCACCGAGCAGCCGGTCGAGTACCGGCGGGTCGAGGAGCCGGTGGAGTACCGCCGGGTCGAGGAGCGTCGGGACACCGCCCCGCCGCTGTGACACGACCGCCGGCCGTCGCCGGAGGAGCACGCGCCACGGCCGGCCGCCCCGATCGGGGTGGCCGGCCCGTGGCAACCCCGCCGCTCAGCGCATCAACGCGTTGAGCGTGCCGTAGTCGAGGGCATCGGCCAGCGCTCCGTACGTGCCCGCGCCGAACGCCTCGTCCGCCGCCCGGCGGGCCACCGCGTACGCGCCCTCCGCAACCGCCGAGCCGAGACTCACCCGGGCCACCCCCAGCTTGGCCAGCTCCCCCACCGTCGGCGCCCCCGGCCCGACGAGCACGTTCAGCGGCGCCGGAATCGCCTCGACCAACTGCCGGATGACGGCCGGGTCGACCACGCCGGGCACGAACACCCCGTCCGCCCCGGCGGCCAGGTAGGCCGACGCCCGGGCCACTGTCTCGCCGACGTCCCCACCGCCGCGCAGGAACGTGTCGATCCGGGCGTTCAGGTACAGGGGCACCCCGGCGCCGTGGCCAGCGGATCGGACCGCCGCGAGTCGCGCGCACTGCTCGTCCACCGGGCGCAGTGGCTCCCCGCCGTCGTACCGCGCGTCCTCGACGTTGACCCCGACGGCGCCGGCGGCCAGCACCGCGCGGACGGTGTCACCCACCTCCGCCGGGGTCCTTCCGTAGCCGGACTCGATGTCGGCGCTGACCGGCAGCGGCACCGCGGCGGCGACCCGCCGGATCAGCTCGACGGCGTCGTCGCGGTCGAGCGCGTCGCCGTCGGGAGAACCCAGGCTCCAGGCGACGCCGGCGCTGGTGGTGGCCACGGCGCTGGCTCCGGCGGCGGCCACGACCCGGGCGCTCGCCGCGTCCCAGGCGTTGACGAGGACGAGCGGCGAACCGGGGATGTGCAGGGAACGGAAGAGCTCTGCTCGGCTCTGGTGATCGGTCACCGGGCAAGTCTCGGCCGGCCCGGGCCCGGGCAGTAATGTTTCAGTCCCAGCTGAATCCACCGGGGGTGAAATGGTCGCCATCGGCCTGTCGGCGGCTGCCGTCGCCCGCATCCGGTTCGCGGTGTCGTGCCTGTGGGAGGTCGTCGCGAGCGTCCGGGTGCTGCGCGACCCGGGGGACCACGCGGTCCACCTGCCGTGGGTCCGGCGGGTCCGTCCGCCGCTGGTCGAGGCCGGGCTGGCCGGCCCGGACGGCGGGCTGCTCTGGCAGCTGGTGCCCGCCCCACCCGGCTACCTGGCCGACTTCCTCACCCCGCCGCCGGTCGGGCTCACCCCGGACCTGGCCGCCGAACTGGCCGCCCTGCGCGCCACCCCGGACGCCACCGTCCGCGCGCACCTGGACCTGTACCCGGGTGACCGCACCCCCGCGCTCGCCGCCCTGTACGCCGACCCGCCCGCCGGGTTGCGCCGGCTCACCGGGGAGATCGAGGCGTACTGGCGGATCGCCCTGGCCCCGCACTGGCCGCGACTGCGGTTGCTGCTCGACGCCGACGTCGCCGCCCGCGCCCGCCGGCTGGCCGAGGACGGGGCGGCCGAGCTCCTCAACGACCTGCACCAGCAGGTCCGGTGGGAGGACGACACCCTGCTCGTCGCGCAGCGACACTGCCTCGCCCCGGACATCGCGGACGGGCCGGGCCTGGTGCTGGTCCCGTCGGCCTTCGTCTGGCCGTCGGTGCTGAGCGTCTCCACAGCGGATGCTCCGCAGCTCGCCTATCCGGCCCGAGGGCTCGGCACGCTGTGGGAGCGCCCGGACGGCGTCCCGGACGCGCTGGCAGCGGTGGTCGGCCGCGGGCGGGCCCGCTTGCTCACCGAACTGGCCGCGCCGACGAGCACCACGGAGCTGGCCCGACGCACCGGGATGTCGGCCGGCGGGGTCTCCCAACACCTCACCGCGCTACGGGCGGCGGGCCTGGTGGTGACGCACCGCCGGGGTCGGACGCTGCTCAGCACCCGCACCGACCTCGCCGAGGCGCTGCTCTCCGCTGCCGCCTAGGGCGGCGGCCGCCCCGCCGGCAACGCCGCGTGCCGCCCCCGGTTGCCGGCGTCAGAACTCGATGATGAGCCGACCGCGCACCCCGCCGGCCTCAAGGAGCCGGTGCGCCCGGACGGACTCCTCGGGCGGGAACCGGCCGGCGACGCGCAGGGTCAGGCCGCCCCCCTCGGCGAGCCGCCGGAGCAGGTCGAGCTTGTCGCGGCGTCCGTCGTAGTCGTGCACGAACGTCGCCACCAGGGTGACGTCCGGACGGGCGGCCCGGGCCAGCTCCGCCGGGGCCGGCCCACCGCGGAGCAGGGCCACGGCGCCGCCGGCACGGATCGCCGGCAGCAGCGCGGGGCCGACCAGCGCGGCGTCGACGGCGGCGTCGACGCCGTCCGGGACGTGCTCACGGAAGCGCTCGGCGACGCCCGGGCCCCGGGTCACCGTCACGTCGGCGCCGAGCGCGGCGACCAACTCCGCGTCACCCGGCGCCGCGTCGGCCAGCACGTGGTGGCCGGCGGCCTTGCCGAGCTGTACGGCGTACCCGCCGACGCCGCCGGCGGCGCCGGTGACGGCGAGGGAGCTGCCGGGCGGTAGCCGTAGCTGGTCCAGGGCTCGCAGGGCGGTCAGCCCGTTCATCGGAAGGGTGGCCGCCTCGGCAGCCGACGATCCGACCGGCGCAGGTGCCACCCAGGACTCCGGGAGCACGACCCACTCGGCGTACCCGCCGCCCGCCGGGCGGGTCGGGTTGATCATCGCCATCACCAGGTCACCCGGGGCGAGTTCACCGCTGGTGCCGGGACCGACCTCGTCGATGGTGCCGGCGACGTCCAGCCCGGGGAGGAGCGGATCGGTGCCACGGAGCCGCACCGCCGTCGCACCCGCCCGGATCAGCGTGTCCGCCGGGTTGACGGCGGCCGCGCGTACCCGGATGCGTACCTCGCCGGGGCCGGCGTGGGGCGTGGGAACCTCGACCACCCGCAGCACCTCGGGCCCGCCGTGGCGCAACAGTCCGACCGCTCTCATTGTTGACTCCTCTGCGACAAGATTCAGACCAGGGACTGGGTCGTGCCGGTGGCGGAGGCCCGCTCGACCGCGTCGATGAGCCGGTGCCGACCCAGGGCGTGCGCGAAGTCGGGGACGGTCCGGATGTCGTCGGCCAGGTCCCGGGCGAGCTGCCGGTAGAGTCGCGCCACACCACCGGCGACGGAACGGCTCAGCTCGGCGGGCACGCCGTCCAGGTAGGACGCCGGGACCTCCAGCGGCCTGACCGCGCCGTCCGTGCCCCGACCGCCGGCGAGGGTGAGCTGCGCGACCTGCACGTTGCCCCAGTCGGCGGTCAGCACCAGGTCGCCCTCGGTGCCGTTGATCTCCCATCGGAAGTTGTCCCCACGGGACGCGCCACCCCGGTAGAAGACGGACGCGGCCGCGCCGCCGGTGAGGGTGCCGATCACCGCGACCTGGTCGGGCACGGTGACCGGGATGCTGCTGCCGTCGGCGAGCGTCGCCTGCTTCCGGCCGACGACGAGGTTCGCGGCCACCGAGTCGAACTCGCCGAGCACGACGTGCAGTGGGTCGAGGGCGTGCAGCGTGGCCGAGGTGAGCGGGGACGCGCCGTTGGCGTTGTCGAACCAGTACGCCTGGGCGGGGTCGGCCACCGCACCGCCCCAGGCCATTCCGGAGCCGACCATCGTGGTGCCGAGCACCGTGCCGACGTACCCGTCGCGGATCAGGTCCCGGGCGAGGCGAACCTCGGGGGCGTAGCGGCCCTGGAGCCCGACCACGGTGCGGACGCCGGCCTTCGCCGCCTGGTCGGCCAACTGCTGGGCCTCGGCCAGGCCGTTGCCCAGCGGCCACTCGCTGTAGACCATCTTGCCCGCGTCGAGGGCGGCGGAGATGAGCTTGAGGTGCTCGGTGACCTTCACCGACACGACGACGAGGTCGACGTCGGGATGGGCGATGAGCTGCCGGTGGTCGTGGTACGCGGGCACGCCGTACTTCGCCGCCGCGGCCTGCGCGCTGCTGGCGCGGGACGTGCTGACCGCGCGGAGCGCGAACTCGGGTGTCGCGGCGATGGCGGGCACGTGCGCGATGGAGGCCCATCCGCTGGTGCTCGCGCCGATGATGCCGACGCCGGTCGGGGTCATGACTGCATCTCCCTGGATCATGAAGAAGGTTGGTGACGGCCGCGCTCAGCTCAGACAACTGAGCGCGACCTCGGCGGAGCGCATCAGCGCCGCCCGGTCGGGGTTGATGGCACCCATCACCCGCAGGCCCTGGAGGCTGGTCACCAGGAAGCCGGCGAGGTCGCTGGCGCTGCGGTCGGTCGGGATCTGACCCCGCAGCTGTCCTTCGGCGAGCAGGTCGTAGAGCGCCAGCTCCAGGGACTGGGTGGTGGAGCGGAGCCGCTCGGCGACCCGCAGGTCGTGGTGGGCGCGTTCCATCGACGCGCCCACGATCAGGCAGGCCAGACGCCGCCCGTCGCCGGCGATGTCGTCGACCACGCCGACGAACACCTCACGGATGACCTCGCGGGCGTCGTTGCCGGAGCGCAGCATCTCGACCAGCGGCGCGGCGTAGCGCTGCCGGTAGAGGTCGAGCGCGGCCAGGTAGAGACCGTCCTTGCTGCCGAACGCGGCGTAGATCGAGCCGCTGCCCAGGCCGGTCGCCTCCCCGAGGTCACGGATGGAGGTGCCCTCGTAGCCCTTGCTGCGGAACACCTCCATGGCGGCGTCCACCGCGGCGTCGAGGTCGAACTCACGAGTGCGTGCCATGCCCTGACACTAGCGCTTTTCTGGAACGCTCGACAAAGTATTCTCCGTCACGACGAGTGAGCCCGACCATCCAATAGCGCCGTGAGCAGCGCAGAATGTCCCACGAGGTGCGAGACCGACACGTTCGGTACGCGCGAATAATTGGTCATTCGATCCAGATACGACCGGACGTCCGGTGCCCGCGTTAAGATCCGCCGCGTGGAGTCCCTCGACGCCGTGCTGGCCGCACACCGGGCGTACCTGCTCGGCTGGAACATCGGCGAGGCCGGGGGTTCCGACCTGGTCACCTATCGCAGCGACGTGCCGCACCCGCCGCTCAACGGCGTGCTGCGCGTGACCGGGCGTAGGCCCCAGGACGCCCTCACCGAGGCCCGGCGCCGTCTCGACGGCGTACCCCGGGTGTGGTGGGTCGGCCCGGACAGCGACGCCGACGCCGCCGACGGCCTGGTGTCCCTCGGCGGCGTGGAGGTCGCCCGTCTGCCGATCATGACCGCGGCGATCGCCGACACGGCGGACGCTGCGACGCCCGCCGGCCTGCACATCGCCGAGACCACCGACCTGGACACCTTCGTCCCGGCCTATGCCCGGGTGTCCGGAATCCCGGCGGAGGGCGTGGCGGCGGCGATCGACCGGGAGAAGGCGTTCGCCGGCGACGGCACCGTCATCAGGCTGGCCGGCCGCCTCGACGACGGCCGGATCGTCGGAACGGCGGTCGCCTGGCTCACCGACGGTCTTCTGACGCTGTACTTCGTCGGCACCCAGCCCGAGGAACGCCGTCGCGGCATCGGCGCGGCGATGACCAGGGCCGCGCTCGACCTCGCCGCCGGGCGGGGCGTCCACACGGCCGCCCTCACCTCGACCCCCATCGGGGAGCCGGTCTACCGCCGCCTCGGCTTCCGCACGGCGGGCACCTTCCGGCTGCTGACCTTCTGAGCCGGCCCCGGCCGCGGACCGACCGCCCGTCCGTACAGAAAGGCTCGCTACCGTTTCGGTAGCGAGCCTTTGACTGCTCATCCAGCTGGTGGGCGATACTGGGTTTGAACCAGTGACCTCTTCCGTGTCAAGGAAGCGCGCTCCCACTGCGCCAATCGCCCGTGCTTGTTGCCGAGGTGGGGACGGGATTTGAACCCGCGTACACGGCTTTGCAGGCCGTTGCCTCGCCTCTCGGCCACCCCACCGAGGTTGCCCCCGTCATGCGTGGCGGCAGCTCCGAGCGGACGACGGGATTCGAACCCGCGACCCTCACCTTGGCAAGGTGATGCGCTACCAGCTGCGCTACGTCCGCACGCCCCCGGCGTTCCCGGGTGACGGATGAGAACTTTAGCCGAGCCGGTGAACGACTGCCAACTCGGGGTCGGCCTCGGCGCGTCCGGCCCGGGTTGGTGGACGGCGGCATCAGCGCCGGCGGGACCCGAGCCACCACCAACCGGCTTCCTAGGGGGCTGGTCTGATGGCCTGACAGCCGTCACACTCCGGCACCCCCGGCGCGTGCCCGCCTCCCGCCCGTCGGATACCGCTCGGCCAGCATCGCGGCGTGCCGGCGAGGGCCGCCGGACCTCGACGAACGTCCCCAGAAGAACGACGAAAGGCCCCCTCAGGAAGTGTCCGGCTTCCGACTGTCGCATCGCGGATCGGACGGTGGCGGTAACTGTTCGTGTTCAGTCGGATGGGTTACGGTAACGGTCGTGACGAGACGTGCGGCCGAGATCCGCCTGGATGCCCTGCTGCGCACCGCCTGTGACGTGATTGTGGAGCGCGGTCTGGCCAACACCCGGACGGCTGACGTGGCGCAGGCCGCCGGCGTGAGTCAGGCGCTGGTCTTCTACCACTTCGCGACCAAGGAGCGGCTGCTCGCGCAGGCGTTCGCGTACGCGGTCGAGCAGGATCTGGCCCGCCTGGACGTGGTGACCCGCTCCTCCGCCCCGCCGCTGACCAAGCTCCGCCGGATCCTCAAGCTCTACACCCCGGCCGGGCGCGCCACCTCGTGGTCGATGTGGATCGACGGCTGGTCGGAGTCACTGCGCACCCCTGAACTGGAGAAGGTGTCCCGCCGGCTCGACCTGCGCTGGCGGCAGGACCTGGCCGCGGTGATCTCGGCCGGGGTCGCCGACGGCACCTTCCAGTGCGCCGACCCGGAAGGGGCCGCCTGGCGGATCAGCGCGGTGATGGACGGCCTGGCCGTACAACTCGCCGTGCACGACCGGGTGATCTCCCGCCGGCAGTTCGGCGAGTGGGTCCGGCTGGTCACCGCCCGGGAACTCGGCCTGGACCCGAGCGACCTGGACTGAACCGGGAGCGGCCGGCCCCGCCTGCCGGGGGCAGAGCCGGGCAAAACGGCTCGGCCCGCCGCGCCGGCCGGAACAATCGTCACCATGGACCTGCTCGAGGCGTACCGCCGGAGCCTGGCCGAGTTCATCGACCGGGTGGACCAGGTCGGGCCGGGCCAGTGGTCCGACCCGACGCCCTGCCCCGGCTGGGACGTCCGCACGCTGGTCAACCACGTGGTGGGCGAGGACCGGTGGAGCGTGCCACTGCTCGCCGGCCGGACCATCGACGAGGTCGGCAGCCGGTTCGACGGCGACCTGCTCGGCACCGACCCGGCCGTGGCGGCACGCGAGGCCGCCGCGCAGGCCGAGATCGCCGCCGTCCATCCCGGTGCCGTCGACCGCACCGTGCACCTCTCCGCCGGTGACACTCCGGCCGAGGAGTACCTGAGCCAACTCCTCGCCGAGCACCTGGTGCACGGCTGGGACCTGGCGGTGGCGATCGGGGCCGAGCCGCGGATGGACCCGGAGGCGGTGCGCGTCTGCGCCCGGTGGTTCGCCGGCCGGGTCGACGACTACCGGCGCGGCGACCTGGTGCGGCCCGAAGTGCCGCTGCCCGCCGGCGCCGACGAGCAGGACCACCTGCTGTCGGCCTTCGGCCGCGACCCCGACTGGGTGCCCGGCAGCTGAGCACCCGGCACCGTCGACCAAATCCGATCTGTCGGCGCGTCTCGGGCCTGGGGCCTTGCCGCCACCCCCGGCGGCTGATATCCACAAATGCGCATGCGTCACCGCGCTGCGTCGGTCGGCGGCCGCCGGCCATCCCGCTCCCACGAGGAGGTCCCGTGCCACAACCGGAGTGGTCACCCCCGATGAGCCGGCGTCGACGCCGGCTCATCGCCGTCCTGGCGACAACCGCGACAGTCGCCGCGCTGCTCCCCACCGGCGCGAGCACCGCGGCCCCCGCCGGCGGCGCGCCATCCGCCGAGCGCCGGTCCGGCCCGTTCGCCGAGGGGCACCAGCACGCCGACGTCGACAACCGCACCGGTACGGCGGCACCCGACGCCCGCCAGCGCGGGCTGGCCCGCGCCGCCGACCCCGACGTCCGGTGGAACCGGCTCGGCACACCGCAGGCGCTCGGCCCCGGCCGTACCCCGCTCGCCACCGGGCTGCCCACCGACCCGGAGGCCACGGCCCGCGCCTACCTGGCCGCCAACCGCGATCTGTTCGGAATGGACACCGACACGGTGGCCAAGCTGGAGCGGGTGCTGGTCCGCCCCATCGGCAGCGGCGCCGTGGTCACCCTGCGGCAGCGCTTCGGCGACCTGCCGGCCGGGCCGGACGGCCTGGTCACCATCGCGGTCGCCGGCGGCGCGGTGCTGTCGGTCAGCTCCTCGCTCGCCCGCGACACCGGCGCGCCCGCGCCGGCCACCCGCACCGAGGAGCAGGCGTACGCCGCAGCGCTCGCCGACGCCAAGCTGGACGCCACCGCGGTGGCCAGCCACACCGTGCGCGCGGTGGCCGTGCCCACCCCGACCGACGGCCCCCGGGCCGCCTACGAGGTGACCCTGATCGGCGCGGACACCGACCACCCGGCCGCGTTCACCACCTACGTGGACGGGATCACCGGGCAGGTGCTGGTCCGCGAGGACCTCGTCGACTACGACTCGGACAACCCGAGCTGGGCGGTCTTCCCGGCCACGCCGCCGCGCGACCTCGCCCCCGGGCAGGACCCCCGGGTGCGCTGGTGCGGCGACCCCGCGCCCGGCTGCCAGGCCGCCTTCCGCGACCCGGCGACCGGCCAGCCGTGGGACGTCGACGCGGCCACCGGCACGCCCACCTTCACCTCGCGCGGCAACTCGGCCAACACGGTGCTCTCCTGGGGCGCCGGCACCCCGGTCGTCCCGGCCACTCCCAGCCCGGACCGCCGCTACGAGTACCCGTTCACCGACCAGTGGCACCAGGCGAAGTGCAACCCGGAGGTGTTCACGTCCGCGCAGCGCAACGACGCGGACGCGGCGATCAGCAACCTCTTCGCCATGCACAACCGGATGCACGACTGGGCGTACCAGCTGGGCTTCACCGAGTCGGCGTGGAACCTCCAGGCGGTCAACCTGAAGCCCGGCGGCCTGGGCGGCGACGCCGAGCAGGGCCGCGCACAGCAGGGCGCGCTGACCGGCAACCGGAACAACGCCAACCAGGGCACCCCGCGCGACGGGCTGCCGCCGACGACCAACATGTACCTGTGGCAGCCGCAGGCCGGCGGGCCGTACCCGCCGTGCGTGGACGGCGACTACGACATGACGGTGATCGGCCACGAGTACACCCACGCGATCAGCAACCGGATGATCGCCGGCCCGGACAGCGGCATCGGCGGCCACCAGGGCGGGTCGATGGGCGAGTCGTGGAGCGACCTGCTCGCCGCCGAGTACCTCTTCCAGCACGGGCTGCGCGCCCCCGGCGAGACGCCCTTCGTCACGGGCGGCTACGTCACCGGCAACCTGGTCAGCGGCATCCGTAACTACGACCTCAGCCGCAGCCCGCTGAACTACTCCGACATCGGCTACAACACCGGCGGTCCGGCCGTGCACGCGGACGGCGAGATCTGGGGGGCCACCAACTTCCGGGTCCGGTCCGCCATGGTGAAGCGGTACGGCCTGGGCACCCCCCAGCGGCAACTGGAGTGCGCGCAGGGCAAGGTCGCCGCCGACCAGTGCCCGGGTAACCGGCGCTGGTCGCAGCTCGTCTTCGACTCGTTCCTGCTCCAGGCCGCCAGCCAGGTCAGCATGCTCGACATGCGGGACAACATGCTCACCGCCGACCTACTCCGCTTCGGCGGCGCCAACCAGGACCTGATCTGGGCCGAGTTCGCCCGCTCCGGGATGGGCCGGGACGCCGCCACCAACGGCGCCGCCGACACCGACCCGACGCCGAGCTTCGCCTCGCCGCGCGGCGGCAACGCGACGCTCACCCTGCGCCCGCGTGGGGACAGCGCCGAGGCGCCGATCCGGGTGTACGTCGGGGCGTACGAGGCACGGGCGACGCCGATCGCGGACACCGACCCGGCCACGCCGATCCCGGACACCGTGGAGATGGTGGCCGGCACGTACGACCTGCTCGCCGTGGCGCCCGGCTTCGGGCACCAGCGGCTCAGCGTCGTCGCCAAGGCCGGTCAGGACGGGTACGTGGACCTGCGGATGAGCCGCAACCTCGCGTCCACCGCGTCCGGCGCCACGATCAGCGGCGACGGGGTCAACCTGGACCGCGTCGCCGACGACACCGAGGCGACGAACTGGGCCTCCCTGGACGGGGTGGCCGGCCGACAGCTCACCGTGGCGCTGCCCGGCGACGCACCCCAGGTGGTCAAGCGGGTGAACGTCAGCGCCATGCTGCGGCCCGCCATCGCCGGGGACGCCGACACCGGCAGTCAGAACGCGCTCAGCGCGCTGCGCTCGTTCGCGGTGTCGGCCTGCAACGCGAAGACCACCGACTGCGCCGACCCGGCCCGCTGGCAACGGATCTACACCAGTGCCGGCGACGCGTTCCCCGGTGGGGCGTACCGGGCGTACAGCCGGGACATCAACCTCCGGACGTTCGCGGTGCCCACCACGCTCGCCACCCACCTGCGACTGGAGGTGCTGGCCAGCCAGTGCACCGGCGGCCCGAACTACGCCGGTGAACAGGACGACGACCCGGCCACGACGACGGACTGCGCGACCGCCAGCCCGGCCCGGGACCAGGTCAGGATCGCCGAGTTCCAGGCGTTCTCGAAGTGACACCGTCGGGGCCGGCGGACCTCCGCCGGCCCCGACGCCTCCCGACCTCGGCGGCCCGCGCGATCAGCGGCGGGCCGGTCGCCAGCGGCCCGCGGGGGGCGGTCGCTCCCAGAGCCGGTCCACCGGTGGCTCGTCGGCCTCGGCGGTCGCGACGCGGGTGAGGTGGCGCAGCCGCAGCAGCAGCCCCAACCCGAGCGAGAGCAGCAGCCCGCCGAGCAGGAACGCCGCCTGCGTCACGCCGAAGCCGCCGGACTGCGACACCGGGCGGCCGGGCGCCGGCGGCGCGGCAGCGACCTCCTGGTCACCGATCGGCTCCGTGCTCTCCTGCTCGCCCGGCACGCTCGCCGGGTCGCTGGGCTCCGCCGGTGTGCCGGTCGGCTCCGCCGAGCTGCTCGGTGTGCCGCCCGCCCCCACCACCGAACGGGTGGCCGTCTGGCGGGCAAGCAGGCGCAGGTTGGCGTCGTACGCCTCCGCGGCGAGGGTGACCCGTCCCCGGGTGACGTCCTCGGCGAAGGCCACCCGGTAGCGGGCGGTGACCGTGCGGTCCGGGCAGAGCGTGCCCGGGTCGAGCTGCCGGTCGGTCAGCCGGGCCACGTCACCCTCGGTCCGGATTTCCAGCGGAAAGTCGCCGGTCTCCTCCACCCGATCCATTTTCACCTGGTCGAGCCGGATGCCCTGCACGCTGAGCACCATCGACCAGCGCACCTTCACGCACCCGCCGCGCCGGTCGGTCTGCGACACCACGGCGGAGACCGTCCGGACCTGGTCGCCGGCGGTGAACCGGGCCGGCAGGCCACTCAGCTCGGTGGCGAACGCCGCCTGCGCCGGAGCGGCCAGCACCAGCTCCACCCCACTCAGACAGGCCAGCACCACCCCGAGCCGCAGCGCGTACCGCCACACCGTCATCACCGCCGTCTCCGTTCGGTTGCCTCCACCCCGCAACGCTAGGAGCGGTGCGTCGAGGCGAACAGACGGGTGTGTTCGCACCGGGCGGCAAGGACGGGGCGGGTTTTCACCGACCGTGGTGAACCGGTCACGGGTCCCCCGCGACACGCCGCGCGCCGGGCCGCTGGGAGAATCGCCACCGTGTCCGAACTCTCCGCCACTTTCGTCCGGCTGCACGCCCGGCTCGCCCCGGTGGCCTTCGTCCCCGAGGTGCGGCTGCACCAGGCGGACGAGCCGATCGGGCTCTGGGAGCTGACCGAGGGTGAGTTCAGCAGCGACCGGCCGCCGCCGTTCTGGGCCTTCGCCTGGGCCGGTGGTCAGGCCCTCGCCCGTCACGTGACCGACCACCCGGAGCTGGTCGCCGGCCGCCGGGTGCTCGACCTCGCCTCCGGCTCCGGCCTGGTGGCCATCGCCGCCGCCCGCGCCGGCGCGGCCACCGTCCGGGCCGTCGAGGTCGACGAGCTGGCGGTGGCGGCGGTCGCGCTGAACGCCGAGGCCAACGGGGTACGCGTCGACGCCGAGTTCGGCGACATCCTCGACGGCGACGCCGGAGACGCGGAGGTGGTGCTCGCCGGGGACGTCTTCTACAGCGAGGCGATGGCCCGGCGGGTGCTGCGGTTCCTGCTCCGCGCCACCCGGGCGGGTGCCCTGGCGCTGGTCGGCGACCCCGGCCGCGCGTTCCTGCCCCGGGAACGCTTCGACGAGCTGGCCCACTACGACGTGCCGGTGACGGAGGCCCTGGAGAGCGTGCGGGTGAAGCGCACCACCGTCTGGCAGTTGCGGGCCGGGCTGCCGGGAGCCGCCGGCTAGCGTGTCGGCGTGCTGTTCCGGAGCTGGGCGTCCGAGGTCGGGGCACCCTGGCCGGACGTGGCCACGGTGGCCGACCACGTCGGCGTACCCCATCTGGTCGTGACCCGGCACGCGCTGGTCCGCCAGGTCCTCGCCGACCCGGTCGCCTACCGGCCGGACAACGCGCTGGACGCGGTGACCCCGATGCCGGTGACGGCGCTGCGGGTGCTCGCCGGGCACCGGTTCCGGCTGCCGCCGACCCTGGCGAACAACTCCGGCGCCAGCCATCCGGCGATCCGGTCGATCGTCGCCGACGCGCTGCACCCCGCCCGGGTCGCCGCGCAGCGTCCCTGGCTCACCGCGCTGGTCCGGGAACGGGTCGCCCGGCTGGCCGCCAGCCTCGACGCCGGTGCGGCGGTCGACCTCTACGCGGAGCTCGCCGCCGACCTGCCACTGCTGGTGCTGGCCCGGCTGGTCGAGCTGCCGGACGCGCCGGTCGGCGCGGTCAAGCAGTTCGCCCGGGCCGCCCTGGAGCTGTTCTGGGCACCGCTGGACCCCGACCGGCAGGTGGCGCTCGCTGCCGAGGTGGGCCGTTTCCACGGTGTGCTGCGCGACTTCGCGGCCACCGGCGGCGGGCTGGCCGCCGAGCTGCGCAAGGCCGGGCACGCCCCGGACGTGGTGGTCGGCGCGCTCTTCTTCCTGCTGGTCGCCGGGCAGGAGACCACCTCGCAGTTCCTCACCCTGCTGCTGCACCGGCTGGCCGGCGAGCCCTCGGTGCTGACCGGGCTCCGCACCGGTGGGGTCGCGGTGGCCGACGTGGTCGAGGAGGGGCTGCGGCTGGAACCGCCGATCGTCACCTGGCGCCGGGTCGCCGCCGCGGACAGCATGCTGGGCGGGACCGCCGTGCCGGCGGGTACGAGCCTCGTGCTCTGGCTGGCCCGCGCCGGTCGGGACCCGGCGGTCGTCGAGGCGCCCGACGAGTTCCGGCCCGGCCAGCGCGGATCGCGCCGGCATGTGGCGTTCGGTGCCGGCGCGCACCGCTGCGTCGGTGACGTGCTGGCCCGGATGGAGGCGGCCGTGGTGGTGACCGAGGCCGCACCGCTGCTGGACGGGGTGACCGTGGTCCGCGCACCGTGGTGCCCGGACAACCTCACCTTCCGGATGCCCGACGCCTTCGTCGTCCGCCGCGGCTGACCGGCGGCCCGCTGCCGGGGCTGAGGACTGACGAAAGTCAGGTGCGGTGGTCGCCGTTCGGGCGCGGCGCCGCTCCCCCTCGCGCGCCTAGCGTCAGCGCATGATCACATTACGTGGGTTGACGAAACGGTTCGGGGCGACCGTCGCGGTCGACTCCCTGACCGTCGACGTCGCGCCCGGCCGGGTCACCGGCTTCCTCGGCCCGAACGGCGCCGGCAAGTCCACCACCATGCGGATGATCCTCGGCCTGGACCGGCCCACCGCCGGGCAGGCGCTGGTCGGCGGCCGGGCGTACCGGGAGCTGCGGCGGCCCCTGCACGAGGTGGGCGCGCTGCTCGACGCCCGGGCCATCCACCCGGCCCGGTCCGGCCGTGCGCACCTGCTGGCCATGGCCCGCAGCAACGGCATTCCCGGTCGCCGGGTGGACGAGGTGCTCGACACCGTCGGCCTGGACGGGCGCGCCGCGGCCAAGCCGGGCCGCACCCTCTCCCTCGGGATGGGGCAGCGGCTCGGCATCGCCGGCGCGCTGCTCGGCGACCCGCCGGTGCTGATGTTCGACGAGCCGGTCAACGGCCTCGACCCGGACGGGGTGCGCTGGGTCCGGCAGCTGATGCGCTCCCTCGCCGACCAGGGACGGACCGTCTTCGTCTCCAGCCACCTGATGAGCGAGATGCAGCTCACCGCCGACCAGCTCGTGGTCATCGGGCGCGGACGGCTGCTCGCCGACGCCCCGATCGACGACGTGATCGCCGGCAGCGCCGTCGCCGTCCGGGTCCGCAGTCCGCACGCGGACGGGCTGGCCACCCTGGCCGCGCGCCTCACCGCGGCCGGCGCGACCGTCGAGCCGGCCGGCGCCGACGAGCTGACCGTCACCGGGAGCACCGTGGACCGGGTCGGTGACCTGGCGTACGAGCTGGGGGTCCGGTTGCACGAGCTGAGCCCGCACGGCGCATCGCTGGAGCAGGCGTTCATGGAGCTGACCGCCGACAGCGTCGAGTACGCCGGCGGCCCGACCGGAAGCGGGGCACGATGAGCACCAGCACCATCGCGGACACCGTCACCAGCCCGGACACCCGTCCCGCCCCGGGCGCCTTCCGCGGCGCGGTGGCCGCCGAGTGGACCAAGCTGTTCTCGGTGCGGACCACCTGGTGGACCGCGATGGCGGCGCTGCTGCTGATGGCCGCGAGCGCCGGCCAGTTGGCCATCTACGCGGCCAACGCCAACACCAACGACGACCCGGCCGACGACCCGGGCATCGTCACCGCCGGCAGCGTGGTGGTCAGCGCCGTCGAGCTGACCCAGTACGCCGTGCTGGCGCTGGGCCTCCTGGCGATCACCGCCGAGTTCACCAGCGGCACCATCCGGACGACGTTGCAGTGCACCCCGGCACGCGGTCGGGTGCTGCTGGCCAAGGCCGTGGTGGCCGGCACGGTCACCTTCGTCCTCGGCCTGCTGCTCGGCGGCGTCGGCGCCCTGGTCGCGCGGCCGGTGCTCGGCCGGTGGGGCAGCGCGCCCATGACCAGCACCATCGGCGACATTCTGGCGGTGGCGACCTACCTGGCGCTGGTCAGCGTGCTGGCGCTGGGCCTCGGCGCGGCGCTACGCAGCGCGGTGCTCACCCTCACGGTGCTCTTCGCCACCCTGATGATCGTGCCGCTGTCGCTCCAGGAGCCGGACATCGCCGTGCTGAACCGGATCGCCGACGTGTTCCCCGGCGTTGCCGGTGGGCACTTCCTGGCCGGCGACGCCGAGCCGTATCCCGGCGCGGTCGGGCTGCTGCTGCTCGCCGGCTGGGCCGGCGCGGCGCTGCTGCTGGGCCGGGCCGTGCTGCGCCGCCGCGACGCCTGACCGGTGGGCGGGGGCCGACCGGCCCCCGCTCACCCGTCGACCAGCCCCGCCTCGTAGGCGATGATCGCCGCCTGCACCCGGTTGCGTACGTCCAACCGGGTGAAGATGCTGGTCAGGTAGCTCTTCACGGTGCCCTCGACCAGGTGCAGCCGGCGGGCGATCTCGGCGTTGGACAGCCCCGCCCCGACCAGCGCCAGCACCTCCCGTTCCCGTTCGGTCAGCGCCGCCGTCCGGTCCCGCGCGACGGGCCGGCGGGCCAACCGCCCGGCGCCCAGCTCGATCACCCGGCGGGCCACCCGCGGCGACAGGTACGCCCCACCGTCGGCGACCGCGTGCACCCCGGCGATCAGCTCGCGCGGGTCGCCGGCCTTGAGCAGGAACCCGCTGGCGCCGTGGCCGAGCGCCCGGGCCACGTGGTCGTCCTCGCCGAAGGTGGTCAGCATGACCGTCGCCGTCGCCGGCGCCACCCGGCGGATCTCGGCGGCGGCGGCCAACCCGTCCAGGCGCGGCATCCGGATGTCCAGCAACGCCACCCGGGGTCGGTGCGCCCGGACCAGCTCCACCGCCGCCCGCCCGTCGCCGGCCTCGGCGACCACCTCGATGCCCGGGTCGGCGGCGAGGATGGCCCGAACGCCGGCCCGGATCATCGCCTCGTCGTCGGCGAGGACCACCCGGACCGGCGAGACTGCGGTGTCCGTGTTCACTACGCGATCCGCTCCTTGTCGACCAGCCGGCCGTCGGTGAAGCACAGCCGCCAGGTCGGCTGGGCGAGGGGGAAGTTGCCGTCGGTGTAGAACTCGCAGCCGGGCTCCTCGCCGCCGGACGGCGGTGTGACCTGCCGGCGGGGCAACCCCGCCAGGTCGGCGCGCGCGGTGCCGGGCCGCATCCGGTCGTACGTCGCCTCGTCCAGCACCGTGCCGGCCGTGGCGAACGGGTAGTACACCAGCGACAGGGCCAGCGCGAGCCCGGCCGGGGCGGCGAGCGCGGTCAGCAGACTGCGCCGTACCCGACGACGGGCCGCCTGCAGCCGCCGCTCGGCGTCCGCCGGCCACTCCACCCCGCCGCCGGCCGACCCGGCACCGGTCACCGCACCGGGCTCGGCGGGCCACAGCCCGGCGGGAACGCCGACGGCCGGGTCGGCGGGAACGCCATCGGCGGGCATCGGCAACCGGGCCCGTACCTCGAAGCCGCCGTCCGGGCGCGGGCCGGTGTCGAGGACGCCGCCGGCCAGGCGGACCCGCTCGGCGAGGGCCAGCAGGCCACTGCCCGAGGACGGCGGCGTGGGCAACGGACCGGCCGGTGGTGGCCCGTTGAGCACCCGTACCTCGATCTCGTTCGCCTCGGGGGCGAGGGTGACGGTGACCGGGGCGCCGGGGGCGTACCGGGCCGCGTTGGTGAGCGCCTCCCGGACCACCCGGTGGGCGGCGAGTCCGGTTATCCCGGGCAGCTCGACCACGGTGGGCGGGGCGTCCAAGAGGACCGTCATGCCGGCCTCCCGGGCACCGTCCACCACATCGGTGACGGTCTCCCCGGCCGGTCGGAGCCCGGCGCTCCCGCCCTCCTCGCGGAGCACACCGATGATGCCGTGCAGCCGTTCCGTGGCGGCGGCGACGCTGGCTCGCAGCTCCCCCACCGCCGCCCGATGCCGCGGGTCGAGGTCGTCGGCCAGCTCCAGCGCTGCGGCGCGCAACGCGATCAGACTGAGGTCGTGGCCGAGAGAGTCGTGCATCTCCTCGGCGATCCGGGCCCGCTCCCGCAGCCGGATCCGGTCGCCGGCGCCGCGCTGCTCCCGCGCCAGCGCGTCGGCGTGCCGGCGATCGGCGTCGGCCAGCTCCCGCTGCTGCCGGCGGTACCGGCCGACCAACCACGGGAACACCCCGGCGAACAGCAGCACCGAGGCGAGCAGGAACCAGGTGGCCGCTTCGGTGCCGAGCAGCCCCAGGTTCAGCACCGTGCCACCGACCGCGATCACACCGAACAGCACGGCCGCCGGAGTCGCCCCGGCGCTGCGCCGCCCGGTGAGATAGCTGAACACCGGGATGGCGAACACGAAGTTGCCGTCGACCAGCGACCCCAGCACCACCAACGACAGGCCCACCAAAGGACGACGCCGGCCCAGCGCCACCGCCACGGCCAGCAGCACCAGCCCGCCGAGCAGCAACGCCAGACTCCGTCGCGAGTACGGCGGCGTCAGCCTCGCGAACCCCATCGGCGCGGCCAGCACCGCCCAGAGCAGCGCGTCCGCCAGCACCGCCGGCCGCAGCACGCCCCACGCCCCGCCCGCCGGCCACCTCGGGATCCTCACGGCCGCCAGGCTACCCACGCCCGACCTGGGCGGACACTGACGAAAGTCAGGTGGTCAGCCGATCTCCTCGGCCCAGGCCCGCCAGTCGTCGAGCACACCGTGCAGCGCCGGGGTGAGCCAGCCGGGGGCCGAGCGCCGGAACACGCCCGGGTCCATGGCGCCCGCACCGTCCGGCACCACACCGAGCAGGTTCGGCACCAGATCCGTGAGGTTGGTCCAGTGCACCAGTTCCGGCGTCGACGGCCAGGCGCCGATCACCACACCGGCCGGCACCGCCCGCCGGTCCAGCGCCTCCAGGGTCAACGCCGTGTGGTTGAGCGTGCCCAGCCCGGCGCGGGCGACCACCACCGCCGGCGCACCGAGCGACACCGCCAGGTCGGCCAACGTCCACGGCTCACCGGAGGGCCGCAGCCCCATCGGGACCAGCAGCCCACCGGCGCCCTCGACCAGGACCAGATCATGCTTGTCGGTCTCGTCGCGGACGGCGTCCACGGCGGTGTACAGCTCCAACGGCGGCAGGTCGGCGACCCGGGCGGCGGCCAGCGGGGCGAGCGGGTCGGGATAACTCGCCAGGGTGCGGCCGGTGAGCGGCGCGGCCAACCTGTTGATCGCGTCCACGTCGCCGGGTTCGCCGCTGGCCGTACCCGTCTGGCCGGGTTTGACCACGGCCACCCGCAGGCCGGCGGCCTGCGCGGCGGCGGCGATCGCGGCGGTCACCACCGTCTTGCCGACCTCGGTGTCGGTGCCGGTGACGAGCACCGGCCCGCGCCACGCCCCGGGCACCGCGCTCACGGGGCGCACTCCACGACGACGTCCAGCGCCCGCTCGAAATCCGTCCGGGGCACCCCGGCGCTGATGGTGAGTCGCAGCCGGGAGCGGCTGTCCGGGGTGGAGGGCGGCCGGAAGCAGCCCACCGCGACGCCCCGGTCCCGGCAGTCGGCGGCCCACGTCGTCGCCGCCTCCGGCCCGGGGGCGGTCACCGAGATCACCGCCGCGTCCGGTGCGGAGACGGTCAACCCGGCGGCGCGCAGCCGCGCGACCGCCAGCGCCACCCGGTCGGCCAGCTCGGCGCGCAGGCCCTCGCCGTCGCGGGCCAGCCGCAACGCGGCGTGTACGCCGGCGGCGACCGCCGGGGGCAGCGCGGTGTCGAAGATGAACGTGCGCCCGGTCTCGACCAGGTGTCGGACGAACTCGGCCGGGCCGGCGACGACCCCGCCCGCTCCTCCGAGCGCCTTGGAGAGCGTGGCGGTGACCACGACGTCCGGTGCGCCGGCCAGTCCGGCGGCGGCGACCGCGCCGGCACCGGCGGGACCGGTCACGCCGAGCGCGTGCGCGTCGTCGACCAGCAGGAGTGCGCCGTAGCGGCGGGCCACCGCGTGCAGCTCGGCCAGCGGGGCGAGGTCGCCGTCGACCGAGAAGACCGACTCGGTGACCACGACCGCCGGGCGGCCCGGTGCGACGGCCAGGGCGGCGGCCACCGCCGTCACGTCCGCGTGCGGGGTCACCACGGTCTCGGCGCCGGAGATGCGGCAGCCGTCGATGAGGGACGCGTGGTTGTGCGCGTCGGAGACGAGCAGCGTCCGGGGTTGGACGAGGGCCCGCAGCGCGCCGAGATTGGCCAGGTAGCCGGAGGAGAAGACGAGGGATCCGTCGGTGCCCAGCCACCGCGCCAGCTCGACCTCCAGCGCCTGGTGCGCGTCGGTGGAGCCGCGTACCAGCCGCGACCCGGTCGCCCCCAGCCCGTACGCCGACAGCGCCGCCGCGGCCGCGCCGACGACCTCCGGGTGGGTGGCCAGGCCCAGGTAGTCGTTGCCGGCCAGGTCGGTCATCCCGTCCCCGGCGGGACGCGGGTGCAGCCGCCGGGTCAGCCCGGCCTTCGCCCGCAGCTCCGCACGGCGGTCGAGCGCCGCCAGCCAGTCCGCCACCGTCACCCCTTCGCCGCCGTCCGCGCCGGTCACCCCGACACCCGCCGGGCGAAATTACCACCCACCACCACCGGCCCGGCGGATCCACCCGCCGCCCACCCGACGCGGCCCCGCCCGGCGAGCGGGCGGGATCGACCGGCCAGCAGGCCGTTCCCGCTGACCGGGGGGCCTTGTAGGGTACGAGCCATGCCAGAGATCCTCGACCAGGCCCGGACCCAGGTCCTGGGTGACGGTGTCGGCCTCGACGAGGCCGGCGTCCTCGCCGTGCTGAACCTGCCCGACGAGCACCTGCCCGCCGCCCTCCAGCTCGCCCACGACGTGCGGATGCGCTGGTGCGGCCCGGAGGTCGAGGTCGAGGGGATCGTCTCGCTGAAGACGGGCGGCTGCCCGGAGGACTGCCACTTCTGCTCCCAGTCCGGCCTGTTCACCTCACCGGTGCGCTCGGTCTGGCTGGACATCCCGTCGCTCGTCGAGGCCGCGAAGCAGACCGCGAAGACCGGGGCGACCGAGTTCTGCATCGTGGCCGCGGTCCGTGGCCCGGACGACCGGCTCATGAAGCAGATGCGTGAGGGCGTCGCCGCCATCAGGGCCGAGGTCGACATCCAGGTCGCCGCGTCGCTGGGCATGCTCTCCCAGGAGCAGGTCGACGACCTGGTCGACATGGGCGTGCACCGCTACAACCACAACCTGGAGACCTGCCGGTCGTACTTCCCCAACGTGGTCACCACGCACTCCTGGGAGGAGCGCTGGGAGACGCTGCGGATGGTCCGCGACTCCGGCATGGAGGTGTGCTGCGGCGGCATCCTGGGCCTGGGCGAGACCGTGGAACAGCGGGCGGAGTTCGCGGCGCAGCTCGCCGAGCTGAACCCGCACGAGGTGCCACTGAACTTCCTCAACCCGCGTCCCGGCACGCCGCTCGGCGACCGCCCGGTCGTGGAGGGCAAGGACGCGCTGCGGGCCATCGCCGCGTTCCGGCTGGCCATGCCGCGCACGATCCTGCGGTACGCGGGCGGCAGGGAGATCACCCTCGGTGACCTGGGCACCCGCGACGGTCTGCTCGGTGGCATCAACGCCGTGATCGTCGGCAACTACCTGACCACGCTGGGTCGACCGGCGACCGCCGACCTGGACCTGCTGGACGAGCTGAAGATGCCGGTCAAGGCCCTCTCCGCCACGCTGTGACCGCCATGACGACAACGGAGCTGTGGTGCGACCGGTGCGGCGAACCGGTGACGGACGGCGCCGCCCACCCGGGCTGCTCGTCGGCGCGGCAGTTGGAGCCGCCCCGGTACTGCCACCGCTGTCGCCGTCGGATGAAGGTGCAGGTGCTGCCGGTCGGCTGGTCGGCGGTCTGCGTCGAGCACGGCGAGATCCGGGGCTGAGCGGATGCTGCGAGGGCGGGCGGTGACTCTGCGACCGGCGACGGTCGCGGACGTGCCGGCCCTCGCCGCGATCCGGGCCGACCCGGAGGTACGCCGCTGGTGGCGGGGCGGCGGCGACCTGACCGACGCCGTCCGCGCCGACCTGGACGACGACGATCTGACCCTGTACGCCATCGAGCACGACGGCCGGGTGATCGGCGCGATCCAGTGGTACGCCGAACCGGACCCGGACTACCGGCACGCCAGCCTCGACATCTTCCTCGACCCGGCGGTACGCGGCGCCGGGCTGGGCGTGGACGCCATCCGCACCCTGGCCCGGCACCTGATCGACGAGTACGGCCACCACCGGTTCACGATCGACCCGGCGGCGGCCAACAGCGCCGCCATCCGGGCGTACGCCAAGGCCGGCTTCCGGCCGGTGGGGGTGCTACGCCGCTACGAGCGCGGCGAGGACGGTCGCTGGCACGACGGCCTGCTGATGGATCTGCTCGCCGACGACCTCGTGGAGTGAGCCGACCGGCGGCGAAGCCCGCCAACCCGCGACGCCTCAACCGTCCCAGCACACGTGCCCGTCCGGTAGCGGGCGGGCGCCCTCGGCGGCCTGGTGCGGGCTGAGCCGACCGTCCGACATGAGGTGGGCCACCGGCGTCCCGCGACCGAGAACGGCGACGTCGGCGATCAGCCGGCGGTGGCAGCGCCACCAGAGCACCTCGCTGCACATCACCGCGGTGGTCCGCCGGGCCGCGTCGGCCAGCACCCCGGTCAGCGCCGCGTCGAAGTCCGACGTGCGGGTGTGCGCGGCGTACGCCCGGAACGCCGCGACCGTCCACCAGGTGTCCGGCTCCGGTGTCCCGGCGGGGACGTGTCGGCGTCCGCCCAGCCGCGGCTCCCAGCGGTAGTCGAGCCCGTACTCGGGCAGCCACCGCTCAAGCTCCTCCCGCCGGACGTCCGGGTTGGTGCGGCTGGCCGGGTACCGCCGCACGTCCACCACCAGGGCCACCCCGGCCTCGGTCAGCAACTCTCCCAGCCGCACCCGGTCGGCTGTGCCGTGCCCGACGGTCAGCAACTCCCCCACGACACTGGCTTGCCCGGAATCCCGCGGTCTTATCCCGGCAGGCGGCGAGATCGTGGACAGTTGCCGTTCCCCGGCAACGGCAACTGTCCACGACCTCTGGGTGGATCGGGTCAGGCGAGGGTGCAGGCGGAGCCGTTGAGGGTGAAGGCGGCGGGTTTCGGGTTGCTGCCGGAGTGGGTGCCGTTGAAGCCGAAGCTCGTTGACGCCCCCGGGGCCAGGGTGCCGTTGTAGGAGAGGTTCGTGGCGGTCACCGCCGCGCCGCTCTGGCTGACCGTCGCCGACCAGCCCTGGCTGACGGTCTGCCCGGCGGGGAAGCTGAACCGCAGGGACCAGCCGTTGATCGCGCTGGTGCCCGTGTTGGTGATCGTCACCGTGGCGGTGAAGCCGGTGCTCCAGTCGCTGGTGACGTACCCCACCGAGCAGGCGCCGCCGACGGGCGGGGGCGCGGTGGTGACGGCGACCGGCGCGGACGCCGCGGAGGTGTTGCCGGCCGCGTCCACGGCCACCACGAAGAACTGGTACGCCGTGGAGGCGGTCAGCCCGGACACCGCCAGCGTGGTGCCGGTCGGCGAGCCGACCAGCGCGTCGGTCGCACCGGCCTCGCGGTAGACGCGGTACCCGGTGACGCCGACGTTGTCGGTGGACGCCGCCCAGCTCAGGGTGAGCCCGGTGGCGGTGACCGCCGAGGCGACCGGGGTGCCGGGCGCGGTGGGCGCGGTGGTGTCGGCGGTGCCGGCCGGTGGCGTGGTCACGCTGAGCGTCGGCGAGGCGGCCGACGTGTTGCCGGCGCCGTCGCGGGCCACGACCGTGAACTGGTACGTCCGCTCCGGCAGCAGCGTCGAGATGGTCAGCGAGGTGCCGGTGACCGGCCGGATGACGACCACGTCGTTGCCGACCAGGAATTCGCGGACCTCGTAGCCGGCCAGGCCGCTGCCGCCGGTGTCGGTGGAAGCTGGCCAGGTCAGGGTGACCGACCGTGGGGTCAGGTTGGACGGGACCGGGGTGCCGGGCGCGGTCGGCGCGGTGGTGTCCGGCACGGCCGGTCCCGGCTCGTCGCCCCAGACCCGGGTGCTGCCGGAGTAGAGCGGCACCTTCCGGTTGGGCCCGGCGGTGGCCTGGTACGACGGGTCGTTGGTCGGGTCCCAGGTGCCGCCCTCCGGCACCCCGATCTTGAACTGGACCTCCATCCGGTGCTGCGACTGCCCGGCCGGGGCGATGGTGTGCCCGGCGCAGTCCACCTCGACGTACCAGATGTCCCCGCTGAACTGCTTGGCCGTGGTCGGGGACGGGCAGCCCTGGGTGTAGCCGGCGGTGACCTGCACCGGCCCGGTGCCCTCGGGGCGGAAGTAGTACCGGAACCGGCCGTCGGTCAGCGCACGGGCCGGGAACGCCGACTTGTTGTAGATGATGGCCTTGAGCCCGGTGGCCCGCGGCTCGGCCTGCATCACCGTGGTCTCCACGGTCAGCTCGTCGATGTCCGGCGTCTCGGCGACCGGAAAGTTCGCCAGCGGAGTGCCGCCGTACTCGGAGGTCAGCCGGACCAGCGCGGACGTGAAGCCGGCGTTGTAGTCGGTGGCCACCTCGTTCATCACGTAGTCCGACCGGCTGTCGCTGTACGCGTCGTTGGCCGAGGACGGACCGCCGACCAGCGCGCCGTACAGGGTGTGCCGGGTCTCCACCGGCACGGTCTGGCTGTCCCACCAGGAGCCGTGCGCGGTGCGGTGGTGCGGGTTGCGCGGTGCGTTGGCGCCGAACCCGATGACGTAGCTGGAGTTTCGCGGGTTGTCGCCGAGCGCGTAGTTGATCTGCCGGACGGCGAAGTCGTGGTAGCGGGCCTTGCGGGTCGCGTCGGTGGTCTTGTCGCTGTAGACCAGCGCGGCGAAGGAGGTGTTGGCCGCGTAGCGCAGGGCTCCCCAGGAGTCGAGCACCGCCATGCCGCCCGGTGAGTAGGGCACCCGCTGCCCGTTCACGCCGACGGTCCAGTAGTCCAGCCACCGGTTGGCGTCGTCGACGTACTTCTGCTTGCCGGTCAGGTTGGCCAGCAGCACGTACGCGCCGAACTGCTTGTTGTCTCAGGCGATCGTCCACTTGTAGGAGCGGGTGGTGGACTGGTTCTCGGTGCCGAGCTTGTCGTACTCGCTCTCCGCCTTGGCGAGATAGCTGGCCTCGCCGGTGGCCCGGTGCAGCCAGATCGCGCCCCACACCAGCTCGTCCTGCCAGCCGCTCCAGGAGCGGTAGAAGCTGGTCGCGTCGGTGATGCACTCGTGGTACGACTTCCGCACCGTGTCGGCGAAGGTGTAGAGCTGCCGGGCGTGCCCGAGCAGCCGGTCGGCGTAGGCGGCGTCGGTGGGCCGGAACACCATCGAGGAGGCGGCCATCGCGGCCGCCGTCTCCCCCGCCAAGTCCGCGCCGCCACAGCTCGCATCGATCTTGTACGCGGGCCGCGCCATCGGCATCACCTCGGCCGGGCCCCACCACTTGTGGTCGTCGTCGCCCTTGCCGACCTGTCCGTAGAGGACGTTCGGCGCGGGGTGCGCCTTGATGAAGTAGTCGTTGACGAAGCGCAGGTTGTTCAGCAGGTGGGGCAACTGCCCGGAGGCGGTGTAGCCGCCGCGGTACTCGACCGCGCCCCAGGCGAGCATGGTGGCGCTGAACGCCATGGGGAATCCGAACTTGACGTGGTCGCCGGCGTCGTACCAGCCGCCGGTGAGGTCCAGGCCGGCGTCGGCGCCGTCGGTGAGCGCGCTGTCGCCGCGCCAGGAGACCCGGTTCCAGTCGGGCAGCCGGCCGGACTGCTGCGCCTCGTAGAAGAGCAGCGACTTCTGCAACGCCTCGGCGTAGTTGAAGGCCGGCGCGGCCGACGCCGGCCCGGCCGCGGGTGCGGTGACGGCGAGGGCCAGGCCGGTGAGCAGGGCGACGCCGGCGGCCACCAGCCGCCGGGGCCAGGGCTGGTCGGTCACCGGTGACCGGCCGGGGAACGGCCGGGTGGGTTGGCGCATGGCGGACTCCTGTCGGTGGCGGAGTGACCACAGGCTATGGAAGCGCTCCCATGGATAAGCGACAATGTAATGTGGACGGCCGAGAATGGGAAGGTCGGTGGGCGCCGGCAGCGTCGAAACGACCGCACGCGTTACAGCGACACGCGGTCGCGGCACGAAAAAGTCGCCCGGATTCCGCATCCTGCCCGGCACGTCGTCGCAGCTCAGGCCGATTGACCGATGTCGTACGAAGATCCCGCGCATGGGATCATGTGCCGTCCCCTCGGCCAATCTCGGAGGAATCCTCATGCCACTGCGTCGGCGCCTGGCGCGCGCGGCCGTCTGCACGGCCGCCGCCACGGCCGGTCTCGCCATCGCCACCCCGGCGTTCGCGTCGCCCAACGTCACCCATCCCGCCCTGCGCCAGGACGGCGAGCACATCGTGGCGACGAACAACAACTTCAACCAGGGCTTCGGCACGTGCGCCCCCGGCCAGCAGACCGGCCAGGACATCTGGGTGTTCATCTGGCCCGGCAACGGTGTCGACAGCGTCGACGCGGTGCGGATCGGCTGGGACACCGACAACAACGGCACCGCCGACACCTACAAGACCCTCGCCGACGGTCACTTCACCACGGACAACGGCGCCAAGAAGGTCTGGTTCGCCACGCCGTCCGGATGGAAGCTGGAGACCGGCGAGTCCACCATCCACGGACAGGTTCCGCAGAACCTCTTCAACCTGACCCACACCTGCGCGGGCACCGGCAGCAGCCAGTCGCCGAGCCCGAGCCCGTCGAACACCGGATCGCCGACGCCGTCGACCTCCGTCTCGCCGTCGGGCTCCACCTCTCCGTCGACCTCCGTCTCGCCGTCGGGGTCCACCTCCCCGTCGACGTCCGTCTCGCCGTCGGAGTCGACCGCGCCGTCGGGCTCGGTCTCGCCGTCGGAGGGCACGGGGTCCGGCGGTGACACCGGAGGCGGCCTGCCGCTGACCGGTGTGGCCGTGACCGGCTTCGCGCTGAGCGGCGTCGCCCTCATCGTCGGTGGCGCCCTGCTGCTGATGCTGCGTCGCCGCCGGGACCGGATCACCTTCACCAGCTGATCCCAGCGCACACCGCGACCGGCCGTCGGAGCACTCCGGCGGCCGGTCGCCGTACGTCGCCCGGAGGTACGTCACATCATCGACGCTTATTGATTTAACAACTGGCGTTCCCGCAGCTCGCGCCGGATACCTCAGGGCGGTTCGGCGGGATGCACGGGCAGCGCGCGGCCAGCCAGACAAACGTACTGTTGCTGACCCGCTACCCGGCGCGAGACAGTACCGATCACCAGTGGTGCCATCGACGCCGCCGCTCCCCCGGACAACCCTGAGGAGAACGCGATGGCACTACGACTCGCCGAGGGCACCGCATGGTCCGACGTCCTCGCCCGCGCGGTGGCCGCCACCCCGGAGGCGTTCGGCGCCGAGGTCGACGGCGTCACCACCCTGCACAACCTGGTCGAAGGCGACTGGCGGGCCGTCGGCAGCCCCGCCCCGGTCCGCACCCCGGTGGACAACACCGTCGTGATCAACCTGGCCCGCCTCGACGCCGACACCGCCCGCGCCGCCGTCACGCACGCCGCCGCCGCGCACCGGACCTGGGCACAGACCCCGCTCGCCGAGCGCAAGGCCCGGGTCACCGACGCACTCGACGCGCTCACCGCCCACCGCGACCTGCTCGCGCTGCTGCTGGTCTGGGAGATCGGCAAGCCGTGGCGGCTGGCCTGCGCCGACGTGGACCGCGCACTGGACGGCGTCCGCTGGTACGCGGGCGAGATCGACCGGATGCTCGCCGACGGCCGCGAGCCGCTGGCCGGCCCGGTCAGCAACATCGCGTCGTGGAACTACCCGATGAGCGTCCTCGTGCACGCCGAACTGGTCCAACTGCTCGCCGGCAACGCCGTCATCGCCAAGACCCCGTCGCAGGGCGGCGCCGTCTGTCTCACCGTCGCGCACGCGCTGATGCGCCGGGCCGGCCTGCCCGCCACGCTGGTCTCCGGCGGCGGCGAGGAACTGTCCGAAGTGCTGGTCCGGGCACCGGAGATCGGGGCGGTGGCGTTCGTCGGCGGGCGCTCCAACGGGGGCAAGGTGGCCGCCGCGCTGCTCGACAGCGACAAGCGACACTTCATCGAGCAGGAGGGCCTCAACGCCTGGGGCATCTGGAACTTCTCCCAGTGGGACCTGCTCGCCGCGCACCTCAAGAAGGGCTTCGAGTACGGCAAGCAGCGCTGCACCGCGTACCCCCGGTTCGTGGTGCAGCGCGACCTGGTCGACGAGTTCCTCGACATGTACCTGCCGGTGGTCCGCTCCGTCCGGTTCGGACACCCGCTCGCCGTGGACGAGACCTGGCAGGCCGGCGACCCGCTGCCCGAGCTGGACTTCGGGCCGCTGATCAGCGCCGCCAAGGCCGACGAGCTGCGCCGCAAGGTCGACGAGGCGGTCCGCGGCGGTGCGGTGCCGCTGCACCGGGGCAAGCTGACCGGCGCACCGTTCCTGCCGGGGCAGGACACCTCGGCGTACGTGGCGCCGTCGGTGCTGCTCGCCCCGCCCGGCCGGTCCCGCCTGATGCACGCCGAGCCGTTCGGGCCGGTCGACACGATCGTCGTGGTCGACACCACCGACGAGTTGCTGGCCGCCATGAACGCCTCCAACGGCGCGCTGGTCGCCTCGCTGGCCTGCGACGACACCGACGAGGCCGGCAAGCTCGCCGTGGATCTCCAGGCGTTCAAGGTGGGCATCAACAAGCCGCGCTCCCGGGGCGACCGGGACGAGGCGTTCGGCGGTCGGGGCGCGTCCTGGAAGGGCGCGTTCGTCGGCGGTGACCTGCTGGTGCAGGCGGTGACCGTCGGCGGCGACAGCCGGCTCTACGGCAACTTCCCCGACTACAGCAGCTATCCCGCCACCTGACCGACCGGGCACCGGCCCCCTGGCGTGCCCGCCAGGGGGCCGGTGTCAGCAGGGACCGCTGCTACGCACCGGGCGTCAGGAAGGTGCCCTTCCTCGCCACCGCGACGGTGAGGGTGAGAAGCGCGCCGTCGCGTTCGGCGACGCTCGGCCGGTGCAGCCGGCGCAGGGTACGCAGCATCGGGGCGTTCTCGGCCCCGACGTGCAGCAGCAGCGCCGCGAACCCGACCCGCTCGGCGTGCCCGGCCAGCCGGCGCAGCAGTGCCGAGCCGAGCCCCCGCCGCTGCCAGTCGTCACGCACCAGCAGCGCCACCTCGGCCTCGTCGCCCTCGCCGAGCAGGTTCGCCATCGCGACCACGGACTCCGCCGCGCCGTCGTACGCCGTGGTCGTGGCGATCAGGGTCAACCCCCGCCTCGGCTCCAGCAACCGGCGCAACCGGTCCGGCGACGGCAGCGACGCCCCGCCCAGGTAGCGCCGCTGCCGGCTGCGCGGAGAGCACCCCTCGTGCAGCTCCAGCACGCCGGACAGGTCGTCGGCGCAGGCCGGCCGGACGGTCAGCTCGGCGCCGTCGGGCAGCACCAGGGTGACCTGTTCCGTGGCCCGGCGCGCCGCGGTGGCGGCCAGCTCGACCAGGGCCTGCGCCCGGGCGTACTCCGCCGGGGTGAAGGCGGGTGCCGCCCGCCGCAGCGCGAACGAGCCACCGGCCGGGTCGGCCAGCAGCATGGTGGCGCCCACGATCCCCCGGTCGACGCTGGTCAACGCCGGCCGCCAGGTGACCGAGTCCGCGCCGAGCAGTGTCCGCAGTGCCTCGCCCGTCGCGTCCGGGTCACGCACCAGCCGGTTCGCCAGCCCCAGCACCCGGGTGGGCTGGTCGACCAGGCCGCGCGCCTCGCTGCGCGCCACCCAGCAGTCCCTGCCCCGGCCCCGCTCGACGGCGGCGACCAGACCGGCCTCGTCGAGCGCGTCCGGCGCGTCGACCAGGAAGTCGTCCACCGCGCCCTGCTCGGTGGGCTGCACCTGCACGGTGAGGATGTTGACCCCGCGCAACGCGAGGCTCGCCGTGAGGACCGACAGGTAACCCGGCCGGTCGTCCACGGTGGCTCGGATCCGCCACAACGTCATGGTTGGCTCCCTTCCCCCGGGTACGAGCCTCGCCCCCGGCTGTTGCCGCCCGGTTGCTCACCGGTGACGGCCCGGGAACTCCTCGGTCCGTTCAGGGACCGGCGACCACCGGAGGCGCGCCGACCAGGTCCAGCCGGTCACCGAGGATCACCGCGCTGGCCCGGACGAGCTGGGTGAGCCGGTCCACCTCCGTGCTGTGGAACGCGGCGGCGGAGAGGGTGTCGCTGCGCTCGCGGGCCACCACCAGCACCAGGCCGGCCCGGCCGAAGGGCGCGATCGCGTGGTGGGTGCCGTCGGGCGTGGTCATCGACCGGCCGCGCAGCGGGGTCACCTCCGGCAGTCGCAGCGGTACGGGAGCCCGCCAGCTCGCGCACCCGACGGTCGCCCCGCCGGTGCCGCCGGCCCGCGAGGCCCAGTCCAGCGGCACCACGGCGGCAACGGCCCAGTCGGCCGCCAGCAGCCCCGGTACCGCGTCGACCAGGGTGGCCAGCCCGTCGGCCGGGTTCGCCGCGACCTGGGCCAGCAGCTCCGCGTCCTGGCCGGTGGTGGTGGGCGCGCCGATCGCCCGCCACACCCCGTCCACCCGGACGCCCGGAATCGCCGCGAGACCGGCCAGCAGCCGCTCCACCCGGGCCGCGCCCGGCCAGACCACCGTGAAGTCGTCGACCGCGCGCCCGCCGAGCCGCTCCAGGACCACCACCTGGACGATGTCCGCACCGGACACGCCCAGCGTGCGGGCGACCTGGCCGAGCGTGCCCGGACGGTCCGGCAGGGTGACCCGAACTCGCAGCAACATCTCTGTCCCTCCGCTCGGCGGGCCGGCTTGGGCGGCCGGCAGGCTGGGCACCAGCCTGGTCGTTGACCATTTCGTCCCTGTTGCAGAGGCATGTCCCGAGGGCAAAATCTGACCTTGACAACATGGCCGACCTGCCATCAACTATTCGGATGACCGATCCGGCCGTCGACGCGCTCCGGCCGGAGGCCAACCCGGCCTCCCCCGCGGGCCTGGACCTGGACCGGCTCGCCGGTTACCTCACCACGCACCGGCCCGACCTCGCCGGTGGGCCGCTGCGGGCCCGGCTGATCGCCGGCGGCAAGTCCAACCTCACCTACTCGCTGCACCTCGGCGACCGCGAGGTGGTGCTGCGCCGCCCGCCGCTGGGGCACGTGCTGGCGACCGCGCACGACATGGCCCGCGAGTTCCGGGTCATCTCGGCGCTGGCGTCGACCGACGTGCCGGTACCCGGGGCGCTGCTGCTCTGCACCGACCCGGAGGTGCTCGGGGCGCCGTTCTACCTCATGGAGCGGATGCCCGGCGAGGTGTTCCGCACCCGCGCACAGACCGACCCCCTGGGCGACGAACGACGCCGGGCCCTCGCGATGGCGATGATGGACACCCTCGCGGCACTGCACAGCGTCGAGCCGTCCACGGTGGGGCTGAGCGACTTCGGCCGCCCGGAGGGCTACCTGGCCCGGCAGGTCCGCCGCTGGGGCGGGCAGCTCGACCGCTCGCGCAGCCGAGACCTGCCCGGCATCGACGAGCTGCGTGACCTGCTGGCGGCGACCGCCCCGGAGGGCGCGAACGCCGGCCGGATCGTGCACGGCGACTACCGGCTGGACAATCTCCTCGCCTCAGCCGACCCGGTGGCCGTGCACGCCGTCCTCGACTGGGAGATGGCCACCCTCGGCGACCCCCTCGCCGACCTGGGGCTGCTCCTGACGTACTGGGACGTGCTGGGCGGCAGCGAGACGGCCGAGGGCAACCCGGTCGCCGACGGGCTCGGGCCGCGCGCCGGCTTCCCCACCGGCGCCGAGCTGATCGACCGGTACGCCGGACGCAGCGACGTCGACGTCGGGCCGCTGCACTGGCACGTGGCACTCGGCTGTTTCAAGCTCGCGGTGATCTGCGAGGGCATCCACTACCGCCACACGCTCGGGCAGACGCTCGGCGAGGGCTTCGACCGGATCGGCGAGATGGTGGCACCGCTGGTCGCGCACGGGCTGACCGCCGCCAGGGAGCGGTGATGGACTTCTCGTACGACACCCGGACCGAGGAGCTGCGCGACGAGCTGACCCGGTTCCTGACCGAACACGTCTACCCGGCCGAGGCGGTGCACGCCGAGCAGGCGGCCGCCGGTGATCCGTGGTCGCGTACCCCGGTGCTGGCGGAGCTGAAGGCGGAGGCCCGCAAGCGCGGCCTGTGGAACCTGTTCCTGCCCGACCCGCGCTACGGCGCCGGCCTGACCAACCTCCAGTACGCCCCGCTCGCCGAACTGACCGGCCGCAGCCCGCACCTGGCGCCCGAGGCGGTCAACTGCGCCGCGCCGGACACCGGCAACATGGAGCTGCTGGCCGAGTTCGGCTCGGACGCACAGCGCGAGCGCTGGCTCACGCCGCTGCTGGAGGGCGAGATCCGGTCGGCGTTCTGCATGACCGAACCGGACGTCGCCTCGTCCGACGCCACCAACATCGCCACCCGGATCACCCGCGACGGCGACGAGTACGTGATCAACGGCCGCAAGTGGTGGTCGTCCGGTGCGATGGACCCACGCTGCGAGATCTTCATCGTGATGGGCAAGACCGACCCGGACGCGGACCGGCACCGCCAGCAGAGCATGGTGCTGGTCCCCCGGGACACGCCGGGGGTGACCATCCGCCGGGGCATGACCGTCTTCGGCTACACCGACGGCACCCACGGCGGGCATGCCGAGATCGACTTCACCGACGTCCGGGTGCCGGCGGAGAACCTGATCGGCGCCGAGGGCGCGGGCTTCGCCATCGCCCAGGCCCGGCTGGGCCCGGGCCGCATCCACCACTGCATGCGGCTCATCGGGATGGCCGAGCGTGCGCTGGAGCTGCTCTGCCGGCGCGTCAGCGAGCGGGTGGCGTTCGGTCGGCCGCTGGCCGAACAGGGCGTGGTCCGCGAGTGGATCGCCGAGTCACGGGTGCGCATCGAGCAGGCCCGGCTGCTGGTGCTCAAGACGGCCTGGCTGATGGACACCGTCGGCAACAAGGGCGCGCACACCGAGATCCAGGCCATCAAGATCGGCACGCCGGCGATGGCGGAGTGGGTGATCGACAAGGCCATCCAGGGGTACGGCGGCGCCGGCGTCAGCCAGGACACCCCGCTGGCCGCCCTGTGGGCGCAGACCCGCACCCTGCGCCTGGCCGACGGCCCCGACGAGGTCCACCGATCCTCCCTCGCCAAACGCGAACTCCGCCGCTGGACCCCCACCCCCGCCTAACCCACAGCGCACCGCCGCGCGCGCGGCCCGCAAGATCGCGCTCGATCCACGATGCAGTGCCCTCACACCCGCCCACCACCACTACATCCAGGATCGAGCGCGATCCTGCACGCACGGGGGCCGGCGGGCGGGGGTGGGGGCCGGTGGGGGCGTCAGGCGGAGGCGCGGTGGATCAGTTGGGTGTCCAGGAGGATGTGGGGGGCGGGGAGGTCGTCGCCGCGGATCCGGGCGACCAGCAGCCGGGCCATCTGCCGGCCCATCTCCTCCACCGGCTGGAAGACCGTGGTCAGCGGCGGGTCCGCCTGCCGGGCGATCGGCGCGTCGTCGAAGCCGATCACGGCGACGTCGTCGGGGACCCGCCGACCGGCCTCCCGCAGGGTACGCAGCGCGCCGAACGCCATCAGGTCGGACGCGACGAAGACCGCGTCCAGGTCCGGACAGGCGTCCAGCAGCCGGCGCATACCGACCGCGCCGCTGCCCTCGCTGAAGTCGCCGTACGCGATCAGGTCGGGGTTGACGCCGGCTCCGGTGGCCTTGACGGCCTCGGTGTAGCCGGCCAACCGGGCCAGGCCGGCGCCCATGTCCTGCGGCCCGGCGATGGTGGCGATGCGACGCCGCCCCCGGCCGGCCAGGTACTCCACGGCCTGCCGGGCGCCGCCAACGTTGTCCACGTCGACGAACCAGGCCGGCTGGGCGCCGGGTTGCAGCATCCGGGCGGGCCGGCCGCCGAGCACGGCGGGCAGGCCGCGTTCCTCCAGCAGGGTCGGCAGCGGGTCGGAGTCGTGCAACGACAGCAGGAGTACGCCGTCGACGTGCTGGTTGGTCAGGTGGTGCTCGACGCGCTCCCGCTCCACGGGCGACTGGGCCATCGCCAGCCAGAGCTGCATCGGTGTCTCCAGCAGCCCGGAGCTGATGCCCCGCACGATGCCGGCGAAGAACGGCTCGGTGAAGACCCGTTCACCGGATTCGGACACGACCAGCGCGACGGAGTCGGTCCGCTGGGTGACGAGGGCGCGGGCCGCCCGGTTCGGCACGTACCCCAGCTCGGCGATGGCCTGTTGGACCGCGGCCCGGGCCTCCGGGCTGACCTGGGGCGAGCCGTTGACCACGCGGGAGACCGTGCCCCGGCCCACGCCGGCGCGGGCCGCGACCGCATCGAGGGTCGGGCGCCCGAGCGACCGGGTGCGCTGCGTTGTCATCGTCTGCTCCTCCGACGGCGGGCGGGCCCGGTGCCACCTTCTGGAGGTGGACACCAGGACCGCCCTGATGGCTGGCCCGAGCCTATTGTGCGGCCAGACCGTTGCGTCGGATCACCGAGGCGTACCACCTGGCGCTGGACTTGGGGATGCGGACCTGGGTGTCGTAGTCGACGTGGATCATGCCGAAACGCTTGGTGTAACCCCAGGCCCACTCGAAATTATCCATCAGCGACCAGGCGAAGTATCCCCGCAGGGGCACCCCGGCGTTGATCGCCTCGTGCGCGGCACGCAGGTGGGCGTCGAAGTAGGCGAGCCGGTCGACGTCGTCGACCTGCCCGTCGACGACCGTGTCGACGAACGCGGAACCGTTCTCGGTGACGTAGAGCGGCAGGTCCGTGTACTCCTCGTGCACCCGGCGCAGCGTCTCGACCAGGCCCGGGGCGTCGATCTCCCAGTTCATGTCGGTGACCGGGACGCCCCGGGTGACGAACCGGACGTCCTCGCTGCCCGGCCAGCACGACGGTGCCCGCCAGTACGGCTCCGGCTCGGCGCCCTCGACCGGGCCGCCGACAACGTGCCGGCTGTAGTAGTTGATCCCGACCAGGTCCAGCGGCGTGGAGATGGTCGCCAGGTCGCCGTCGCGCACGTGGCCGAAGTCGGTCACGGCGCTCAGGTCGGCCACCAGGTCGGCCGGGTACGACCCGCGCAGCAGCGGGTCGAGGAAGAACCGGTTCGCCAGCGCGTCGATCCGCCGTGCGGCGTCCACGTCACCGGGAGCGTCGCTGGCCGGGTCGACCGGGTACAGGTTGACGGTCACGCCCACCTCGGCGTCGGGCCGCGCGGCCCGCAGCGCCTGTACGGCCAGGCCGTGCCCGAGCATCAGGTGGTGCCCGGCACGGACCGCGTCCGCCCCGTCGGACCGGCCGGGGGCGTGCACGCCGGAGCCGTAGCCGAGGAACGCCGAGCACCAGGGCTCGTTCAGCGTGGTCCAGTAGCGCACCCGGTCGCCGAGCGCGTCGGCGACCAGCGCCGTGTAGTCGGCGAAGCGGGCCGCGGTCTCCCGGGCGGGCCAGCCGCCCGCGTCCTCCAGCGGCTGTGGCAGGTCCCAGTGGTAGAGGGTGAGCCACGGCTCGATGCCGTGCCCCAGCAGCTCGTCCACGAGCCGGCGGTAGAAGTCCAGGCCGCGCGGGTTGGCCGCGCCGGTGCCGCCGGGCTGCACCCGGGGCCAGGAGACCGAGAAACGGTACGACTTCAGGCCCAGCTCCGCCATCAGGGCGACGTCGTCGCCGAGTCGGTGGTAGTGGTCGCAGGCCACGTCGCCGGTGTGCCCGGCGACCACCCGGCCGTCGGTGTGGCTGAAGGTGTCCCAGATCGACGGGGTACGGCCGTCCTCGGCCGCTGCCCCCTCGATCTGGTACGCGGCGGTCGCGGCCCCCCACAGGAAGCCGGGCGGGAAGGTCAGCCCGGGGCGCTCGTCGAGGACGCCGACGGCGGGCGGGCTGGCGGGGTTGCTCACGACTTGACGGCACCTTCCATGATCCCGCCGATGATCTGGCGGCCGAACACGAGAAAGACGAGCACGAGGGGGATGGTGCCGATCGCCGTGGCGGCGAACACCTGCGAGTAGTCGGTGTAGTAGGCGTACGAGAGGAAGGAGAGCGAGACCTGAAGGGTCGGGTTCTCCGGGGTGAGGACGGCGTACGGCCAGAGGAACGAGTTCCAGGTCTCCATGAAGGTCAGCAGGCCGAGGACGCCGGCGGCGGGGCGCAGCGCCGGCAGCACGATGCTCCAGTAGATCCGGAACGTGCTCGCGCCGTCGACGCGGCCGGCCTCGATCAGCTCGTCGGAGATCGCCTGACTGGCGTACTGCCGCATCATGAACACGCCGAAGGCGCTGACCAGGAACGGCACGGTGACCGCGTAGAGGGTGTCGTACCACCCCAGATCCTGCATCATGCCCCAGAGCGGGATGAGGCCCATCTGGGTCGGGATCATCATGGTGATGATGATCGCCAGCAGGAGAGCGTTGCTGCCCCGGAACTTCAGTTTGGCGAAGGCGAACCCGGCCAGCGAACCGGTGAGCACCACCGACAGGGTGACCACCGAGGAGACGATGATCGAGTTCATCATGCCGGTGAGGAAGTTGGCGGCGTCGTTGTCGAGCACCCGTCCGAAGTTGTCCCCGAACGCTCCGCCGGGGGTCAGCGGCGGCGGCACGTCGTTGATGGAGTCCAGGCTGCGACTGCCGATCACCATCATGTAGTAGAACGGGTAGATCGACAGCAGCGCCGCCAGGACGAGCGCCACGTAGGTCAGCGGGCTGGCGCGCCACAGGCGCTGGGAAGCCGAGATCATTGATCTCTCCTCACTTCGCCGAGCGGCGGACGAGTAGGAAGTTGAACAGCGACACCACGACAATGATCATGAAGATCGCCCAGGCGACCGCGGCTCCGTAGCCTGCGGTGTTCAGGTTCTGGATGCCCATCTCGTACATGTACATGGCCAGCGTCTGGAACTGCCGCTGGTTGCCGCCGAGGATGTTGCCGTTGGCGAAGAGCAGCGGCTCGGTGAAGAGCTGCATGCCACCGATCGTGGACAGGATGACCACGAAGATGAAGGTGGGCTTGAGCATGGGCAGGGTGATCTGCCAGAACTGCCGCCACTGGCTGGCGCCGTCGATCGCCGCTGCCTCGTAGAGGTCCTTCGGGATCGCCTGCATGCCGGCGAGCAGGATCAGGGTGTTGTACCCGGTCCACCGCCAGTTGACCATGGAGGAGATGGCCATCCAGGAGCTCCACCGCTGCCCGTCCCAGTCGACCGCGTCGACGCCGACGAAGCTGAGCATCCAGTTGAACAGGCCGAACTCCCGCTGGAAGAGCATCCCGAAGACGATCGCGACGGCGGCCACCGAGACCACGTTCGGCATGAAGATGGCCATCCGGAAGAAGGTCTTGGCGCGCAGGAAGGTCCGGTTGAGCAGGTTCGCCAGGAAGAGGGCGAGCAACAGCTGCGGGATGGTCGACAGGGCGAAGATGCCGAGCGTGTTGACCAGCGCGTTCCAGAAGTACTCGTCGGAGAACAGCCGGGTGTAGTTGTCGAAGCCGATGAACGAGTGCTCGCCGATCATGTCCCAGTCGTGCAGCGACATCCAGGCGGTACGCACCATCGGGTACAGCCCGAACGCGCCGAAGATCAGGAAGAACGGGGCGATGTAGAGGTACGGCGAGTACTTGACGTCGAGACGGTTGAGGAGCCTTCCCCGGCGGAGTCGGGAAGGGACGTCGGGAGAAGGCGGTGCTGCTGGCGACGGCGGTGCCGTCGTGGCCGACAGGCTCATGCGAATTTCCTTTTCCGGCGAGGCCCGGGGGCCCTCGCGCAGGGCGCTACGCGGAGGGGACCGGCCGGTGGCGTCCGGGAAGCCCCGAACGCCACCGGCAGGGAATCACTCAGAAGGCACCCTGAGTCTTGGCGTCCTTCGTGAACTGCTCCCAGGCCTTCGCCTTGTCGGCCTGCCCGCTCTCGAACGCCCGCAGGGCCGGCTCGAGCGCGTTCTCCTTGACCGCCTGGTGCTTCGGGCCCAGGTGGGTCGGCTGGATCTTGGCGACGCTCTCCCCGAAGATCTTGCCGGTCGGCGCGTTGCTGAAGTACTCGTTGGTGTAGCTGATGAACGCGTCGTTCTTCAGCGCCTCCAGGTTGGTGGGCAGCGGGCCCTTGGCCTTGAAGGCCTCCACCTGGCTCTTCGCGTTGGTCAGGTACTCGGCGAGCTTCGCCGCCTCCTTCGGGTACTTGCTCTGCTCCGGAACCGCGAGCCACGAGCCGCCCCAGTTACCGCCGCCGCCCGGAACGGACGCCACGTCCCACTTGCCCTTGTTGGCCGCACCGGAGTTCTCCGAGACGATGCCGAGCATCCAGGACGGGCAGAAGGTGGCCGCGAAGGTGCCCTGCTTGAAGCCACCCGACCACTCCGGCGACCAGGTCTGCGCCTTGGCGGAGATGTCCGCCATCGAGGTGGCGGTCTCCCAGGCGTTCTTCACCGCGGGGCTGGTGTCCGCGATGATGTTGTTCTCCTTGTCGTAGAACAGGTCACCGTTGCCCTGGAACATCACGCCGTTGGAGACGGCGGTGATCGAGTCGATGAACGCCTTGCCGCCGCTGCCCTGCTTGTACTTCAGACCGGCGTCGTGGAAGCCCTTCCAGTCCGGCCAGAGCGCCGACACCTGGTCGCGCTCGGTGGGCAGACCGGCAGCCTGGAACAGGTCCTTGCGGTAGCAGACGGCGAGGCTGCCGACGTCGGTCGGCAGACCGAGCAGCCGGCCGTCCGGCGCCTTGCCCAGCTCCCACTTCCAGGGCAGGTACTCCGTGGAGTGGTCGGAGACCAACGGGTTGAGGTCGGCCCAGTTGCGCGGGTTGGCCTTGAACTCGTTGAGGATGCCCTCTTCCAGGGCGGTGACGTCCGCCGCGCCCTTGCCGGTGGCGAGGTAGCGGACCAGCTTCGGCCGGTACTCAGCGAGCTGTGCGGTCTTGCGCAGCTCGACCTTGATGCCGGTGTCCTTCTCGTACTGCTTGACAAGCTCTTCGTAACCGAATTCGCCGAAGGTGTCGACGACCAGCTTGGCCGGCTTCTCGCCGGCCGCCGGCTCGTCGTCCTTGCCACAGGCCGCGAGACCGCCGATTGCGGTGATCGCGGCCAGGGCAGCGGCCGCCAGGCGGGTACGCCGCGTGGTGACACTCATTCGCTGACCCCTCTTTCCGGTGGTGAGGCTGGGTGTGTGTGGTGGGGGGTGCCTGCCGCGCCGGTCCGGGGAGCGTGGGTGACCCACGCCACCCTCGGGAGCGCTCCCATGAGATTGCCGGCGGGTAACGGGGGTGTCAATAGGACGATGGGAGCGTTCCCAGATCGTTACCACGCTCGCCCACCCTGTTGATCACCGCCAGCGGCGGTGGGGCCCGGTGGGGGTGCGGCGGTGGGTGGTGGGTGGGTGGGTGGCGGTCAGCAGAAGCGGCGTAGGAGGGTGCCGGTGCGGCCGACGTCGAAGTGGGCCGGGTCGAACGTGGAACCCGCCCAGTCGCGCAGCAGCGCCTGCTGCGGGTCGGCGAGGTCCGCCGGCTCGGCCAGCGCGGCCAGCAGTGCCCGGTAGCCCAGAGGCCCACCGATGCCCTCCGGCGGGCAGGCCCGTTCGCCGTCCAGGCAGACCGGGTAGCGCTCGTCGGGGTCGGCGGTCAACGCGTCCTCGACGACCAGGTCGTGCTCCCACCAGTCGCCGAAGTCGTAGGTGTAGGAGAACCGGCTACCCTTGCCGAGCACGGCGTCCAACCGGACGTCCAGCTCGTCGTGCAACGCCAGCTCCCCGTCCGGGTCGGGCTCCCCGTACTGCACGGCGTCGATCTCGAACGAGTGCAGGTGGCAGTCCCGCCAGCCCATCGCGTGCTGCACCACCCGGTGCAGTCGGTCCAACGTGTAGCCGGCGGGGACGAGCACCCGGCGCCACACCGGCGGGCGTACCCCGGCGAGGGACATCTTCAGCTGGAAGATCTGACGCGGCATGCTGTCCCTGTCCTCCCACGGCTTAGGCTGCCAGCATGATCTGCCGAGCGTGCCGGGCCCGCCGACACGACGACTGCCCGGGCCGGAACTGGTGCGACTGCCAGCACCGTACCGCCCGACCGACCCCTCCGGTCACTGGTCCGGCCAGCGAATGACCGTCGGAATTCCGATCCGGCGGCTCTGGCCCGAGCCGTCTGAGCTGCCGCTGGACGACGACGCGCTGACCACGCTCTACGGCCGCGCCGACCGTCCCCGACTGCGGGTCAACTTCGTGGCCAGCCTCGACGGGGCGGTCACCGTGGACGGCTATTCCGCCGGGCTGTCCGGCGAGCCGGACAAGCGGGTCTTCGGCCTGCTGCGGATGCTCTGCGACGCGCTGGTGGTGGCCGCCGGCACGCTGCGCCACGAGGGCTACCGGGCGGTCCGGCTCGACGAACGCCGCCGGGCCTGGCGCCGCGCGAACGGGCTGGCCGAGTACCCCACGCTGGTGGTCGTCTCCGGCTCGCTCGATCTGGACCCGGCGCAGGCCGCTCTCGCCGACGCGCCGGTCCGGCCGGTGGTGCTCACCCACGCCACCGCCGAGGCGCCGCCGGGGCTGACCGACGTCGCCGACGTGCTGCGCCGCGGCACCGACCGGGTCGACCTGGCCGCCGGCCTCGACGAGCTGCGCCGGCGCGGGCTGACCCAACTGCTCTGCGAGGGCGGCCCGCACCTGTTCGGCGCGCTCACCGCCGCCGACCTGGTCGACGAGC
Organism: Micromonospora yongxingensis; assembly: GCF_052601155.1. NCBI lineage: Bacteria > Bacillati > Actinomycetota > Actinomycetes > Micromonosporales > Micromonosporaceae > Micromonospora > Micromonospora yongxingensis. Next base: position 273,062 of record NZ_JBQXEO010000002.1, read on the forward strand.
TGTGCCTGACGGTGTCGCCGCTGCTCGCCGGCCCCGGACCGGGCCGGATCACCGCCGGCGACCCCACGCCGCCACGGCAGCTACCGCTGCGGCACGTGCTCGCCGCCGACGACGGCGTGCTCATGCTCCGCCACGCCCGCCCGTAACCCGCGACCGAGCGTCGCCGGTTCCACACCCAGCGTCGTGAGGCCGGCGGCGGCATGGTGTCGTCCGCCGCGTCGCGTGGCGACCTGTCGTACTCCTCGGGCAGGATGCAGGTCATGCGCCTCGACCGTGATGCCCGACCGACCCGAGTCGCCCGATGACCGACGCCGGCCTCGACGGCCCGGGCGAGCCGGTCGGCCGGGTGCTGGGCACCGCCGACGCCACCCCGTTGCAGTTCTGGACGGCCGTGGCGCCCGGCAGTTACCTCCAGCTCGACGACGTGGTGGTCACCCGGCGTGAGCTGCCCGACCGGGAGCCGGTGACGATCGCCGGGGTGGTCACCCAGGTCCGGGCCCGACACGAGGGTGCCCAGTTCGACTCCGACGTCTTCGCCATCGCCGACGGCACACTGCCGGCGCAGGTGCAGGAGGCGGCCGAGGTGACCACGACCCGGGTCGACCCGGAGTTCTACGTGCCGCCGACGCCCGGCGCGGTGGTGCACCGGGCCGAGGGTGACGCGCGGGCCCGGGCGCTGCACTTCGACCGCATGGAGCGGCGCATCCCGATGGGCATGGGTCGTGACGGGGTGCCGGTCTATCTCAACGCCGACTTCCTCGACGGCAGCAGGGGCGCGCACGTCTCCATCTCCGGCATCTCCGGGGTGGCCACCAAGACGAGCTTCGCCACCTTCCTGCTCTACTCGGTCTTCCGCTCCGGGGTGCTGGGCGGCGACGCGGTCAACGCCAAGGCGCTGATCTTCAACGTCAAGGGCGAGGACCTGCTCTTCCTCGACCACCCCAACACCCGGCTCGACGAGCCCACCCGTGCGGCCTACGCGAAGCTCGGGCTGAGCGCCGGCGCCTTCCCCGACGTCCGGGTGTACGCGCCGCCCCGGGTCGGCGACTCCGCCGGCACCCCCGACGTGAGCAGCCGCCTCACCGGCGTGGACTCCTTCTACTGGACGTTGAGCGAGTTCTGCGCCGACCGACTGCTGCCCTACGTCTTCGCCGACGCCGACGACGAGCGCCAGCAGTACACGATGGTCGTCCACTCGGTCACCGCGCACCTGGCCCGGTACGCCCAGCCCGCCGACGGCGGGGTCAGCATCGACGGGGTCCGGCTCGGCTCCTACGGCGACCTGGTCGACCACATCGTCGACCAGCTCAACGACGACGAGACCCGCTCCGACTGGGCGGGCAGCGCGGTCGGCCTGGGCACCGTCAACGCGTTCGCCCGCCGGTTGATCGGCAGCAAGAAGGACCTGGCCCGGCTGATCCGCGGCGACCTCGCCACCCGCCGCCCGCACTCGATCAACACGAGCGAGTCCGCCCAGGTCACCGTGGTCGACCTGCACAACCTTCCGGACCGCGCCCAGCGGTTCGTGGTCGGCGTGACGCTCAAGAGCGAGTTCGAGCGCAAGGAGAAGTCCGGCACCGCCAAGCCGCTGCTCTTCGTCGTCCTCGACGAGCTCAACAAGTACGCCCCCCGGGAGGGCTCCTCACCGATCAAGGAGGTGCTGCTGGACATCGCCGAGCGAGGTCGTTCACTCGGGGTGATCCTGATCGGTGCCCAGCAGACGGCGAGCGAGGTGGAGCGGCGGATCGTCACCAACTCGGCGATCCGGGTGGTCGGCCGGCTCGACCCGGCCGAGGCGTCCCGCCCGGAGTACGGTTTCCTGCCGCCGGCGCAGCGCCAACGGGCGCTGCTGGCCAAGCCGGGCACCATGTTCGTCAACCAGCCGGACATCCCGGTGCCGCTCTGCCTGGAGTTCCCGTTCCCGGCCTGGGCCACCCGGGTGTCCGAGGCGGGTCCCGCTCCATCGGAGACACTGCGCTCGATCACGCAGTCCGCCGACCCGTTCGCCGTGGTGGGCTCCGGCGGCGGCACCGACGACGACATCCCGTTCTAGGGGGCCGGCACAGCCATGAAGATCCTGCACACCTCGGACTGGCACGTCGGCAAGGTGCTCAAGGGGCAGTCCCGGGCCGAGGAACACAAGGCCGTGCTGGCCGGCGTGATCGACATCGCCCGCGCCGAGCAGCCGGATCTGGTGATCGTCGCCGGTGACCTCTACGACACCGCCGCCCCCACCTCGGAGGCGACCCGGCTGGTCACCAGGGCGTTGACCGCGCTGCGCCGTACCGGCGCGGACGTGGTGGCGATCGGCGGCAACCACGACAACGGCCCGGCACTGGACGCGCTACGGCCGTGGGCGGAGGCCGCCGGCATCACGCTGCGCGGCGGCGTACGGGAAAATCCGGACGAGCACGTGATCGACGGCACCACCGCCGGCGGCGAGCGGTGGCAGCTGGCCGCGCTGCCGTTCCTGTCCCAGCGGTACGCGGTGCGCGCCCTGGAGATGTACGAGCTGACGGCCGCGGAGGCCAACCAGACGTACGCCGATCACCTGGGCCGGGTGCTGGGCCGACTCACCGAGGGCTTCACCGAGCCGGACCGGGTGCACCTGGTCACCGCGCACGTGACCGTGACCGGCGCCTCCACCGGGGGCGGCGAGCGGGACGCGCACACCGTGCTCGGCTACGCCGTGCCGGCCACCGTCTTCCCGGCCACCGCGCACTACGTGGCGCTCGGTCACCTGCACCGGGCGCAGCGGGTCATCGGCCCCTGCCCGGTGCGCTACAGCGGGAGCCCGCTCGCGGTCGACTTCGGCGAGCAGGAGAACGTCCCCTCGGTGACGCTGGTCGAGGTGACCGCCAGCACCGCCGCCAAGGTCCGCGAGGTGCCCGTGACCGCGGCGAGCGCGCTGCGCACCGTGCGGGGCACCCTGGCCCAGCTCGCCGAGATCGAGGCGCCGGACGCCTGGCTGCGCGTGTACGTGCGGGAGCAACCCCGCGCCGGCCTGCGCGAGGAGGTCCAGGAGCTGCTCCCCCGGGCGCTGGAGATCCGGATCGACCCGGAGCTGCTCGCCGCGCCGGGCAGCGGCGCCCGCATCGCGCAACGCTCCGGGCGTTCGCCGCGGGAGTTGTTCGCCGACTACCTCGACAGCCGGGGGCACGCCGACGAGGGCGTCCGGGAACTCTTCGACGAGCTCTTCGAGGAGGTCGATCACTGATGCGTCCCATGCGGTTGGACATGGCCGGTTTCACGGTCTTCCGGGACGAGACCACCGTCGACTTCACCGACGCCGACTTCTTCGCGTTGATCGGCCCGACCGGCTCGGGTAAGTCCACTGTGCTGGACGCCATCTGCTTCGCCCTCTACGGCATGGTGCCCCGCTGGGGTGGCCCCCGGGGCCCGGCCAACGCTCTGGCGCCGTCGGCGACCGAGGCCCGGGTGCGGCTTGTCTTCGAGTCCGGCGGCGCGCGGTACGTGGCCACCCGGGTGGTCCGCCGCGACGGCCGGGGCAACGTCAAGACCGCGAACGCCGGGTTGCAGCTGATGCCGGCCGGGTTCGACGTGACCAAGCTGGACACCGGGTTGAGCCCCGACGACCTCGGTGAGGTGGTGGCCGGCACCCCTGCCGAGATGGAACAGGCGGTGCTGGAGGCGGTCGGGCTGCCGTACGAGCAGTTCACCAGCTGTGTGGTGCTGCCGCAGGGGCAGTTCGCCGACTTCCTGCACGCCAAGCCGGCGACCCGGCAGCAGATCCTGGTCAACCTGTTGGGCCTGGGCGTCTACGAGGACGTGCAGAAGCGGGCGACGGCGCGGGCCGCGCAGGCGGAGGCCCGACTGGACGCGGTGGACCAGCTACTGGCCGGGCTCACCGGCGTGGACGACGAGGCGCTGGCCGAGGCCGACGCCCGGGTCGACCGGATGGCCGAGCTGGCCGCCGCGGTGACCGCGGCCGTGCCGGAGCTGGCGACGGCCCGGGTCACGGCGCGGCAGGCGGCGGAGGCGTTGACCGCCCTCGACGACGAGCTGACGGTGCTGACCGGGGTGCGCGCGCCGCGCGGCGTGGCCGAGGTGGCCCGTGCGGTGGCCGCGGCGCGGGCCGAGGCCGAGGCCGCCTCCGCCGGCGTCTCGCTGGCCGAGGAGCGGGAGGAGAAGCTACGCGGCGAGCTGGCCGGCGCCGGGGACGAGAGCGCGCTGCGGCTGCTGCTGCGGGCGTACGACGATCGGGACCGGCTGACCGCCGAGGCCGAGACGGTCCGCGCGACGGTGGGTGCGGCGAACGACGAGCACAGCGCGGCGGTTGCCGCGCTGGCCGCCGCCCGCGCGGACGCCGAACGGGCCGAGGCCGAGCTGGAGGCGGCCTTCCGGGCGCACGAGGAGGCGAAGGCCACCGACCTGGCGGTCAGCCTGCGGGTGCACCTGCACCCGGGCGCGCCCTGCCCGGTCTGCGAGCAGCCCGTGGCCGAGGTGCCGGCGGTGCCGGCCGACTCGGCGGTGGCGGCGGCAACGGCGGCCGGCAAGGCGGCACGGGCCGCCACCAAGGCCGCCCAGGCGACGGTGCAGCAGCGGGACGCGGCGGCACGGGACCTCGAACGGTTGCTGGTGCAGGCCCGTGCCCGGCAGGAGCAGGTGGACGCCCGGCTCGCCGACCTCGACGGGCAGCTCGCCGGCGCGGCGGAGCCGGCCGTGCTGCGCCGGGAGCTGGCCGAGCACGCCCGGTTGCGGCGCGCTCTGGAGGAGGCGGCGACCGCCGTCCGGGCTGGCCGGGACAACGCCCGCCAGGCCCGCGCCGGGGTGGACGCGGCCGAGGAGCGACTGCGCGCCGCCTGGCGGGGCTTCGACACCGCACGCGACGGGCTGGCCCGGTTCGGCCCGCCCGCGACGGACCGGGACGACGTGGCCGCCGCGTGGACGGCGCTGACCGGCTGGGCGAGCGCCGAGGCGGAACGCCGCCGCGCCGACCGGGCCGCCCGGGCCTCCGTCGTCGCCGAGGCCGAGGCCGCTGCCGATGCCGTGCAGCAGCGCATCGCCGGCATCTTCGCCGCCGCCGACGTGCCGGTCGGGGACGACCCGGTGCATGCCGCGACGGTGGCGGTGGAGCGGGCCGAGGCGGACCGGCGCCGGCTGCGGGAGCGCCGCGAGCAGGCCGGGACGCTGCGCGAGCAGCGTGCCGTCCACGAGCGGGAGGCGCAGGTGGCCCGCGCGCTCGCCGGGCACCTGCGGGCCAACAACTTCGAGCGGTGGCTGCTGGCCGAGGCGTTGGACCTGCTGGTGGACGGCGCGTCGGGGATCCTGCGGGAGCTGTCCTCCGGGCAGTACGAGCTGGTGCACGACAAGGGCGAGTTCTTCGTCATCGACCAGCACGACGCCGGGCTGCGCCGGGGCGTGCGCACCCTCTCCGGCGGCGAGACGTTCCAGGCGTCGCTGGCGTTGGCGCTGGCGCTCTCCGAGCAGCTGGCCGGGATGTCGACCACGGCGGCGAGCCTGGAGTCGATCGTCCTGGACGAGGGCTTCGGCACGCTGGACGCGGCCACCCTGGACACGGTGGCGGCCACCCTGGAGAACCTGGCCGCCCGGGGTGACCGGATGGTCGGCGTCGTGACGCACGTGCCGGCGTTGGCCGAGCGGATCCCGGTCCGGTTCGAGGTGCGCAAGGACGCCCGTTCGGCGCGCGTGGAACGGACCGGCCGGTGAGCGACGCCGCGTTCTTCGTCGACTCGTGGGATCCGTCGTACGGGGCGTCGTTCGAGGCGTCCGCCGCCGGGCCGGCCGCGCCGAGCAGCGCGCAGGTCGACGCGGACGTGGAGCTGCCCGCGGTGGACTGGCGGGCGGTCGGGGTGCGGCCGGGGGTGCGGGCACCGGACGTGGTGCTGCTGGTCGACGGGGTACGCCGGATCGACGCGAGCATCTGGACGGCCGAGGCCGACGGCGTGTCGTTCCCCGGGCTGGCCGCGTCGTACGCGGCCGGGGTGGTGCGCTGCGACCTGGGCCGGGGTGCCGCGCAGTTGGCCGGTACCCGGGTCGGTCGGGGTCTGTTCACCGCGAGCCCGTCGGCGCAGGACGTGGTGGCGGGGGCCATCCGCTACCCGGTGCACCGGGTGGGCGGCACGGGTGAGCTGGCGAAGCTGCCGGCGGCCGTGCAGGGCCCGCTGACCGCGTTGGAGGTGGCGGTCTCCGACGCGGCCCGGGTCGACGGTGACCTGCTGGTGGTGGACGGGCCGTTGCGCAGCCGGCGGCAGTTGCCGCGCACGCTCGGCTACATCAAGACCCAGCACAGCCAGTACCTGGACGCGCGGTTGACCGCGGTGGTGACCGGCCTGGCGTCCGGTGAGCGCTCGCCGGTGTTCCGGCTCGGCACGGCGTGGGGCGGCTGGTCGTGGTATCTGCGGCTGCCGGTGGCCCTCGGCGCACCGTGGGCGGGGATCGTGCGGGTGGAGTGCTCCGCCGACCTGCCCGTCGAGGCGGCGATCGAGTTGGCCGACCTGTCGCTGGTCACGCTGCCGCGGTTCGCGTCCACCCCGTACAAGGATCCCCGTGCCCCGCAGAACCTGATCCCGATCGCCGGCCTGGAGCGCCGCCTGCGGGCGCTGCTCGGCGACTCCCGGTTGCTGCACCGCGCGCTGACCGCCGCGGCCCGCGCGGCCCGCTGAGCGCGGAGACTGGTGGCGATGGGACGTAAACGGGCGGGTGACCGGGTGGTCGAGCAGGTGGACACCGGGCAGGCCGAGCTGTTGCCGGACCCGGGCCGGGCCGGCTCGTGGACGCTGCTGCTGGACGGTGCGCCGCAGTCACACGTCGACCTGACCGACCCGACCCATCTGGAGTTCGAGTACGTCCGGCGGCTGGCCGCCGCGCTGGACCTGATCGCGCCGGCCGGCGAGCCGCTGCGGGTGCTGCATCTCGGCGGTGGCGCGCTGACCCTGCCCCGGTACGTGTCGGCCACCCGGCCGGGCTCCACGCAGCGGGTGTCCGAGGTGGACGGCGCGTTGGTGGAGCTGGTCCGTCGGGCGCTGCCCTGGCCCGCCGACGCCCGGCTGCGGGTCCGGGTCGAGGACGCCCGGGCCGTGCTGGCCGCCACCCGCGACGCCAGCTACGACGTGGTGGTCGCCGACGTCTTCGCCGGAGCGCGCACCCCGGCTCATCTCACGTCGGTGGAGTACGCCGCCGAGGTGGCCCGGGTTCTCCGTCCGGCGGGCTGGTATCTCGCGAACCTGGCCGACGGCCCGCCGCTGCGGCACGCGCGCGGGCAGGTGGCGACGGTCCGTTCGGTGCTGCCGGAGGCCTGCCTGGTGGGGGACGCGGCGGTGCTGCGGGGCCGGCGGTACGGCAATCTGGTGCTGGTCGCGGGGCGGATCCCGCCTCCGGTGCCCGAGCTGACGCGGCGGGCGGCGGGCGACTGGTTTCCCGGTCGGGTGGTGGCCGGCGACGAGCTGGATCGCTTCGCCGGGGGCGCACCGGTGGTGCGGGACGCCGACGCCACGGGCTCCGATCCGCCGCCGCCGGGCCTGTTCTCCGTCCGCCGCTGACCCGGCCGTCCGAGGGTGCCGCGGAACTTTTTTCGCGGTTTGTTGATCCGCTCGGGGTGCCGGTGCGTACCACCGGGCGGCCCGCCTCGTGGGCCGGCGTTGGTGACGGACACCCCGGAGGTCTGCATGCATGCGGTGGCGGCCGGTTGGCACGGCGATGCGGTTCGCGCGGACTGGTTGTCCTCGCGGTCATCGTCGCGGCCGACGACGTCTGCCCGGGGGGTCGACGCGAGGGCGACGTCTCGCCAGAATGATCCGGTGACGCCGCGACCGGCGCCCGGGCGCCATCAGGCGACGTCAACCGAGGCGAGCCACTCCGACCAGTTGATCCGGCTGCTCTACGCGGAGCACGCCGGCCCGTTGCTGATGTTCGTCATGCGGCTCACCGGGGGGGACCGGCAGCGTGCGGAGGACATCGTCCAGGAGACGCTTCTGCGGGCCTGGCGCAACGCGCACCGCCTCGGCGTGCAGGGGCAGGGGTCGTTGCGGCCGTGGCTGGTCACGGTGGCCCGCCGCATCGCCATCGACGAGCACCGCAGCCAGGAGGCCCGGCCGCCGGAGACGTACGACCGGGACCTGACCGCGTTCGCCGAGGCGGACAGCACCGACCGGGTGCTGCGCACCATGACCGTGGCGGACGCGCTGCGTACGCTGAGTCAGTCGCACCGCGAGATCCTGATCTCGACGTACTTCCGGGGGCGGACGGTGCCGGAGGCCGCCGAGGAGTTGGGGCTTCCACTGGGCACCGCCAAGTCGCGGGTCTACTACGCGCTGCGCGCGCTTCGCACGGCTCTGCAGGAGCGGGGGGTGACAGAATGAGCCGGCCAGACCATATGGACGTCGCCGCGTACGCGCTCGGCGTACTCGACGAGCAGGACACCGAGCGGTTCGAGGAGCATCTCGCGACCTGCTGGGCGTGTGCGGCCGAGCTGGAGACGATGGTGCCGGTGGTCGGCCTCCTCTCCGGCATCGACGGCGAGACGATGATGGCGTTGGAGCAGACCGCCACCGATCCCGCGTTGCTGGACCGGACGCTGGTCGCGGTGCGGGCCGACCGGCGGCGCACCCGGTTTCGCCAGTTGCTCGCCACCGCGGCGGCGGTGGTGGTGTTCGGCGGCCTGACCGGTTTCGGCTTCGTCAGCGTCACCGACAACGAGCCTCGGGGGGTGCTCGCCGAGCCGACGTCGAGCGCTCCGGTGATCGACCCGCCGACGGGTGGACCGTCGGGCGCGCCGACCGGCCCGGGTGTCGGCGGCAACGAGGAGGAGGGCGACCAGGTCGACGCCACCGACCCGACCACGGGCGTGCAGACGACGATGTTCCTGGTAACCAGGGATTACGGCACCCGGATCAACTTCAACCTCCGGAAGCTGCCCGGCCCGCGGACCTGTCGGTTGGTGGTGGTGCGCAAGAACGCCTCCACCGAGGTGATCTCGACCTGGTCGGTGCCGCCCGGCGGTTACGGCACCAACAACCGGCCGCAGGGTCTCGAACTGAGCGCGTCGACGTCGGCCCCGGTCGCCGACATCAAGCAGCTCCAGGTGCAGTCGGTGGACGGCAACGGGGTGGCCAGCCCGCTGGTCACGGTGCCCATGTAAGGCTGCTCACCCGCATCGGCGCCGGCCATTTCCACAATGGCCGGCGCCGATCTGTTTCTGCCCGGGAGGGGTCCCGTGCAGTGCCCTACGGATGGGCTGCCGGATTGGTTCAATCAATTCGAGTGAAATTGACCACTGTTACTACTTCAACCTTGACAGCCTGCCTGCCGTACCTATGGGTGAACTGCCAAGAATGAGGAGGGCACGTGGCACAGATGAAGCGGACCGTCATCGTCGCGAGCGCGATGGTCGCACTAACGGCCTGCGCTCCCGCGGGTTACGACGGGGCGAACTCGAGCGCGGCCGAGCCGGTCGCCGTCGCCGCGGCCGAGCCCACCGCGGCGGCTGAACCCGAGGCCTCGGCGTCCGCGGAGGCTCCGGTCGCCGACGCGCCGCCGCCCGCCGACGTGGACCTGACCGAGCAGTTGATCGGCAAGAAGGTCGCCCGGATGGGCAGCGTGGTCACCGACCAGGACGGCTGGATCCTGTACCGCTTTGACAAGGACACCGCCGACCCGCCCGCGTCGAACTGCGTCGACAAGTGCGCGCAGGTGTGGCCGCCGGCGCTGACCGACGGCAACCCGCAGCTCACCGGCGTGTCCGACGACAAGGTCGGCAGCGTGACCCGGCAGGACGGCACCCGGCAGATCACCGTCGGCGGCTGGCCGGTGTACCGGTACATCGGTGACAAGAAGCCCGGCCAGTGGAAGGGCCAGGCCGTCGGCGGCACCTGGTTCGTCGTCCAGCCGGACGGCAAGAAGAACCTGAGCTGCCTGCCCACCTCGACGCCGAAGGCGGTCGCCCCGCCGGCCGACAGTGGGTCGAACGACGCCGGCGGCTCCGGCTACTCGTACTGAGCACGCTCACCACGAGGACTCGATGGTCGGTCGTAGCCGGGGAGGGCGCGGCCGGCCATCGTCGTACGCGGGACGTCGGCATACCGGTGGTGCCGGCGTCCCGCTCCGGCCCGCACGCCGACGACGGGTACGGCGGGCTCGGCGAACCCAGGGACACCTGGCAGAGTGACGGGGTGACCGAGACCGAGCCCGCCGCGACCCGGGTGCTGCACCCGCCGGTCGGCTACCGGCTGGCCGCGTCGGTCCGTGCCCTCACCTTCAGCCCGTACGACCCGTGCGCGCGCATTGCCGCCGGCACCTTCTGGTGGGCCACCCGCACTCCGGACGGGCCGGCCACGCTGGCCCTGCGGCCGTCCGGCGGCGAGTTGCTCGCCGAGGGCTACGGGCCGGGTGCCGAGCACGTGGTGGCCCGTGCCGACGGGATCGCCGGGCTCCGCGACGATTTGAGCGGCTTCGCCGAGCTGGCCGCGGCGCACCCGCTGGTCGCCCGGCTCGCCCGGGAGCACCGCGGGCTGCGCATGCCGGCCACCGGGCAGGTGTTCCCCCATCTGCTGCGCGCGGTCTTCGAGCAGAAGGTCACCGGCAAGGAGGCATACCGGGCGTACGCGGCGACCGTGCGGCACTTCCGGGAGCAGGCGCCCGGCCCGCTGCAACCACTGCTGCTGCCGCCCGACGCCGCCGCGGTCGCCGCCACCCCGTACTGGGTGTTCCACCCGTTCGGGGTCGAACAACGCCGGGCCGACACGCTGCGCCGCGTCGCCGCGCTCGCCGACCGGCTGGAGCGTTGCGTCGACGCCACCGAGGCCACCCGCCGGCTGACCGCCGTCGCGGGCATCGGCCCGTGGACCGCCGCCGAGGTGGTCCGGACCGCCTACGGCGACCCGGACGCGGTCAGCGTCGGCGACTACCACATACCGAACACGGTGGCCTGGGCACTCGCCGGTGAACCGAGGGGCGACGACGCCCGGATGCTGGCCCTGCTGGAGCCGTTCCGGGGCCACCGCGGCCGGGTCTGCCTGTTGTTGGCGGCCGCCGGCATCCAGGCACCGAAGTACGGTCCCCGCGCCCCGATCCGCTCGTTCGCCCGGTTCTGAGCGCCGGGAACGGTTCTGAGCGCCGGGGCGCGGCGGTCAGCGCCCGGCGCAGAGCCGCCGCAGGGTCCGGCCGAGCCACCAGGCGTACGCGTGCTGCACGCCCCGGGCGGCCGGACCGGCGGCACGGGTGAACCAGCGGTCGGGGCGGCTGAACGCGCGCACCTCGAACCAGACCCCGCCGGCGTCGTCCCGGCCGACGACGAACGCCTCCTCGCCCCGCTCCGCGTGCCCGGGCAGGGTCCCGTAGCCGAAGCCGGCGAGCCCCGGCGACTCCTCGCTCCAGATCACCCGGCAGGGCCCCCAGATGCGGGCCGGCCCGAGGCCCAGCCCGGCGCTCACCAGCACGCCCTCGGTGGCCCGTGGCGCGTCGGTGCGCATCCGGACGCCGGCGGCGCGGTGCAGCCGCCAGCTCAGCACCGCCTCGGCCGCCGTCTGGAAGCAGCCGGCCGGCAGCGGGTACCGGTGGCGCAGGTGGTGGTACCCGTCGGGCAGCGGTCCATGGCGGGTCCGTCCGACCTCCGGATACGTCAGCTCGGCCACCGCTCCCCCTCCTCTGGACACGGCCAGGGTACGGCCGGCACGGCCGGGCCGCCGGGTGACGACGGCAGCGGCTGTGGTGTGCTGCCGGGATGAGCGTCGAGGCGAGCATCGTCCCGGCCGGCGTCGCGGACGCCGGCGAGATCTTCACCGTGCAGCGCGCCGCCTACCTGACCGAGGCGCAGCACTACACCGACCCGTTCCTGCCGCCGTTGACCGAGACGCTGCAGGAGGTTCGGGCGGCGCTCACCGGCCCGACCATCGTGCTCGTCGCGCGGCTGGGGCACCGGCTGGTCGGCTCCGTACGCGCCCACCTGGACGGGGACACCGCCCACGTGGGCCGGCTGTCGGTCGCCCCGGATCTGCAGGGGCGGGGCGTCGGCGGGCGGCTGCTCACCGCTATCGAGGCGGCCTGCGCGGGCCGGGTGGCCCGGTTCACCCTCTTCACCGGCGCGGACAGCGCCCGCAACCTGCGGCTGTACCAGCGGCACGGCTACCGGATCGTGTCGCACCGGCCGGACGCGAACGGCATCCAACTGGCGGTCCTGGAGAAGCCGGCGGTCAGCCCTGCTCGCACCGACGCCTGAGCCCGTCGGCCTCCAGCCGCAGGTAGCGGCGGAACAGGTCGCGGTACAGCCAGCCGACCAGCCCGGCCAGCGGCCCGGACTGCGTCATCGCCAACCCGACCCGGGTACGCCCGCCGGGCAGCGGGAGCAACCGGTGCTCGGCCCGGGTCCGTACGCCCGGGGCCTCGGAAACCCAGGTGAAGTCGCGCCCCTCGGTCAGCTCGGTGACCCGCCAGAGCGCCGGACGCAGTTTCGGCTGGGTCAGCCGGACGGTCGCGCCGACGGTGAGCGGCCCCGACTCTCCCCGCTCGGCCCGACTGACCGACGTCGTCCAGTCCGGCCACCGCTGCACGTCGGTCAGCACAGCCCACACCCGCTGGGCGTCGGCGGCGATCTCCGTACCGGCCTCGAACCGCATCGTGTCCCCTCCCCGGCGGCACCGCCCGGCGCCGCGCCATCGGGACGAGGCTGCCCGACGGATCGTGACACCGGCAACCACCGGCCGGGCCGCAGCAGGGCCGCCGCCGGGGATCAGGCGGCTTCGTGCAGGTCGGCCAGGGTGAGTGGGGTACGCCGACGCAGCAGCTCCGCCAGCTCCGGCACGGACCCGACCTCGCCGAGCACGTTCTTGCCGCCGCCGAACCGCTCGGGGTAGCGGCGGATCAGCCGGTACCGGTAGCGGCCCCGGATCAGCTCGACACTCACCCGCCACCGCCCGCAGCAGTCACAGACCCACTCGGACACCTCGCGAAACTAGCTCTGACCTGCGGTTATCTGATTCGCCCGGTCGGGACGAGCGGCGCGCGGGCGGACACGCCGCCCCGGGACCCACGGTGATCTGCCTCACGACTGTCGGCACCGTCTGATTGACTGGTCGCCGTGGACCTGCCGATCAACCCTCCGGTCGAGCCGATGCTGGCCAAGAGCATCCCCAAACTGCCCACCACCCCCGGGGTGACCTACGAGCCCAAGTGGGACGGGTTCCGGTGCATCGTGTTCCGCGACGGCGACGAGGTGGAGCTGGCCAGCCGGGGCGGCAAGTCGATGACCCGTTACTTCCCCGAGGTGGTCGAGCAGGCCAAACGGCAGCTGCCCGAGCGGTGCGCGGTCGACGGGGAGCTGATCGTGATCCGGCGGGACGGCCCGGGCGGCAAGCCCCGGCTGGATTTCGAGCTGCTGGCCCAGCGCATCCATCCGGCCGCGTCCCGGGTGAAGCTGCTGGCCGAGACCACCCCGGCCGATTTCGTCGCCTTCGACCTGCTCGCCATCGGCGACGAGGCCCTGGTGGAGCAGCCCTACCCGCGCCGCCGGGAGCGGCTGGTCGAGGCGCTGTCCGGGGTCCGCCCGCCGGTGCACGTCACCCAGGTCACCACCGACCCGGAGACGGCGGCCCGCTGGTTCGACGTGTTCGAGGGCGCCGGGCTGGACGGGTTGATCGTCAAGCCGGCCGACCTGCCGTACGAGCCGGGCAAGCGGCTGATGTTCAAGGTCAAGCACGCCCGCACCGCCGACGCGGTGGTGGCCGGCTTCCGCTGGCACAAGTCCGGCCCGGTGGTCGGCTCGCTGCTGCTCGGTCTCTACGACGACGCGGGTGTGCTGCACCACGTGGGGGTGAGCGCCTCGTTCAGCATGGCCCGGCGGGCCGAGCTGCTCGACGAGCTGGCGCCCTACCGGGACACCGGCGGCGAGCACCCCTGGGTGCACGGCGACCACGAGCGCGGCCAGCGCATCCCGGGCGGCGTGAGCCGGTGGACCGGCACGAAGAACCTGGAGTGGGAGCCTCTGCGCCCGGAGCTGGTGGTCGAGGTGGGCTACGACGCGATGGAGGGCGAGCGGTTCCGGCACACCGCACAGTTCGTGCGGTGGCGGCCCGACCGCGATCCGAAGTCCTGCCGCTACGACCAGCTCGACCGTCCGATCCGCTTCGACGTGGACCAGGTGCTGCGCGGCGACCCGGCGGCCACCGTGGACGGGACCTCCACCGGCCCGGCGTAGCCTGGCCGTCGACTCGACCCGGAGGACCACGTGACCCGCACCGCCGACCAGCATCGGATGGCGACCAGTCGCCGGGTCCGTCGCACTCTGGTCGCCTTCACCGTGGCCGTGCTGCTCACCGCCGGCTGCACCCTGCCCGCGTTCGCCCCACGCACCGAGGTGGAGGGTGAGGCGGCGCCGACCGGCAGCTCGCCGACCTGGCGGGCGTGCCCGGAGGTGGCCGACGAGCTGGTCGGGCGGGGCGCACCGGACATGCGCTACGAGTGCGCCCGGGTCGCGGTGCCGCGCGACTGGGGCACCGGCGGCGGGGCGACCGCCGGCCCGGGCGCGGGGCAGACCTTCGAGATCGCCCTGCTGCGGGCCCGGTCCACCAAGCAGCGGGACCGGATCGGCTCGCTGGTGATCAACCCGGGCGGCCCGGGCGGCTCGGGAGTCGACACCGCCGTCTACCTCTCCTTCGGCCCCCAGTTCGGCGGGCTACCGCCCGCGATCACCGAGCGCTTCGACATCATCGGCTTCGACCCGCGCGGCGTGGCCCGGTCCAGCCCGGTCAAGTGCATCTCCGACGCCGATCTGGACGCCAGCTTCGGCTACGACCCGGACCCGACCAGCCAGGCGGGGTTCGACGGCTTCGTGGGGCTGAGCCAGCGGATCGGGCGGGGCTGCGGCGACCGGTACGGCGACCAGTTGCCCCTCTACGCCACCGAGCAGGCCGCCCGCGACATGGACGCGGTCCGCGCCGCCGTCGGCGACGACAAGCTCACCTACCTGGGCTACTCGTACGGCACCCTGCTCGGCGCCACCTACGCCCAGCTCTACCCGCAGCGGGTGCGGGCGCTGGTGCTCGACGGCGCGGTCGACCCGAAGCAGGGGCTGGTGGCCGGCTCGGAGAGCCAGGCCCGCGGCTTCGAGCGGGCCTTCGACAACTTCACCCGCTGGTGCGCGGCGACCGCCGACCGTTGCCCGATCGCACCGGACGCGCGCGCCGCCGTCACCACGGCCATCGACAAGGCCAGGGTCTCCCCGGTGCGCGGCGACGACGGGCGGGAGGCGACCGCTGGCTGGGTCTTCTACGCGATCATCTCGTCGCTCTACACGGAGTCCGGCTGGCAGGAGTTGGCCGGCGCGATCGACCGGCTCGCCGAGGGCGACCCGAAGGACGTGTTCCGGCTCGCCGACGCGTACGCGGGCCGGGAGATCGACGGGCACTACTCCAACCTGTTCGACGCCAACCTCGCCATCAACTGCGCCGACGAGACGGAGAAGCCGAGCCGGGCGCAGATCCGCCAGTTGCAGTCGCAGTGGCGCACGAAGTACCCGCTGTTCGGGCCGGCGCTGGCGGTCGGCATGCTGAGCTGCGTCGAGTGGCCGGGCACCCGGGATCCGTACCCGACCGGGCAGGCGAACGGCGCACCGCCGATCGTGGTGGTCGGCACCACCGGCGACCCGGCGACGCCCTACGAGCAGACCCCGCGGCTCGCCTCGATGCTGGGCGTCGGCCGGGTGCTCACCTGGGAGGGCGAGGGGCACACCGCCTACCCGCAGACCTCCTGCATCACCGCCGCGGTCGACGCCTACCTGCTCGAGCTGACCGTTCCCAGGGAGGGGCTTCGCTGCCCGGCCCGGTGACGGGCCGGGTCGGCGGCAGCGGCGGCAGTTCGATGCCCTGCCGGGCTGCCAACTCCTCCAGCAACGCCCGCATCCGCCGCACGTCGGCCTTGAGCTGTTCCTGCTCCTCGTGCTCGAAGGCGTCGTCGTCGACGATGAGCCTGCTCGCGAAGTGCGCGGTGATCAGGGGGATGACCAGCAGCACCATGGTCGAGATGAGCAGCGCGGCGAGGGTGCGGCCGGCCCAGCTGGTCGGCGAGATGTCGCCGTAGCCGACGGTGGACGCGGTCACCACCGCCCACCAGACGGCGTCGGCGGGGCTGCGGTTCTCGACCTCGCCGTAGATGACCCCCGCCACCACGATCATCAGCAGGTACGAGGTGATCAGCGTGCGCGGCGAGTTCGCGAACCACACCAACGCCCGGTAGATCCACCGGAACGGCAGCAGCAGGAGCTCCATGCCGCCCCATGCTGCCCGGTCCCGGCAAGTGGCACCGGCCCATTCGCCGGTTTCGCTGTGCCAGGCTCACCGGCATGACCGATGTGATCTACCGCGAGGCGGTCCGGACGGACCTGCCCGCCGTCATCGCCCTGCTCGCCGACGACGTCCTCGGCAAGGCCCGGGATTTCACCACGGTCGACGAGGCGTACGAGCGGGCGTTCGCGGACATCAGCGCGGACCCGCGCAACCAGCTGATCGTGGCCGAAGAGGGCGGCGAGGTGGTCGGCTGCCTCCAGATCACCTACATCCCCGGCCTCGGCCGGCACGGCGCCGAGCGGTCCCTGATCGAGTCGGTCCGGGTCCGCTCCGACCGGCGCGGCCACGGGCTGGGCCGGGCGCTGATGGTCTGGGCCATCGACCAGGCTCGGCGGCGCGGCTGCGCGCTGGTGCAGCTCACCACGGACAAGACCCGCCAGGACGCGCACCGCTTCTACCTGGGCCTCGGCTTCGTCGCCAGCCACGAGGGCATGAAGCTCCCACTCTGACCGCCTGCCCGGCTCACTCGTCGACCAGGCGCCCGTCGCGGAGGGTGAGCACCCGGTCGGCGAGGTCGATCAGGGCGGGGTCGTGCGTGGCCACCAGCGCCGTCATGCCGCGGGCGTGCACCACCGCGCGCAGCAGGTCCATGATGGACCGGCCGGTCTCCGAGTCGAGCTGGCCGGTGGGCTCGTCGGCGATGAGCAGGTCGGGCTCGTTGGCCAGCGCGCGGGCCACCGCGACCCGCTGCTGCTGCCCGCCGGAGAGCTCGTACGGGCGCTGCGCCGCGTGCCCGCCCAGACCGACCAGCTCCAGCAGCACCGCGACCCGCTGTTCCCGCTCCGCCGCCGGCACCTGGGCCAGCCGCAATGGCACGCCCACGTTCTCGGCGGCGGAGAGGATCGGCACCAGCCCGAACGTCTGGAACACGAACCCCACCGTGCCCCGGCGCAGCCGCAGCAGCTCCGCTTCGCCGGCCGCGGTGACCTCCTGCCCGGCGACCACCACCTGACCGCTGTTCGGCCGGTCCAGCCCTCCGACGATGTTCAACAGTGTGGTCTTGCCGGCGCCGGAGCGGCCCCGGACCGCGACCAGCTCGCCGCGGTCGGCGCTGAAGGAGACGTCCCGTACCGCGTGCACGGCGTGCTCTCCCCGGCCGAAGGTCCGGCTCACACCGCTGACCCGGACCACCTCGCCGGGGACGGCACCGGCCCGAGCCAGCCCGCCCGCCCCGGCCGCGCCGGTCACCACCATGTCCCGACGGCTCACGCCCGCTCCTCCCGCCCGTCCGAGGCCCGGTCACCGGGCCGTACCTGCACATGATCCGGCTCCAGATCGAGCCGGACCCGGTCCCGCAGCGAGAGCGCGTCGACGAACGCCGCCGGCAGTTGCATCCGGCCGGTCCGGTCGAGCACCGCGTACTCCTCGCTGACCAGTTCGGTGTTGCCGTCCGCGCCGACGCGTGCGGTCCGGCGTACCTCCGAGGCGGTCCGTCCGTCGCGGATCGCGACGGTCCGGCGGACCTGCGTGGCTACGGCGTGGTCGTGGGTCACCACCACGATGGTCACGCCCAGCTCCGCGTTGATGGTGCGCAGCGCCCCGAAGACCTCCGCGCCGGTCGCCTCGTCCAGCTCACCGGTCGGCTCGTCGGCGAAGAGCACCTCCGGGTCGTTGGCGACCGCCACGGCCACCGCGCACCGCTGCTGCTCGCCACCGCTGAGCTGGCCCGGTCGCCGGTCCGCGCAGTAACCCACGCCGACCATGTCGAGCAGCTCCCGGGCCCGCTCCCGGCGCGCCCGCCGCGAGCGCTTGCCGGCCAGCTGCATCGGCAGCTCGACGTTCTCCAGCGCCGTCAGGTACGGCAACAGGTTGCGGCCGGTCTGCTGCCAGACGAACCCGACCAGCTCCCGCCGGTAGCTCAACCGCCGCTTGGCGGACAGCGAGAGCAGGTCGTAGTCGGCCACCCGGGCGATGCCGGCGGTCGGGGTGTCCAGGCCGGACAGGATGTTGAGCAGCGTCGACTTGCCCGAGCCGGAGGCACCCACGATCGCCACCAGCTCACCCCGGTCGATGACCAGGTCGAGCCCCTGTAGGGCGACCACCTCCACCCCCTCGGTCTTGAAGATGCGCACCAGGCCGTCGCAGACGATGTGCCCGCGCAGGCGGTCCTGCCCGCCGGCCCGTTCGGCGGCGCGTTGCGCGGCCCGCTGTTGCAGCGCGGCCAGGTCAGGCACCAGTGGAGTCTGGGCGGTAGCGGTCATCTCAGCTCTCCTCTCCGAGCCGGAGCACCTCACCGAGGCGCAGCCGGCGGTTGTTCAGGGCCTCGACGGCGACCGCGAAGCCGAGGGCGACCGCCCCGAGCGCGAGCACGGCGGCGACCAGGCCGGGCTCGAAGGCCACCCGGACCGGAATGCCGCTGGTGAACGCGGACAGGCCGAGCACCGGGTTGAGCAGCAGCGGCAGCACCGCCCCGACCAGCGCCCCGGTCAGCACCGACACCCCGACCAGCGGGGTCAGCTCGACCAGCAGCAGACCCCGCCACTGCCGGCGGGACAGGCCGAGGGTGCGCAGCCGGGACAGCACCTGACCTCGGGCCCGCGCGCCGGCCAGCACGGTGAACGCGATGGCCAGCAACCCGAGCACGGTGCCGCCGACGGCGCCGGCCACGAACCCGAAGGCCAGCACCCCGTTCGCGCCGCCGTCACCCAGCTCCCGTCGGACGTCCGCCCGGGTCACGACCGTCACCCCGAGCGGTCGTTCCCGGCCGGTCACCGCACCGGTGCTCTGGTAGCGCGACTGCCCCTGGTCACCGGCCTGGCGCAGCACCTCGGCGTCCAACCGGTCCCCGGCGAGCAGCAGGCTGGTCGGTACGGGCGTGGTGTTCCGCGCGGGCAGCGCCTGCCAGGGCAGGATGACGAACCGGCTGGTGTTCGCCGGCAGCAGGGGGAAACTCTCCGCGGTGTCGGCCACCCGGAACTCGTACCGCTGGCCCTGCACCGAGACGAAGGCGGAGCCGTCCCGCCCGATCCGGGCCAGGTCGGCGGCGACCGCCGGGGAGACGACCGCGGGCAGCGGCCCCGGTTCGGCCCTGGCGGTCCGCAGCGCGGACGGCACCGGAAGGTCCACACCGGACTCCCGCGCCACCGTGACCAGGCCCGGGGCGTCGACCAGCAGCACGGCCGCCTGACCGACCCGCGCGTCGGTGCCGACCTCGTCGGCGGCCAGCCGATCGGCCGGCTCGTTCAGCACCCGCGTGGCGGCCCGGACCCCGGGCAGGCGACCCAACTCGTCGACGGTGTCCGGGGCGAACCGTTCGCCCCGGATCAGCGCGTCGGCCGGAACCGCCTGCTCGGCGGCCCGGTCCCGGCTCGCGTCGACGCCTGCGGCGACCACCGCGCAGAACGCCGCCGTGCCGATCGCCAGCACCACGACGACCAGCGGGGCGGCGACGGCGGACCGCCCGGCCCGCGCGGTGCCGAGGAAGGTCACGCTGCCCCGGGTGCGCGCGGCCAGCCGGCTGACCAGCAGCAACGGCCAGGGGTACGCCCGCAGCGCGAGCACCGCCGCGCCGACCGCGAACAGCACGGGCACCGAGACCAGCAGCGGGTCCACCTCGCCGAGGGTGAGGCCGCGCCGGCGCAGCAGCACCGTGGCGAGCCCGGCCAGCAGCAGCAGGAAGACCTCGACGGTGAGCCGGCGGGCCGACGGGCGTACCCGGACCAGGTCGCTGCGGGCGGCCCCGCCGGCCGGTACGGCCAGCGTGGCCAGCGGCAGCGCCAGGGTGACCAGCACGGTCGCCGCGATGGCGTACGGCACGGTCGGGTCCGGGGCGCCGGGGACAAGGGTTCCCAGCCACCAGCCCAGGACGGCGGCTATCGGTACCACCAGCAGCGACTCGGCGAGGCTGCGCCGGGCATCGGCGGTGGCCGCGCCACCGCGGGCGCGCAGCAGCGCGAACTCCGCGCGGCGCCGCCGGGCGGCGAGGATGGCCGCGAGCACGATGAGCCCGGCCAGGGTGGCCAGCACGCCGGCCGAGATCACCGCCAGCAGGGTACGGGCGGCGTTCACCTGTGCGGCGAACGCGCGCAGCGGAACGTCGACGCCCTGGGTCAGCGTGAGCGCGGGACTGCTGCCGCGCTGCAACTGCTGGAGGCCGTCGATCAGCTCGTCGAGTTGGCGCGCGTCGATGCGGTCGACGCCCAGCCGGTAACGCCAGTCGGAACGCACCGGCCAACCCGCCGCGGCCCGCTTGTCGATGGTCACCCCGGCGACCACACCCACGGCGATGAACGGTTCCCCGTCGCCGAGCGGTTCGGTGATCCGCAGCAGCGGTGGCAGCCCGTCCCAGATGCCGTCCGCACGGTCGGCGGGGCGGAACAGCCCGACCACCACCAGCGGGGACGCGTCGGTGAAACCGGTCTGGGTGGCCTTGCCGATCTGCAGTTGGCTGCCGGTCCGCAGGTTGAGCTTGCGGGCCACGTCGGCGTCGAGCGCCACCTCGGTCGGCCGGTCGGGGACGTACGTCTCGCTCGGCCACGTCCCCTCGACGAGGGTCCCGGCCTCCCGGACGCCGGGCATGGCACGCAGGCCCAGGTCGACCAGCAGGTTGCGCGCCTTCAGGTCGGGGCCGATCACCCGGGCCGGCGTGGCGTCGACGCTGTACCACCGCTCGGCCACCGCCGAGCGCACCTGCGGCGGCATCTGCTCGGCCATGGCCTCGAACTGCCCTCGGGCGCCGCCCATGACCGATGTCGTGGACGTGGTCACGACTCCGGAGGTGTACGAGAGGTCCCGGCGGGCAGCCCGCTCGCTGTTCAGCTGTGCCCGCAGGCCCTGCTCGGCGAGCCGGTTGACCAGCCGGGGCACACCGCTGACCAGCAGCGTGACCACCAGTGTCAGCACCGCCAGGAGCAGGAACTGCCCGCCGTACGCCCGGACCCGCCGGACGGCCGCACCGATGCTCATCGGGTACTCCCCCGTCGTGCCCGGTCACCGGGTCGCACGTCGCGCCCGCTCATCGTTCTCCCCCGATCCGCATCTGCACCGCCGCCACCCGCTGCCGGATGCCGGTGGCGATGAACGCGCTGAAGGCGAGCGCCGCCAGCAGCAGGCCGACCGCGGTCACGCCGATCGGCAACCAGGGCAACTCGAACGTCGCCGTGGGCACCGGCCGGCCGGCGGCCGGGGTGAGGATGACCAGCGGGGCCATGGTGGCCCCCACCGCGGCGCCGAGCAGCAGCCCCACCCCCACGCCGATGCCGGCGAGGAAGGTCTGTTCGGCGAGCAGCGCCCGGGCCAGCAGCCGGGGCGTGGCGCCGAGGGTGTGCAGCACCGCGAACTCACCCAGCCGGTGCCGGGCGGTGGCCCACACGTCGACCATGAGGCCGACCAGGGCGAGCAGCACCGCACCGAGCGCGGCGGCGAGCATGCCGGTACGCGCCCCGCGCCAGTACGGGTCCTCGGCGGCCGACTCGATCACCGCTTCGCGGTCGAGCACGGTGACGCCGGTCAGCTCGCTGGCCGCCCGGGCGGCGCTCGCCGCGTCGTCGGTGCCGACCCACCACTCCGGCACCGATCGGATCGTGCCGCCGCCCCGGACCAGCGCGTCGACCGCGGCGGGCAGGTCCAGCAGCACGCCCTCGCCGGCGGTGGTCGGCACGGACGTCAACTCTCCGACCAGCGAGACCGGCACCGATGCTCCCGAGAGCGCCAGCGTGGCGGTGTCGCCGATGTTCAGGCTCAGCGCCTCGCGTACCCCTGGCGTCATCAGCACCGGGACCGCCGCGATCTGCCCGCCGGGCACGATGGCGAACCGGGTCTGCGGCTGGAAGGCGAACTGACCGCCCGGAATCAACTCCACCGGTAGTTGGGCGGCGACCCCGACGGCGCTCGACTCCGCCCGCTGGGATGGCTGGCCGCCCCGCCTCATCACCCAGTCGCCGGTCAGCTCTGTCGGACGGGCTGTACCGTCCGCGCCGACCAGGGCCAGGCGATCGACCTCGAGCCGGTACGAGGTGCCGGCGGCCGGTCCACCGTCGGCCTCGAACCCGGCCAGCCGCAGCCGCGCCCCACCCACGTCCGGCAGCCGCACGGTGAAGGGCATGGTCCGGCCGTCGCTGGGTGCGTCGACCGCCGGCAGCCGGAAGGCGAGCCCGTCGGCGCTGGTGACCAGTAGCGCCACCCGGACCCGGTGCGGCCGGACCGCACCGGACACCGGGGTGCGGACCGTGCCGGTGATCGCGCGATTGTCGGCGGGTATCTCGAGTCCGCCGGGGGCACCCCGGGCCCCCACCATCCGCCGATACTGCTCCGACGCCGGTTCGTCGCTCAGCCGCTCGGCGAGCCGGACGACGCCGGCCGCGCTGGCCGCGTCGAGGCCGATCACCGTGATCGGCAGGTCCTCGCGTCCGACCCGCACCTCGTCGCGCCACGCCGGCAACGCCCGGTCCACCCCGGGTAGCGCCGCGATCTGACCGGCCCGGGTCGGCGGGGCGGAGCCGGCACGCTCGGTCACCCGCAGGTCGGCGCCCACCGTGTGGCCCGCCTGCTCGACCTGGGACCGCTCCCCCGTGCTGATCAGGGACCAGGCCAGGGTGCTCCCGCCGACGGCGAGGGCGAGCAGCAGCACCGGCCCCGCGTGCGGACGCCGGCCGGCCTGCCACATGCCGAACATCGTGGCCGTCCAGGGGCGCCGGTCGACGAACCGCTCGGCGAACCGGGTGAGCGGCGGGAGCACCCGCAGCGCCAGCACGGCGCCGGCCAGCACGCCGAGCGTCGGGGCGGCGATCAGCAGCGGGTCGATCCCGAGCCGGCCGCCCGAGCCGGCGAGCGGGGAGGCGTACCGGCGCAGCTGCACCCAGGCGAGCACGGCCAGCGCCACCAGCACCAGGTCGACGCTGGCCCGCTGGACGCTCGCGGCCCGGTTCGGCCGGGAACGGGCGGCCATGTCGGCGACGTACGTGCCGGAGCTGCGCAGCGTCGGGGCCACCATGGCCACCAGGCAGCCGGCCGCGGTGGCGGCGGCAGCCGCCCAGACCAGCGTGGTGTTGCCGCCGGCGGTGGAGAGTTCCCCCGATCCGCCCGGCCGAACGAACCGCAGCGCCTCCAGGGCGATCACCGGCCCGAGCAGGGCGGCCGGCGCGACGACCAGGGTCGCCTCGCGGGCGGCGAGGCCGGCCAACTGGCGGCGGGCGGCGCCTCGGGCGCGGAGCAGCGCGGTCTGCGGGCGGCGGTCCTCGTGCAGCAGCGCGGCGACCAGCACCAGCGCGTACCCGCCGAGCACCAGGATGAGCAGCAGCGGGGTGGCCAGCGCGGAGCGGCCCACCAGGTCGGCGCGGGCGATCCGGTCCAGCAACCGGTCGATCTTGGTCGCCGTCTGCCCCGACGTGCCCAGTTCGGCGGCCTCCGGCACCGCCGAGACGGCCGCCGTCATGGCCGCCCGCACGGCGGGCAGACCGGAGGCGTCGACGCCCGCGAGGTCCGGTTCGGCCAGCCAGGACGCCGACACCGCGCCCGGGAACGTGGCCGTGAAGTCGGCCGGGTCCAGCACGAACGGCCCGTACGAGGTGGCCGAGCCCACGCTGCCCGTGCCCACCCCGGGGGCCAGCAGCCAGTACGCCTCGTCGGGGTCGCGGGGGCGCCAGGTGCCGGCGAGCACCACCTGGCTCGCCTTCTCGACGGACCGGTCGCGCAGCGGGACCCGGTCGCCGGCGGTCAGGCCCAGCAGGGCGGCGACCCGTTCCGGCAGACTCACCTGGATCGGGCTCACGCCGGGGCGGGGCCACGCCCCGCTGGTCAGCTCGGCGTGCGCGGCGAGGTCATCGAGGGTCGTCAGGTTCGCGAAGATCGGCTCGTCGCTGGTGCGCGGCACCGACCCGAGGTCGCCGGTCAACTCCCGGCCGGTGCCGTACCGGGCCGCGGCGACGGTCACCGGGACCCCGGCGAGCCCGCCGGCGAACTCCGCCCGGACCGCCCTGTCCCGGGTGGCGAACTCGGCGGCGTCGCGCCCGCCGGAGCCGCTGACCAGCAGACCGCGTTCCTCGGCCGGCGAGGCCGCCACCAGCGCCCGCTGCCCGGCGTCCACCGCGCGGCGGTTGTAGTCGGACAGGCCGGTGACCAACGCGACGGCGACCAGGGCGGCGAGCACCGCGGCCACCAGCAGACCCCGCGCCTCGCGGGCCCGCCTCCACACCAACTTCATCCGACGCCTCCCCTGGCCCTGGTGGACCGACGACCTTCAAAACAGGCCACCCACCGGGAAAGGTTCGCGCCCGTTACATGATCGTTATTACGGGGAGAGCTGGCTGGGCCCCAGTCGCGACCCTGATCAGGCGGCGGCGAACTGCTCCTGGTGGTCGCGGACGAACTCGGCGATGCTCCGCGGCGACCGGCCGGTGACGCTGGCGACGTGGTCGTTGCTGAAGTCGCCCCACCCGGAGCCGTAGGCGGTGCGGTATTCGGTGAGAACCTCCGCGGTCCATTCGTCGAGCCCAGCCTGGAGCAGGCCGTCGAGGGTCTGCTCAGGACTCTGCGGTACGTACCGCACGGGTCGTCCGAGCGTACGGGTGAGTTCCTCCGCCGCCTGGTGCAGCGAGATGCTCTCCGGGCCGGTCGGGGTGTAGATCATGCCCTCGTGCCGTTGGGGTGCGGCGAGGATCTCGGCCGCGACCGCGGCGATGTCTCGTACGTCGACGACACCGACCCGGCCCTCGCCGAAGATCCCGTAGAGCTGGTCCCCGGCCAGAGTCCCGAGCATGTTCTGCATGAAGTTGCTCGGTCGCAGGATCGTCCAGGCGATGCCCGAGTGCTGCAGTTCGGCGTCGGAGAGCGCGTGCAGCCGGCCGTTGCGGGTGGGGGCGTCGTGCGCGGCGCCGATCGCGGAGAGCCGGACGACGTGCCGAACGCCGGCGTGGCGTGCCGCCCACAGCGCGTTCATGCTCTGGCTCGGCGCGAGCGGGCCCATCGCGGTCAGCAGCCACAGCGTGGTCACTCCGTCGAAGGCTGGCGCCAGGGTGGAGGGACGGTCCAGGTCACCGACGACGTAGTCGACACCGTCGATGTCAGGTACGCGCGACCTGTCCCGAACGAGGGCCCGCACCGACTGCTTGCCGGCGAGTTCCCGCAGCACCTCCCCGGACACCGTTCCGGTCGCTCCGGTTATCAGGATGGTCATGGCTTTCCTCCCGTTACGCGGGCCGTGATCCGGCCGCGGCTGATCCGCCACAGGTCTGCGGTGGGGCACCGGTGCCGCTCCGGGGTGGACCGGTGAACCGACGGGCTCGTCCGCCGGCGCACCGGTCGGGCCTACTGTCATGCAGGTCCGGAGCGGTGGTGCCGCCGACGACGATATAGTCCAACTAATGGACTGTCCAATGATTGGACTAATCATGAGACGCAGCACACGCAAGGAACAGGACCCGGACCTCGGGATCCTGGCCGTCCAGCTCTCCGCACGGGTCCAGCGGGAGATCTTCACCCGGGCGGCCGAGCACGGCTTCGCCGACGTCAGACCCCGCCACGGTGCGGTACTGGCGTATCTGGACGCCGAGGGCACCCGCCCGGGGGAACTGGCCCGGCTCGCCGGGAGGAACAAGCAGACGATGGGCGCGATCCTCGACGAGCTGGAGCGCCTGGGCTACGTCCGGCGCGCACCGGACCCGGCCGACCGCCGCGCGAAGCTGATCATTCCGACGGAGCGGGGCCTCGAGTTCATGGAGCTCTCCGACGGCCTGGTCGACCTGATCGAGCAGAACCTCTCCGACACGCTCGGCCCGGACCTCTACCGGGAGTTCAGAACGGCGCTGAGCCGTGGCGTGGCCAGCCTGCCCGCGACCGGCCACGACACCGAGAGCTGAGACCGCGACGCGGTGTACCGCTACCTGCCGCGTCGGAGGGCCCGCACGCCGAACACGATGGCACCGACGACGAACAGCACGCCCAGGAGCTGGAGGCCCGGCGAGTCGTCGCCCTCTCCGTACACGATGCCGGCGACACCGAGCGCGACGGCGAGGACGGCGGCGATCACGATGAGGTACTTCACGGGGTTTCCTCCTCGACCCACTCGAGCAGATCACCGGGCTGGCAGTCGAGCACCCGGCACATGGCTTCCAACGTGCTGAAGCGGACAGCTTTGGCACGGCCGTTCTTGAGCACGGCCACGTTCGCCGGCGTGAGCCCGACGCGCTCGGCGAACTCGCCGACGCTCATCTTGCGTTTGGCCAACTCGACGTCGATGCGGACGACGATGGGCATCAGATCACCGCTTCCATGTCGGTGCGCAGCGTGGTGGCCTGCCGCAGCAGCGCCCGCATCACCACCATCAGGAGCCCCAGCACGGTGACACCCGTCAGCATCAGGAACAGCAGGAGCGGCAGCCCCGGGTCACCCGCGTTGAAACCGACGTAGAGGAAGACGCCCACGAGCACCACCCAGGCCGCGCCGATGGCCCAGACGATCGCATCCACCCACTTCAGCGACACCTCGGTGAAGATGCGGTCGGCCTTGACCAGGCCGAGCAGCTTCCAGGTGGCCACGATCACCACCTGGACACACAGCAGCCAGAACACCGTCACGACGGTCGCCGGCCACCGCAGATAGGCAAAGTCCGGAGACTCCTCGGCCATGTGGGCGAACTGCCCGGGCAGCGAGAAGGTCTGAAACAGGACCAGGATCCCGAACAGCAACACGAGGAAGACCTTGAGAGCGGGGACCGCTCGATGCTCTGTCACCATGCATCGAGTTTCGCTCGCTACCTATCGAAAGTCAATAGGCTGCGGTTGGGTCGACGAGGATCGTGCAGGATCGGTTCTCGTGCGGATCTGTCGTACACGTGTTCTATTCTGCGTTCGTGATCGATGAGTTGGCGCGGGCGGAGAGCGCAGTGGCGGCAACCGCCGGTGCCGCCACCTGGGCCATCTCGGAGCACGACCTCATCGCGGCGATCGACGCCACGCACCGGCTTCAGCAGCGGTTGGCGTCGGTGCAGTTGGCCGCGGTGCGGGAGTTGGATGGTCGCGGCACAGCAATGGCGCAGGGCGCGTCCTCGACGGCGGTGTGGCTGCGCGACCGGTTGCGGCTCAGCGTCTCCGCCGCCCGCCGGCTGGTCGACCTCGCCGCGTCGGTCGACGCGGCTCCGCCCGGCGTGCGTGACGCCCTGGCCAGCGGCGCGGTCAGTGGGGAGCAGGTGCGGGTCATCGCCGACGCGGTCGCCACCGTTTCGGCGTCGGCCGGTGTGGAGGTCGCCGACAAGGCCGTCGGTGTGCTGGTCGAGTGGGCCGAACAGTTCGACCCCTCCCTGCTGCGCAGAATGGCCACCCGGATCCTCGATCACGTCGCCCCCGACGCCGCTGAGGAGGCCGCCCGGGTGGCACTGGAGGCCGAGGCCTGCCGCACAGCCCGGGACCGACACGTGACCCTCTCGGAGCAGCCCGGAGGTCGCCTGCGGCTCGCCGGCACCCTCGACGCGGAAGCCGCCGCACTGCTGCGCGCGGTCATCGATCCGCTCACCGCGCCCTCGGGGCCCGGCGACAGCCGCACGCCCGGGCAGCGCCGCCACGACGCCCTCGCCGATGTGTGCCGGCTCGCCCTGCGCACCGGTGAGCTGCCGGAGCACGGGGGCGATCCCGCCCAGATCGTCGTCACCACGAGCTACGACCGGCTGACACGGCATCTGGACGCCGGCTCTCTCGACGTCGGCTTACAGCTCACCCCCGACACGGTGCGCCGGCTCGCCTGCGACGCCGCCATCCTGCCCGCCGTGCTGGGCGGCAGCGGTCAGGTTCTCGACGTGGGCCGGCAACGCCGCCTCATCACCGGTCCGCTCCGTCGTGCCCTTGTGCTGCGCGACCGTGGTTGCGCCTTCCCCGGTTGTGACCGACCCCCGCGCTGGTGCGCCGCCCACCACATCCGCCACTGGGCGGACGGCGGTCCTACCAGCCTCGACAACGCCGTCCTGCTCTGCGGGCACCACCACCGACACGTCCACCAGTCCGACTGGGCCGTCCATCTCGGCGACGACGGCCACCCGGAGTTCGTCCCGCCCGCCTGGCTCGACCCCGACCAGCTACCCCGCCGCAACCACTACCACCGGCGAACGTGATCGACGCGACCGCCCCGCCACCGGTGATCCTCTATTCGGCAGGGCGCCGAGGATCCATTGATCCCCAGCGCCCCACCCCAAAGCCGCTTCGAACGGCTACTCGCAGCCGAGGGCTCCTTGGTAGCCAGCGGGCGCCTTACCGGCGGCCACCTCGTCGGCGGTCTCCCAGAACACCTCCGGCCAGTCGCCCTCGTCGTTCATGTCGTGCAGCACCTTCCAGGTGTGGCTGCTGCGCAGCGCGTCGCTGGCCCGCTTGAGCGCGGCGCTGTCGCCCGCCTTCTTCGCGCGCAGCCATTCGGCGATCCACCCGCAGCCCACCCGGCTCGTCACCCCCGCGCCGAACTGGTAGGCGTCGTTGGTGCCGAGGGTGCCCAGCGCGGCCCTGTCGAAGCCCGGCGGCAGCGGTACGTCGGCGAGCACCTTGGCCGCCTGTTCGTCCACCCGGCCGGGCGTGACGATCTCCGCCGGAAGCGCGGCCAGCCAGGTACGCGCGTCGACGCGGACGACGTCGGCGAGAACCGCGTCGAACTCGCCACGCGTCCAGGTGCCGCCGGTCCGCAGTTCGACGAAGGAACCGTCGCGGGGTCGGAGCATGACCGCGAAGTCGCTCGCGCTGTACCGGAACAGCTCGGCCGGCCAGCCGTCGACCTGCACCGGCTCCGGCTTGCTGACGTGGAGCCGGTCCTTGTGGTAGCCGTCGTACTGATCCGCCGGGTACCAGTTCATCTCCAACTGCCGTCCACCGTTGGTGAACGCGATGGTGCCCACCTTCTCGGCGAACCCGTAGACGGTGGTCGCCTTCCAGCCTGCCTGGTCGATCAGCAGTCGCGGGCTCTCCTCGGCGGCCTTGAGGACCATGGCCGAGTAGGAGATCGGCTCGGTCGCCGTGGAGGTGGCACCGGTGGCCGGAGACGCCTCGTCCCCTCCGGACTGATCGGCCTTCGTGATCGAGACTGCGAAGACGACGGCGAGTACGGCGGCCGCGACCCCCGCACTGGCGAGGCCGCTCATCATCGTTCGGCGCGCCCGGAGGCGCTTGCCCGGCGGTTCGGCGACGGGTTCCAGGATCGGCGCGGACATGATCTCCTCCAGGAGGTTCTCTTCGGCCCCGTCGAGGTGCGCGACGACATCGCGTCGGTACGGGTCGGCGTCTCGGACCAACCGGTCAAGGTGCTCGTCGGTCATCTGCCCTCCTCCGGGGTTCGTGTTGCCATGACGTCGAGTACATGTCCGGATGGGCCGAGGTCGTCACCGACGAGGTTCCGCAACCGGGCCCGGGCACGGGACAGCCGCGTACGGACCACGGCGGGGCTGACCCGAAGGACGGTGGCGACCTCGCGCGGCTCCAGGCCCTCCCAGAAGGTCAGCATCAGCACGTCCCGGTCCAGCTCGCCGAGCCGGGCCAGCGCGGCGCGCACCGTGAGCCGTTCGGGTACGTCGCTGCCCGGGTCGACGGCGATGGCGAACCGCAGCCGTTGCTTCAACCGTTCACCCAACCGTCCCCGGCGCGCCCCACCGCGGTGGTGGTTGGCCAGCACCCGCCGGGCCACGCCGTGCAGCCACAGACGCACCTCGGGCTCGGGCGGCATCTCACGGGTGCGCCGCCAGGCGACGAGGAACGTCTCGGCGACCACGTCGGCCGCGTCCTCGGGCTGGTCGACGCGCCGCATCGCGTACGCCAGCAGCGGCTCGAAGTTGTCCGCGTAGATGCGTCGGAAGCGGTCCTCGTGCTCGGTCCCGGAGCTCACGTCTACTCCATGTCCGGATCGGCGCCCGTCGTGACGGGGCCGATCCAGAAATCGCGACGGTCGCCGGCCGGGGCGGATCGCGAGCGTCAGGCGGTGTCCTCGCCGGGTGTGCGCTTGGCGCGGCTGGGCTGGACCCGCTTGGGCTCGCCGGGCATCTTCGGGTGGTCCGGCGGGTACGGCAGGTCGCCCTGGCCGGCGGCGGCGTCCCGCTCGGCCCACTCCAACAGTGGCGTGATGTCCCACGGGGTCTCGTCGATGCCGGCGTGCGCGTCTCCCCGCTCGGCGAGCCGGGCCGGGACGGTACGCAGGTCGAAGTCGTCCGGGTCGACGTCGGGCAGCTCGTCCCAGGTGACCGGGGTGGAGACGGTGGCCCGCGCGTTGGCCCGCAGGGAGTAGGCGCAGGCGATCGTGCGATCTCGGGCCATCTGGTTGTAGTCGACGAAGACCCGGCTGCCGCGCTCCTCCTTCCACCAGGCGGTGGTGACGAGGTCGGGGTGGCGGCGCTCGACCTCCCGGGCCAGCGCGATGGTGGCCCGGCGCACCTCGGTGAACGTCCAGCGCGGCTGGATCCGCAGGTAGACGTGCACGCCACGGCCGCCGGAGGTCTTCGGCCAGCCGGTGGCGCCCAGCTCGTCGAGGACCGCGCGGACGTCCCCGGCGGCCCGCGCCGCGTCGGCGAAGTCGGTGCCGGGCTGCGGGTCCAGGTCGATGCGCAGCTCGTCGGGGCGGTCCACGTCGGCGGCGCGCACCGGCCACGGGTGGAACACGATGGTGCCCATCTGCGCCGCCCAGGCCACGTGTGCCAGGTCGGCGGGGCACAGCTCGGCCGCGCTCCGGCCGCTCGGAAAGGTGATCTCGGCCGTGGAGACCCAGGGCGGCACCCCTCGGGTGGGCACCCGCTTCTGGAAGAACATCTCGCCCTCGACGCCCTCGGGGAAGCGTTGCAGCGTGGTGGGCCGGTCCCGCAGGGCGCGCATGATGCCGTCGCCGACCGCGAGGTAGTAGTGGAAGACGTCCGCCTTGGTGAAGCCCCGCTCGGGGAAGATCACCCGGTCGGGACTGCTCAGTCGTACGGTGTGCCCGGCCACCTCGACCTCGGCGACCGCTGCCTTGGTGCCACCCATCCCGCGACCTTATGCCACGCCCCCGACGTTGGACGTACCGTTGGGGCGTGAGTCTTGACGACAACGAGCTGCCCCAGACCGAGGACGAGTGGCGGGTCCGGTTGACCCCCGAGGAATTCCACGTGCTGCGGGAGGCCGGCACCGAACGCCCGTGGACCGGTGAGTACGTGGACACCAAGACGTCCGGCGTCTACCACTGCCGCGCCTGCGGGCTGGAACTCTTCTCCAGCGACACGAAGTTCGACTCGCACTGCGGGTGGCCGAGCTTCGACGACGCCATCCCCGGCCGGGTCAAGGAGATCGAGGACCGCAGCCTCGGCATGGCCCGTACGGAGATCCGCTGTGCCCGCTGCAACAGCCACCTCGGGCACGTCTTCCACGGCGAGGGCTTCACCCCGAAGGACACCCGGCACTGCGTCAACTCGGTGTCGATCCGGCTGGAACCCCGCTGAGCTGAGCGGCCACCGCGCGGTGGCGGGCGCGCCGACGGCGTACCCCGGTCACCGCCGCGCGGGCGGCTGGCCGGTCAACAGCCCGACCTCGGCGGTCCGGGACTGCTCGATCCGCCGGGCCAGGTCGCGTACCCGCTCGCTGCCACCGACCTCGACCTGCGCCCGGGCCAGGTCGGCCGCCGCCCGCTGATGGTCGGCGAGCACCTCGCGCAGCACCCGGTCGACGTCGGCGTCGGGCGCGGCCCGCAGTCGGTCGAGCGCGGCGTCGTCGCCGTGCCCGGCGTGGTGGTGCACGGCCGCGCTGGCTCCCGGACCCGCCGTGGGCAGCCAGCCACGCATGGCGGACAGCTCGTCGGCCTCGGTCGCCTCGATGGCGGCGGACAGGGTGCGCAACGTGTCGTCGCGCACCCTGTCCCGAGCCAGCCGCACGATCTGCAGGGTCCGCTCGCTGTGGCCGACCATGGTGCTCAGGAACACCACGTCGATGCCGCTCATCGCGTCCCCGGCCGCCGCCGACCCGGCCGGGGAGCCGACCGCCGGTTGCGGCGCGGCCGACGGGCCTGCCGCGGGCGGGCCGGCACAGGCGGCGTTGAGCAGTAGCGCGGCGAGCAGGGGCGCCAGCAGGGTTCGGCGTGTCATGCCGGGTGCTCCGATCAGCGAGGGATGGCGGCACGGGTGCGACCGGGGTCGCACCCGCGCGGTCAGACCTGACTCCAGAGCGCCGGCACGTTCGGCGGCTCCCACCCGGGGATCGCGGTGTGGGCCTGCCGGCAGCGGTACGTCGCCCCGCCGTAGGTGGCCTGGTCACCGACCTGGTACGCCCGGCCGGCCGTCCAGGTGCCACCCGGCGCGGGCGGATTGGTCGGCGTGGCCGTCGGGGTGGGCCGTGGCGTGGGGGTGGGGGTCGGGGTCGGGGTGGGCGCAGGCCCGCCGCCGCCGCCGATCTGCACGTCGATGCAGGAGTAGAAGGCGTTCGCGGTGTCGGAGATGTTCCAGACCGCGAGGATCTTCTGCCGGCCCGAGAAGCCGCCGAGGTTGACGTTGTGCGAGACGGTGGCGCCCGGCTGCTGGCCGTTGCCGTTGACCGAGGCGACCCGGGTGTTGCCGATCCAGTACTCCCAGTTGCTGGTCGCGTGCCGGGCGGTGTTCACCCACGTGAAGGTCAGCGAGCTGCCGACCGACGTGGCCGGCCAGCCCCGGCTGTCGTCGTTGAGGACGGCGAACTGGGCGATCCCGGCGTTGCAGCTGCGCAGGCCCTTGGGTCCCTCGACGCTCTGCGGCTCGTACTTGATCTGCCCGCAGTCGGGCACCCGGCCCTGCGCGCAGAGCGCCTGCCGGCTCGGTGGGGCGGACACGTAGCCGTGCGCCTGGGCGGGCGCGGCGACGGTGAGGGTGGCGGCGACGGCGCCCGCCGCCACCAGCGGGACGGTGATTCTTCGACGCATGGGGGCAGCTCCTTCTTCAGGTCCGGTGGTGCCCCCAAAGGTAATTTAAACTTTGTTAACAGTAAAGACCCCCATCAATAAATCCATCGATGGTGACGAGTTTTTCGTCAGCGCCGGATCAGAGCCGGAGCAGGCTGCCCCGCTCGTCGACCTGGTCGGCCGATTCGTCGTCCAGCCAGACCCCGCCGCTGGCGAGGTAGCGGAAGCGGTACTCGCCCGGCCCGAGCTTCACGGTCACCGTCCGGGTGCCGTCGCGGCGGGTGACCAGCTCGTGCCGGCCGGGCTCCCACCCGTTGAAGCAGCCCACCACGCTCACCGGGCCGGGCGGGGCGTCCCGGGGCAGACAGAAGGTGATCCGGGTCTGGTTGCCGAAGAGTCTGTTGCGCTTGATCATGGCGATCCTCCGGGGTTGCGGCCGTTCATCCGGCCTAACGGACGACACGCGGGAGCCGACACGCCGTACCGCCCGGTCGGCTCGCGCCATTTCGCCCGCCACCGCCCCGCAGTGGGGGAACCTGATAACACATGTCCTGATACGGGGGGTTTTCCGTGGCAACCTGCGAGGTCTGCGGCAACGACTACTGGATGGCGTTCGAGGTGCGTACGGTCAGCGGCGACGTGCACACCTTCGACTCGTTCGAGTGCGCGATCCACCGGATGGCACCGATCTGCGAGCACTGCCAGATCAAGATCGTCGGGCACGGCGTCGAGGTCAACGGCCGGTTCTTCTGCTGCGGGCACTGCGCCCGCTCCGTCGAGGGCGCCGAGGGCGCCGAGATCCGGGACGCCGTCGGGGCACGCCCCGTCTGACCCGCCCCTCTGCGGTACGGTCGTCCCCATGCGGCCATTCCTCGGCGTCCTGCCCCCGCCGCGCTCCTGAGCGGAGCGCCGCGTCCCGCCGACCGGTGACTGACCGGCTCGGCCACCTCGCCGTACGCGCTCCGTCGACGTCGTCCCCGTCAACGGCTCACCCTTCGGAGCGCATCCGTGTCCACCTCCCGTACCGTGCCGCCGGCCGCTGCGGCGCCGGCCGTCGCCCAGGCCCGTACCGGCCTGATCCAGATCACCGTCACCGGAGTGCTGTGGGGCACCACCGGCGTGGCGGTGCAACTGCTGCGCGAGAGCACCGGGCTCAGCCCGGTGAGCATCGGCTTCCACCGCCTCGCGATCGCCGCGCTCGTCCTGCTGGCGTGCACCGCCAGCCGGCTCGGCGCCATCCGGGCCGCCCTGCGCTCGGCGCCGCTTCCCCTGCTGCTCACCGGGATCGGCCTCGGCCTCTACCAGGCGCTCTACTTCGCCGCCGTGGCACTGGCCGGGGTCGGCGTGGCCACCGTGGTCAGCCTGGGCCTCGCCCCGGTGCTCGCCGCCACCTGGGAGTCGGTGCGCGCCCGCCGGCTCCCCGGCCCGCTGCGGCTCGCCACACTGGTCGCCGCCGTCGCCGGCCTCGCCCTGATCACCGGGGCCACGGCCGAGCCCACCGGTACGGCGCCCGCGCCGCTGCTCGGGCTGCTCGCGGCGGCCGGGTCGGGCCTCGGCTACGCGGTGACCACCCTGATCAGCCGGCAGGTCTCGCAGCGCGTCACACCGATGACGCTGACCACCATCTCCACCGTGGTCGGTGCGCTGACGCTGGCACCGTTCGCGCTGGTCGCCGGAGTCGCCGTACCGGTGCGCGTCGACACCGTGGCGCTGCTGCTGCACCTCGGCGTGGTCACCACGGCACTGGCGTACGCGCTGTTCTACGCCGGGCTGCGCACCACCTCGGGCAGCGTCGCCGCCGTGGTGACCCTGCTCGAACCGCTGACCGCGGCGGCGCTGGCCGTGGCGCTGCTGCACGAGCCGCTGCCACTGCCGGTGATCGTCGGTGGCGCGCTGCTGCTCACCGCCGTGGCCGCCACCTACCTCGCCCCCTCCCGGCCCGACCGACCGTGACCGTGGCCGGCCGGGCGGGACGCACGGGGACCCGCCCGGCCGCACGGCCTACCATCGGTGTGTGCCCCAGCAGACCACCGAGGTCCGTACCGCCTCGTTCGCCGACCTGAACGCCCGCACCTTCCACGACCTGCTCAAGCTGCGCATCGACGTGTTCGTGGTGGAGCAGAACTGCCCGTACCCGGAACTCGACGGGCGGGACGTGGAGCCGGCCACCCGCCACCTCTGGCTGTCCGACGGCGGCGCGCCACTGGCGTACCTGCGGATCCTGGCCGACCCGGACGGCACCGCCCGGATCGGTCGGGTGGTGGTCGCCCCGGCGGCGCGCGGCGGCGGGCACGCCGGCCGGCTGATGACCGCCGCGCTGGAGGTGGTGGGCAACCGGCCGTGCGTGCTGGAGGCCCAGTCGCACCTGGTCGGCCTCTACACCCGGCACGGCTTCGCGGTCAGCGGCCCCGAGTACGTCGAGGACGGCATCCCGCACACCCCCATGCGCCGGGATCCCATTGACGCCTGACGATCCGCCTGGCATCGTGCCGGGTAGCGCCATCGTGGGAGCCTGCGAGTAGGCACGGGAGCGGGCATCTCCCGGCAGTCCGGGTGTCGTCGTCCGACCTCACCCCCCGGGGGCTCCATGTCCACTCTCGTAAGATCACCACGCGTGCTCTGGTCGCTCGCCATCGCGGCGACCGCCGCGCTCCTGCTGACCACCGCACTGACCAGCGCACTCGTCCGCCCCGCCTCGGCGCACGGCTCGGTCGTCGACCCGGCCTCGCGCAACTACGGCTGCTGGCAACGCTGGGGCAGCGACTTCCAGAATCCGCGGATGGCGACCGAGGACCCGATGTGCTGGCAGGCCTGGCAGGCCGACCCCAACGCCATGTGGAACTGGAACGGCCTGTTCCGCGAGGGCGTGGCCGGCAACCACCAGGGCGCCATCCCCGACGGCCAGCTGTGCAGCGGCGGGCGTACGCAGAGCGGCCGCTACAACGCCCTGGACACCGTCGGGGCCTGGAAGACCACCCCGGTGTCGAGCAACTTCCGGGTCCGCTTCTTCGACCAGGCCAGCCACGGCGCCGACTACATCCGGGTGTACGTGACCCGGCAGGGCTTCAACCCGCTGACCGAGCAACTCGGCTGGGACGACCTGGTGTTGTCCGGCCAGATCGGCAACACCCCGGCGTCGCAGTGGAAGCAGGAGACCGGTGGCGTCTCCATCGAGATCCCGGTCAACGCGTCGGGCCGCACCGGCCGGCACATCGTCTACACCATCTGGCAGGCCAGCCACCTGGACCAGTCGTACTACCTGTGCAGTGACGTCGACTTCTCCGGTGGATCCGGCACGCCGCCGCCGACGACGCCCCCGCCGACCACCCCGCCGCCCACGACTCCCCCGCCCACCACGCCGCCGCCGGCCACCCCGCCACCGGCCGGGGCCTGCACGGCGACGTACGCGGTCACCGGCCAGTGGGCCGGCGGCTTCCAGGCCGAGGTCCGGGTGACCGCCGGCGGCTCGCCCACCCGAGGCTGGTCGGTGAGCTGGAACTACGGCAACGGCCAGCAGGTCAGCTCCGCGTGGAACGCCACCGTCAGCACCAACGGCACACTGGTCACCGCACGAAACGTCGCTCACAACGGCGCCCTGGCGGCCGGAGCGGGCACCACGTTCGGTTTCCTCGGCTCGTGGAACGGCGGCAACCCCGTCCCATCGCTCTCCTGCACGACCAGTTGACCCTGTCCGGCGCCGCACCCGGGCCAGGGTGCGGCGCCGGCCGGCGGGAAATCCGGTGGTGCGGGACGTCGGCCCCCGGCACGATCCCCGCATGATCGAGACACGGGTGCTCACCCCTCACGAATGGCCGACCTGGCGCGAGCTGCGGTTGGCCGCCCTCACCGAGGCGCCGGACGCGTTCGGCGCCCGGCTGTCCGACTGGCAGGGTGACGGCGACCGTGAGGAGCGCTGGCGCAACCGGCTGAGCATCCCCGGCTCCCACAACCTCGTGGCCGTCCTGGACGGACG
Organism: Micromonospora yongxingensis; assembly: GCF_052601155.1. Taxonomy (NCBI): domain Bacteria; kingdom Bacillati; phylum Actinomycetota; class Actinomycetes; order Micromonosporales; family Micromonosporaceae; genus Micromonospora; species Micromonospora yongxingensis. The sequence goes on from NZ_JBQXEO010000002.1 coordinate 310,136, forward strand.
GCCGGTCGGGATGGCCAGCGGCGTACCCACGCCAGATCCGCTCGTCATGGAGCTGATCTCGATGTGGGTGTGCCCCGAGGCGCGCGGCCACGGTGTCGGGCACCGCTTGGTGGACGCGGTGGCCCAGTGGGCGAAGGAGTTGGGAGCGCACCAGGTTCGCCTGAACGTCGCTCCCCACAACACGGCGGCGACCACGCTCTACCGACGTAGCGGCTTCACTCCGACCAACGAACTCGGCGACCTGCTGCCCAGCGGGGCCGGACACGCGCAGGTGATGACCCGCCAGCTCTGACCCCACCCCGTTCCGCGATCTTGCACTTCCTGCCACACCATCACGGCTTTCGCCCCTTTTGCCAGGGCAGGAAGTGCAAGATCGCGCAGGAACCGGTGACCCGGGTCAGACGAGGCAGTTGACGATCTCGGCCACCGAGCGGCGGCGACCCGTGTAGAAGGGCACCTCCTCGCGGACGTGCCGGCGGGCGCCGGAGGCGCGCAGGTCACGCATCAGGTCGACGATGCGGTGCAGCTCGTCGGCCTCGAAGGCGAGCATCCACTCGTAGTCGCCCAGCGCGAACGAGGCCACCGTGTTGGCCCGCACGTCCGGGTAGCCGCGCGCCATCTTCCCGTGCTCGGCCAGCATCTCGCGCCGCTCGGCGTCGGGCAGCAGGTACCACTCGTAGGAGCGGACGAACGGGTAGACGCAGATGTAGGGGCGGGCCTCCTCACCGGCCAGGAACGCCGGGATGTGGCTCTTGTTGAACTCCGCCGGCCGGTGCAGCGCCATCTGCGACCAGACCGGGGTCATCGCCCGGCCGAGGGTGGTGCGGCGGAACCGCAGGTACGCGTCCTGGAGCGCGTCGCTGGAGGCGGAGTGCCACCAGATCATCACGTCCGCGTCGGCGCGCAGCCCGGAGACGTCGTACACGCCCCGGATCACCACGTCCTTGCCGGCCAGCTCCTCGAAGAGGGATTCGACCTCACCGGTGACGTTGTCCCGCAGCGACGGCAGCGGTGCGCTGGCCCGGAACACCGACCACATGGTGTAGCGGATGCTGTCGTTCAGCTCCCGCAACCGGGCCGCGTTGGTCTGCTCGGTCATCTCGCCGATCCTCCCAGTGCTGTGATGATCTCGTCGGCCGCCGTCTCGCCGGAGCGGACGCAGACCGGAACACCGACGCCGTCGTAGCCGGCGCCGGCGAGGACCAGGGTGGGGTACGCGGCCCGCAACGCCGTCCGCGCGGCGGCGACCCGGTCGGCGTGCCCCGGGGTGTACTGGGGCAGCGCCCCGCCCCACCGCTGCACGTGCCCGTCGACCGGAGTGGGCAGTCCGGTGCCGAGCACCGCCGAGAGTTCCCGGTGCACGGTGGCCGCCAGGTCCGCGTCGGGGCGCTGGAGCTGTGCCTCCTCGCCGTACCGGCCCACCGAGGCGCGCACCAGCGCGAGCCCGTCCGGCCGGCGCAGGTGCCCCCACTTCGTGGTGAAGAAGGTCGCCGCCTTGATCAGCAGACCCTCGGTGCTCGGCACCAGGAAGCCGGACAGCTCGGGCAGCCGAGGCTGCGGCAAGGCCAGGGTGACCAGCGCGACGCTCGCGTAGTCCAGCTCGCCGACGCCCGCGGCGACCGCCGGAGCCGGGCCGGCGAGCAGGCGGGCCGCCGGCCGGGCCGGCACCGCCAGCACCACCGCGTCCACCTCGACCAGCTCCGGGTCCCGGGTCGGGCCGACCGTGAGCCGCCAACCCGTGTCGGTCGAGGTCAGTTCGCGAACGGCGGCGTCACGCCGTACCGTCGCGCCGCTGGCCGTCGCGGCCGCTTCGACGAGGCTGCTCAGCCCGCCGGCCAGGGTGCCGAAGACCGGGGCGCCGGGGGCACGCGGCGCGGCGGCCTGCGCGGCCCGGACCGCGCCGACCAGGGTGTGCTCCACCCGGGCCGCGCGGGCCAGCGCCGGCATCGTGGTGACCAGCGAGAGATCGTCGGCGCGGCCCGCGTACACGCCGCCCAGCATCGGGTCGACCAGGCGGTCGACCACCTCGTCGCCGAAGCGGGACCGGACCAGCGCGCCCACCGACACGTCCGCGTCGGGCGCGACCAGCGGCCGGCCGCCGTCGGTGTCGGCGCCCGCCGCCGGGCGGGCGACCGTGGTCACCCGCTCCAGATCCCCGGGTACGCCCACCAGCGTGCCGCCCGGAACGGGCCGCAGCCCCCCGTCGACGACCAGCGCGGCCTGCCCGACCGTGGGGTGCACGATCTGCTCGGCCATTCCGAGCCGGCGGATCAGCGCCACCGCCGCCGACTCCGCACCGGTCGGGTCGCGCATCAGGAACGACTCGGCGCCGAACTCCACCGGCTGGCCGGCCAGCTCCCCGGTGCGCAGCTTGCCGCCCAGCGCGCCGGACTGCTCGTACACCGTGATCTCGGTGCCGGCCGGTGCGCCGTCGCGCAACCGGGCCGCGGCGGCCAACCCGGCGATCCCGCCGCCGACCACCGCCACCCGCCAGGGCTGCCGCATCGCGTCAGCCCTGGTCGGCCCGGCGGCTGGAAAGCTCGTGCACCAAGGCCACCACCCGCGTCAGCACCTCCGGGTCGGTCTCCGGCAGCACCCCGTGGCCGAGGTTGAACACGTGCCCGGGTGCGGCCCTGCCCTGGTCCAGGATCCGGCGCACCTCGGCCTCCACCACCGGCCACGGCGCGAGCAGCACGCACGGGTCCAGGTTGCCCTGCACCGCCTTGTCCGGGCCGATCCGGCCGGTGGCCACGTCCAGCGGGGTCCGCCAGTCGACGCCGACGACGTCGGCGCCGGCCTCGCCCATCGCGCCGAGCAGCTCGGCGGTGCCCACCCCGAAGTGGATCCGCGGCACCCCGGCGTCGGCCAGCCCGCTGAGCACGGCCGTCGAGTGCGGCAGCACGTAGCGCCGGTAGTCGGCCTCGGAGAGGGCGCCCGCCCACGAGTCGAAGAGCTGCACGGCGGAGACCCCGGCCTCGATCTGCACCCGGAGGAAGGCCAGCGTCACCTCGGCCAGCCGGCCGCAGAGCGCGTGCCACAGCTCCGGATCGCCGTACATCAGCGCCTTGGTCTTCGCGTGGGTCCGCGACGGACCCCCCTCGACCAGGTAGCTGGCCAGGGTGAACGGTGCTCCGGCGAAGCCGATCAGCGGGGTGTCGCCCAGCTCGACCACCAACTGCCGGACGGCCTCGTCCACGTACGAGACGTCGTCGCGGGTGATCGGGCGGATCCCCTCCACGTCGGCGGCGGTGCGGATCGGCTCGGCGACCACCGGGCCGGTGCCCGGCACGATGTCCAGGTCGACCCCGGCCGCGGCCACCGGCACCACGATGTCGCTGAAGAGGATGGCGGCGTCCACCCCGTGCCGGCGTACCGGCTGGAGCGTGATCTCGGTGACCAGCTCCGGGCGGCGGCAGGACTCCAGCATCGGCACGCTCGCCCGGATCTCCCGGTACTCCGGTAGCGAGCGGCCGGCCTGGCGCATGAACCAGACCGGGGTGTGCGGGCCGGGCCGGCGCCGGCAGGCCCGGATGAAGGGCGAGTCGGCCGGTCCGCCGGGGCGCTGTTCTCCGTCTCGGGCGGCAGTGCCCGTGGTGTCCGTGGTCATCGCCGCAATCGTGCCACGACCTCCGCCCTCTCCCCGCCGGGGGTGAAAGGAAGGGACCTTCCTAACGCCGCCGGTGGAGCACCGGCCGCTGTCGACGGCCGGTGCCACGAGCCGCCCGTCCGCGACGGCGGGTACCGCACAGCCGAGCCCTGGTACGGAAACCGGGCGTCGGCGCGCCGTCGAAGCGGGTGGGCGGGCGGCGGCATAGGCTGCCGGCATGGCCCCCCCGATCGCGCTCCCGGAGACCTTCGCCCGCGCGGTCGCCGGGCTGCGCGCGGCGGCGCCCCGACCGGAGATCACGCTGGAGGAGGTCGGCGCTCCCCAGCGGCTGGCCCCGTACGCGTTCGCGCTCTCCGCGACCGTGCTGCGCGACGGCGACGAGGTGGCCACCGGTCGGCTGATCCTGCTGCACGACCCGGTCGGACACGAGGCGTGGCAGGGCACTCTGCGGCTGGTCACCTACGTGACCGCCGAGCTGGAGGTCGACCTGGCGGCCGACCCGCTGCTGCCCGGCGTGGGCTGGACCTGGCTGACCGACGCGCTGGACGCCCACGACGCCGGCCACCGGGCGATCGGGGGGACGGTCACCCAGACCATGTCGACCCGGTTCGGTGACCTGGCCGGCCCGCCGACCGCCGGTGACATCGAGATCCGCGCCTCCTGGACCCCGGTCGACGACGATCTGGCCCCGCACCTGCTCGGCTGGTGCGCGTTGCTCGCCTCCACGGCGGGGCTACCGCCACCCGGGGTGACCGCCCTGTCGGATCGCCGGCCCGCCGGCGCGGCCTGACCCGCGACCCACGCGACCGTTGAGTCGATCATGGGGTTGCGGTGCGCGGAGAGCCCGGCGCCACAACCCCACGATCGCGGCGGCTGTCAGAGGTAGTTGTCCGCCTCGTCGCAGACCTTGTCCAGGCCCTTCATCGCCGAGTCGTAGGCACCCTTGTTGCCGGCCGCCGCCGCGCCGAGCGCGGTGGTCAACTTGTCCAGGCAGCTGGCGATGACCTTCTTCTGCCGGGCCTGTTCGTCGCGGTCGTTGCGCGTGCCGGTCAGGTCCTGCTCGGTGTTGTCGAGCTTGTCCTGCATGGTCTGCAGGTCGGTCTTGAGCTTCGCGATCTCCGTGGTGTTGGCCGCGATCGTGCCGTCACGCTCGCTGACCTGACCGGTGAGCCGCTTCTCCGTACGGTTCAGCTCGCCGTTCTTGGTCACGTACAGGCCGGTCATCACCCCGCTCACGACGAAGAGCAGCGCGGCCACCAGGGCCAGCACGAGCACCGCGCGGCCCCGGCCACTGCCGCGCGCCGGGGGCGGGCCGAACGGCGGCGCCATCCCCGGCGGAGCGGACATCGGCTGGCCGTACGCCGGACCGGAGACCGGCGGGGCGGAGACCTGTCCGGCGTACGGCGGGGCGCTCGCCGGGTAGCCGGCCGGGGCCTGCGGGGTGCCGTACTGGGGCGGCACGGGCTGGGCGGCGCCGTACTGCGGCGCTGCCTGGCCGGGGGCGTACTGCTGCGGCGTGGGCTGGGCCGGCGCGTACTGCTGCGGTGCCGGCGCGGGCGGACCGGCCGGGTACTGCGCGGTCCGGTCGGCGGTCGGGTGCGGCACCGTCGGGTGCGGCACCGTCGGGTGCGCCACGGTCTGGTCGGCGGCGGACGGGAACTGCTCCGGGGTGGCCGGCGGGAGACCCTCCGGCCCGGTGGGTGGCTGGGACATGGTTGTTCCTCCAGGTGAGCTGGTCCCGTGCCGGTGGGCGCGACGGACCGGGTGCGGCGGAATTCGCCCCGGTCCGGGGACCTGGGCCGATGGGAGACGGCCGGCGAGGGCCGCGGGTGGTGTGAGTGGCACGGCGACGTCGCCGTGCCACCGGTTCAGCAGATCTTGAAACCGTCGCAGGCGACCTTGATCGGTACGGCCAGCCCGATGCCCTCGGCGTCGCGAGCCTTGGCGGTGGCGATGCCGACCACCTGCTTGCTGCCGTTGACCACCGGTCCGCCGGAGTTGCCCGGGTTGATCGGGGCGTCGAACTGGATGGCCGGGCCGGAGTTGCCCTGAGCGTCGCGCAGCGCGCTCACCACACCGGTGGTGACGCTGTCCTCCAGGCCGAGCGGAGCGCCCACGACGACGATCTGCTGGCCGGACTTCACCACGGCGGACGCGGTGATCAGGCCGGTGAACTTGCCGGTGGTGCGCAACTGCGCCACATCGTTGGTCTTGTCGACCTTGACGATGGTGGCCGGGAAGCGCTGGTCGGTGCGCTCCAGGAAGACCTGGCGTCCGCCACCGTCCCAGACGGCCTCCACGACGTGGAAGTTCGTGAACAGGTTCGTTCCGCCACCGGCGACCGGCTTGCCGACCGCGAACGCGGTGCCGGTGAACTCGCCGGCGCGGACCCGGAACACGCTGGGCAGCACCGCGCTGGCCACCGCCTCCGGGTTGAACGCGGCACCGGCCTGCTTCTCCAGCGCCTCCGTCCGCTGCTCCAGGCCGTCGAGGCGGGTGCCGTCGCCGTCCTGGGCCTGCGCCAGGCGCCGATCGGTGTCGGCGAGCCGGTCGCCGAGCCGGTCGAGCTGGTACGCCTGCAACCCGGCCACCGCGGCCAGCACCACGACGGCCAGCGTGGCGAGCACGACCGGCCAGCGACGACGGCGGGGCGGGGCGGCCGGCAGCGGGGCGGCACCCGGCCAGCCTGGCTGCGCTCCCGGGAAGCTCGGCCCGGCGGCGGGCGGGAAACCCGACCCGGCGGCCGGTGCGTAGCCACCGGTGCCGGTGGACGCCGGTGGTGCGCCGGTGCCGTAGGTCGGGGCGGCACCCGGGCCGGGTCCGCCGTACGAGCCCGCCGGCACCGTGCCGTGGGGAGCCGGTGGGGCGCCCCACTGCCCGGTGTTGGGTGGTGCGGACCAGCCGGTGCGGGGGTTCGGAACGGCCGGGGACGGATCGGTGCCGCCGAGCGGGGTGCCGGGAAAGACCGGACCGGCACCGGGGTGCGGCTCGATGCGCGGTGGCAACGGTCCCGGCCGTTCGGCCCCGGGCGGACTCCCGCCCGCACCGTCAGGCTCGGCGCCCGCCGCTCGCCCGTCCCCCGAACCGAAGCCAGCCGTCATGATCGCGTTGCCTTTCCGTGGTCTCCCCGTGCCGCCATCGACCCGTGTTCACGCGATCCGGGCCGGCGGCTCGATGGACCGTACCTGCGCGAACGGGCTTTGTCTCCCCCGATGTCCGGCATCCGAAAGGACACCTTGCGGACACCTGACCGACACGCACCGGACCGGCTGCACCCACCGGATCACCGCGCGCACTAGGGTTGGCAGGTGACCGACGAACCACCCCTGCGCCGTCGGCCCACCGAAGAACTCCCGGGAAACGCACCCCAGCACCCGCCGTCGGCCCAGCCGCAGCCGGCGAGCCAGGGGACCGACCCGACCGACGGTGGGCCCGTTCCGCTGATCGCACCGCGTGACGGCACCCCCGATCCGGTGGCCGCCCCGGCCGAGCTCGCCGAGGTCGTGGCCCGTTTCGCCGCCGGCACCGGCCCGGTCGCCCTGGATGCCGAGCGGGCCTCCGGATACCGGTACAGCCAACGCGCGTACCTGGTGCAGCTGCGCCGGGCCGGTGCGGGCACGGCGCTGATCGACCCGCTGCCGCTGCCCGACCTCAGCGCGCTGGACGCGGTGATCGGCGAGGCCGAGTGGGTGCTCCACGCGGCCAGTCAGGATCTGCCCTGCCTGGCCGAGGTGGGGCTGCGTCCGCGCCGACTGTTCGACACGGAACTGGCCGCTCGGCTGGCCGGGTTCGAGCGGGTCGGCCTGGCCGCACTGACCGAGCAGCTACTCGGTTACACCCTGGAGAAGCACCACTCGGCGGCCGACTGGTCGAGCCGTCCCCTGCCGGAGTCGTGGCTGACCTACGCGGCCCTCGACGTGGAGCTGCTCACCGACCTTCGCGACGCGCTCGACGCGGAGCTGGCCCGACAGGGCAAGTCGGAGTGGGCCGCGGAGGAGTTCGCCGCGCTGGTCCGCACCGGCGCACGCCCGCCCCGGGTCCGCGCGGAGCCCTGGCGACGCACCTCGGGCATCCACCGGGTGCGCGGGGCGCGGGCGCAGGCCCGGGTCCGTTCGATGTGGTACGCCCGGGACCAGATCGCGGCCCGGCGGGACGCGGCGCCCGGTCGGGTGCTGCCGGACTCGGCGATCATCGCCGCCGCCGAGCTGGACCCGAAGGACGAGAAGACGCTGCTGACGCTGCCCGGTTTCGGCGGTCGGTCGGTACGCCGGCTGGCTCGCACCTGGCTCGCCGCGCTGGACGACGCCCGGCAACTGCCGGACGACGCGTTGCCGGTCACCCCGGCGGTGGAGGGTCCGCCCCCGCCGCACCGGTGGGCCGAGCGGGACCCGGTGGCCGCGGGTCGGCTGGCCCGTTGCCGGGAGGTCGTGATCAGGATCGCCGCCGAGCACAACCTGCCTCCGGAGAACCTGATCACCCCGGATTCGGTCCGTCGGCTGGCGTGGACGCCACCGGAGGAGCTGACCGAGGCCACGGTGGCGGAGACCCTGCGCGGCTTCAACGCCCGCGAATGGCAGATCGCTCTCCTCACCCCCCACCTGACTCCGGCCCTGAGCCCGGAACCGCCGTCCCTTTCCTGATCTCCTCCACCGGGTGAGGTGTGGGGTGGGCCACAACGGGGGGTGGGTACGGGTTTGGTTACTGGCGAGTAGCATTCGGGGGAACGTGCCCGTGTCGGCGACCCTCATCCGGTCCGGAGTGCCGCCTACCGGCGCGAACGCCGAATGATGGTCGAATAGGAGGCTCAAGTGCCCCGTGAAGTTCGGGATGTCGTCTTCGTCGACGGCGTCCGTACCCCGTTCGGCAAGGCGGGTGGCATGTACGCCAACACCCGCGCCGACGACCTGGTGATCCGCTGCATCCGTGAACTGCTGCGCCGCAACCCGCAGCTCCCGCCGGAGCGGGTCGAGGAGGTCGCCATCGCGGCCACCACCCAGATCGGCGACCAGGGCCTCACCATCGGGCGCACCGCCGCCCTGCTGGCGGGTCTGCCCAAGACCGTTCCCGGCTTCGCCATCGACCGGATGTGTGCCGGCGCGATGACCGCGGTGACCACCGTGGCCAGCGGCATCGCCATGGGCGCGTACGACATTGCCATCGCCGGCGGCGTCGAGCACATGGGCCGCCACCCCATGGGAGAGGGCGTCGACCCCAACCCGCGCATCGTCGCGGAGAAGCTGGTCGACCCGTCCGCGCTGGTCATGGGCGCCACCGCGGAGAACCTGCACGACCTGGTCCCGCACATCACCAAGGCCCGCACCGACGCGTTCGCGCTCGCCTCGCAGCAGAAGACCGCCAAGGCGTACGCCAACGGCAAGCTCCAGGACGACCTGGTGTCGATGTCCATCCGTGACGCGGAGGGTGGCTGGGGTCTGGCCACCGTCGACGAGGCCCCCCGGGACACCTCGCTGGAGAAGCTCGGCACCCTGAAGACCCCGTTCCGCCCGCACGGCAAGGTCACCGCGGGCAACGCGGCGGGCCTCAACGACGGTGCCACCGCGAGCCTGCTCGCCTCCGAGGACGTCGCTCGCGAGCTGGGCCTGCCGGTCGCCATGCGGCTGGTGTCCTTCGGTTTCGTGGGTGTGGAGCCGGAGGTGATGGGCGTCGGCCCGATCCCGTCGACGGAGAAGGCGCTGCGCATCGGCGGGCTCAGCATCGACGACATCGGCCTCTTCGAGCTGAACGAGGCGTTCGCCGTGCAGGTGCTCGCCTTCCTCGACCACTTCGGCATCGCCGACGACGACCCGCGGGTCAACCCGTGGGGCGGCGCCATCGCCATCGGTCACCCGCTGGCCTCCTCCGGCGTGCGGCTGATGACCCAGCTGGCCCGCCAGTTCGCCGAGCACCCCGAGGTCCGCTACGGCCTCACCGCCATGTGCATCGGCATCGGCATGGGCGGCACCGTGATCTGGGAGAACCCGCACTGGACGGAGGGCAACAAGTGAGCGCGCTCGCCGCACCGAACGAGGTCGTCACCAGGGCGCTGCTGCGTCAGGTGAACGTACCGGGGCTGGACCGGCCCGCCGCCCTGATCACGCTGGACAACGGCTTCGACCACACCAAGCCGAACACCTTCGGGCCGGCCGGCCTGACCAGCCTGGACGAGGCGATCACCGCCGCCCTGGCCGCCGACCCGGCGTTCATCGCGGTCACCGGCAAGCCGTACATCTTCTGCGTGGGCGCGGACATCGTCGGCCTGCCGCAGCTCGCCGACCGCGCGCAGGCGCTGGAGATCGGCCGGCTCGGCCACCGGGTCTTCGCCCGGTTGAAGGACAGCACCGTGCCCACGTTCGCGTTCGTGAACGGCGCGGCGATGGGCGGTGGCCTGGAGCTGGCACTGCACTGCCACTACCGGACGCTCTCCGGTGGCGCGGCGGCGCTCGCCCTGCCCGAGGTCTCCCTCGGTCTGGTCCCCGGCTGGGGCGGCACGCAGCTGCTGCCGAACCTGATCGGCATCCCCGCCGCCACCCAGGTGATCATCCAGAACCCGCTGATGCAGAACAAGATGCTCAAGCCGAAGCAGGCCGCCGAGCTGGGCATCGCCGACGTCCTTCTGGAGCCGGCCGACTTCCTGGAGCGGTCCCTGGAGTGGGCTGCCGGCGTGGTGCGGGGCCAGGTCACCGTGACCCGGCCCGAGGTCGACAAGGACATGTGGGCGGGCGTGCTGTACTTCGCCCGGGAGACGCTGAACCAGCGGCTGCACGGCGCGGTCCCGGCCGCGTACAAGGCGCTGGACCTGCTGGAGACGGCGAAGGACGCCGACTTCGCGGCCGGCACCGCCGCCGAGGACGAGGCCCTCGCGGACCTGGTCTTCTCCGAGGAGCTGCGCAGCGGCCTGTACGCGTTCGACCTGGTGCAGCGGCGGGCCAAGCGCCCGGCCGGCGCACCGGACAAGGGCCTGGCCCGCGCGATCACCAAGGTCGGCATCGTCGGCGCCGGCCTGATGGCCAGCCAGCTGGCGCTGCTGTTCGCCCGTCGCCTCCAGGTGCCGGTCGTGATGACCGACCTGGACCAGTCCCGCGTGGACAAGGGCGTCGGCTACGTGCACACCCAGATTGAGAAGGCCGTCACCAGGGGCCGGATGGACAAGAACACCGCCGCCAAGCTGTACGGCCTGGTCAGCGGCACGGTCGACAAGAGCGCCTTCGCGGACGCCGACTTCGTCATCGAGGCGGTCTTCGAGGACCTGGGCGTCAAGAAGCAGGTGTGGGCCGAGCTGGAGAAGATCGTCTCTCCGGAGGCGGTGCTCGCCACCAACACCAGCTCGCTCTCGATCACCGAGATGGCCGCGGATCTGGAGCACCCGGAGCGGGTCGTCGGCTTCCACTTCTTCAACCCGGTGGCCGTGCTGCCGCTGCTGGAGATCGTCCGCGGCGAACGCACCGACGACGTCACCCTCGCCACCGCGTTCGCGGTGGGCAAGCAGTTGAAGAAGTCCTCCGTGCTGGTCAAGGACGCCCCGGCGTTCGTGGTGAACCGGCTGCTCACCCGCTTCCTGGGCACCGTCTTCGCGGCCGTCGACGCCGGCACCCCGCTGGACGTGGCGAACAGCGCGCTGGACCCGCTGGGCCTGCCGATGCGCCCGCTCGCCCTGCTCCAGCTGGTCGGGCCGGCCGTGGCGTACCACGTGGGCGGCACCCTGCACGCGGCGTACCCGGACCGGTTCGGAGTCAGCGAGAACCTCAAGCGGATCGCCGACTCGGGCCAGCCGATCGTGGTCGACGACCAGATCAACGACGAAGTCGCGAAGCTGCTCGTGGTCGGCGACCAGCCGCTCACCGAGGAGCAGGTCCGGCAGAACGCGCTCGACGCGCTCGCGCAGGAGATCCGGCTGATGCTGGACGAGGGCGTGGTCGCAGAAGCGCAGGACATCGACCTGTGCATGATCCTGGGCGCCGGCTGGCCGTTCCACCTGGGTGGGGTCACGCCGTACCTGGACCGGACCGGCACCTCCGAGCGGGTCACCGGCCGCCGGTTCCTGCCGCGCGGGGCGGCGAGCCTGCCCGCCTGACCGATCGCAGCACCATCGTCGCGGTGGTCGGACCGTCCTTCGTGGACGGGCCGGCCACCGCGGTCGTTTCTCCGGCAGCGGATCGCACGGGCACGCGCGCACGGCCCGCGCGAGGATGCGCGCGACCCCGCATGGGATCGCAAAGACCCAGCGCAGGGCACGTGTAAACGGGCAGCGGGCCGACCTGCCACCGGGTTAAGATCACCCGCTTTGCAATCCCATCTTGGAGCTGACTGATGTCCCAGCCGCCGGCCAACCCCTACGGCCCGCCGCACGATTCCCCTCCCCCGCCGCAGCAGCCGCAGCAGCCCGGTGGCTGGCCGCCGCCGCAGCAGCAGGGCTTCCCCCAGCAGCAGGGCTTCCCACCGCAGCAGCAGGGCTTCCCGCCCGCACAGCCGGGTCAGCCGTACGGCGGCCCGAGTATGGCCGGCGGCCCGCCGCCGGCGAAGAAGTCGAAGGTCGGCAAGATCGTGTTGATCGTGCTGTCCGTGGTGCTGGTGCTCTGCCTCGGCGGTGCGGCGATCACCTGGTTCGCCGTCAAGGACGAGGTCGGCGATGTCGTCGACGCCACCACGACCCGGGTGGTCGCGCCGGCCACCCTCGCCGGCCGGCCGAAGATCGAGGACCCGGAGCTGCAGAAGCTCTCCGACGACATGGTCGCCGAGATGAAGGCGACGGTGCAGAACGAGACCAGCGCCGTCGGCGCCTTCTACGGCGACCCGGCGAAGCAGGACCTCGTCATGATCGCCGGCACGTCCGGCCTGATGACGGACCCGAAGAAGGAGTTGGACACCGCCGTCACCGGGCTCTCCGCCGAACTCGGCGTGGCCACCATGGCGCCGGTCGAGCCCGGGCCGCTCGGTGGCGACGCGCGCTGCGGCGACGGCAAGACCGACGGGGTGCCGCTGGGCGTCTGCGTCTGGGCCGACCGGGGCAGCGTGGGTCTCGTGGTGGTCTTCTTCAAGACCGGCGCCGAGGCAGAGGTCGAGTTCGCCACCATCCGGGGCCAGGTCGAGCAGCGCTCCTGAGCCGAACGGAAGCGCAAGATCCGCGCACCTTCGGGGAAACTGCTGCCTCTGTCGAGCCCGAGGCGACAACGTCCCTGAAGGTGCGCGGATCCTGGCCGTCAAGCGGCCGTACCGCCGGCCACCTAGGCCGGCACGTCACCCGCCCCCGCGACGTTCGTCGACGCGGCCCGCGCCGCCGCTGCCGCCGCCCGCTCGGCGGGGCTACCGAGCACGCAGAACTCGTTGCCCTCCGGGTCGGCGAGCACCACCCAACCCCCGCCGGTCGGGCCGACATGATCGGCGACGTGCACCGCGCCGATGCCGAGCAGCCGCTCGACCTCCTCGCCCCGGGTCCGGTCGGTGGGTTGGATGTCCAGGTGCAGCCGGTTCTTCACCGCCTTGTCCTCCGGCACGGCGAGGAAGAGCACCTCGGGGCCGCCCGACGGCAGGAGCATCGCCTCGGGGTCGCCGGGGAAGTCGTCGGGCTGCCGGGGGCAGTCGAAGACCTGCGACCAGAAACCGGCCAGTGCGTACGTGTCGTGACAGTCGATGCTGATGTTGTGAATCGTCGAACTCACGGTTGTTCCTCCACAGTGGTGGTGGGGACGCGCTTCCCGGCGCCTGCGTGTCACGCGGCGCTCGTTCCGTGGATACGCGGCTGTTCCCTCCGTGCTGGATGGGATGCTCCGCCTCAGGGAGTCAGCCGAGAGGGACCCGGGGCGCGGAGCCAGTGCTGGTGGACATCGACGCACCCCCCTTCGATCGAGCTGACCCGGTGATCTTTCCATCGGGTGCGGACCGCCCGCAACCCCGTCGAGGCCGGGTCAGCCGCCGACGGCGGACACCGGGCCGGCGACGGGCGGGGCATCCGCCGACGGGAGCGTGACGGTCACCTCCAGGCCACCGCCGGGCTGCGCGATCACCCGTACCGTGCCGCCGTGCGCGTCGCAGACCGCGCGGACGATGGACAACCCCAGGCCGGAACCGCGGGCCCCGGTCCGTTCCCGGCCGCCGCGCCGGAACGGCTCGAACAGCCCCGGCACGTCGGCCTGGTCCACCTCGAAACCGGTGTTGCCCACCACCAGCCAGGAACGCTCGCCGTCGGTGCCGGTACGCACCCAGAGCCGGCCGTGCAGGTGGTTGTAGCGGACCGCGTTCTCGATGAGGTTGCCGGCCAGCCGGTCGAGCAGGCCCGGGTCGCCGACCACCGGCGCGGACTCCAGCGACGTCTGCACCCGCAGACCGATCCGCTCGACCTCCCGGCGCATCGCCGACAGCGCGTTGGCGGTGCCCGCCGCGAGGTCACACTCGGTGCGCCGCCCCAACCGCCGCCCGGCCTGCGCCTCGCTGCGGGCCAGCACCAGCAGCGCGTCCACCAGACCGTTGGCCCGCTCCGAGGCGTCCCGGACCACGGTCGCCATCCGGCGGTACTCACCGGCGTCCGCGTCGTCGTCGCTGAGCGTGACGTCGATCTCGGTCCGCATCACGGCCAGCGGGGTACGCAGCTCGTGCGAGGCGTTGGCCACGAAGCGTTTCTGCGCCTCGAACGCGGACGCGATCCGGTCCAGCATGGCGTCGAAGGTCTTGGCCAGCTCGGCCACCTCGTCGTCGGCGCCCGAGTAGCCGATCCGCTGATCCAGGGTCGCCTCGCCGAGCCGCTGCGCGGTCGCCGTGACCTGGTGCAGTGGACGCAGTGCACGGCCGGCCACCGCGTACGCGCCGGCCACCCCGACCACGCTGATCGCCAGCAGCGCGACCAGGCCCTTGGCCAGCAGCTCACCGGAGGCGGCGTCGAGGAGTTGACGCTGCCACTGGCCGGCGTCCAGCGTGCGGCCGTCGGCCAGCACCACCGTGGTGCCGGGCAGCAGCTCGTCGGTGGGCCGCAGCGCGTCGCGGACGAGCAGCCAGGCCAGCAGCACCAGGATCGCTCCCGCGCCGACCAGCAGCACGCCGTTGAGCAGGGTCAGCCGCAACCGCAGGGTGGGCCGCAACCGCGCCCGCCCCGTCATGCCCCCACCTCCGCGGTGCGGTAGCCGGCGCCGACCACCGTCTCGATCAGCGGTGGGTCGCCGAGCTTCTTGCGCAGCGTCATCACCGTGACCCGGACGATCGTGGTGAACGGGTCGGTGTTGGCGTCCCAGACCCGTTCCAGCAGCTCCTCGCTCGAGACCACCGCGCCGCGCGCCTTGAGCAGCTCGCTGAGCACCCCGAACTCCTTGTTGGTGAGGTCGACCGGCACGCCCGCGCGGGTGGCGACCCGTCGTGCCGGGTCGAGCACCAGGTCAGCCAGTTCGAGCACGGGGGGCGCGGCAGGGGTGGCCCGCCGGCCCAGCGCCTGCACCCGGGCGACCAGCTCGTCGAAGGCGAACGGCTTGGGCAGGTAGTCGTCCGCGCCGAGCTGCAACCCCTCCACCCGGTCGGCCACCGTGCCGCTGGCCGTCAGCATCAGCACCCGGGTCAGCGCACCGGAGGCGGCCAGGTCGGCGCAGATCTGGTCACCGTGCACGCCGGGCAGGTCGCGGTCCAGCACGACCACGTCGTACCGGGTGACGAAAGCCGCCTCGTGGCCGGCGTCGCCGTCGTAGGCCACGTCGACGGCCATCCCCCGCTTGCGCAACCCGCGCGCGATCGCGTCTGCGAGGTTGCGCTCGTCCTCCACCACCAGTACCCGCATCCCGGCCTCCTCGCTGCTGACCACCGACAACCTAGTGCCGGCCGGCAAACCATCGTCCCTCGCCGCCCGCGCCGGGCGACGTTGCGGACCTTTTCGGCGTACGCGATGCTTCGCCGGACGCAAGCGACGAACGGACCTGGCATGACGATCGCGGCACCACCCACCCGGCGGGACATCGCCTACCGGGGCTTCCACCTGCCGGCCGACACGACTGCCGGCACCGCCGACGGCCTGCACGCCGCCGAGCGGGGGTTGGGCCTGCGCGACGCCGACCAGCCGGTGTCGCGGGGCACGTGGACGTCACCGCCGGTACGGGTCGGCTTCGCAGTCGCCGAGGTGGTGCCGTCCTGGACCGCCGACGCCCCCGACGGCTGCTGGATCGAGGTCGAGCTGCGCGGCTGGCACGACGACGGGCCCGGCACCGGCTGGTACCTGCTGGCCCGCTGGGCGGCCGACGACCGCGCGGTGCACCGCACCTCGGTGCCCGGGCAGCGCGACGGCGACGCCCGGGTCGACACCGACACCCTGATCGTGGGCGGGGCGACGGTCACCGGTTGGCAGGCGCGGGTGACCTTGTGCCGGCCGGCCGACAGCCTGACCGGCCCGGTGCTGCGCAGCATCGGGGCGGTCGCCACCGGCCCCACCCCGGCAGGCCAGGGGTACGAGCCGGAGCCCGCCTCGTCCGCGGCCCGGGGCCGCGTGCTGGACGTGCCCCGCTACTCGCAGCGGCTGCACGCCGGCCAGTACCCGCAGTGGGGAGGCGGCGGCGACTCCTGGTGCAGCCCCACCTGCACCTCGATGGTGCTCGCCTACTGGGGTGCCGGGCCGAGGCCGGAGCGCTACGCCTGGGTGGAGCCACCCGGCCCGCGACCGGTGGTGGTGCACGCCGCCCGGCACTGCTACGACCACGCGTACGCCGGGGCCGGCAACTGGCCGTTCAACACCGCCTACGCCGGCCTGCACGGGGTGGACGCGTTCGTCACCCGGCTGCGGTCGCTGGCCGAGGCGGAGGCGTTCATCGCCGCCGGCATCCCGCTGATCGTCTCCGCCGCGTTCCGGGCCGGCGAGGTGCCGGGTCTGCCCTACGACACCAGGGGACACCTGATGGTGCTGGTCGGTTTCACCGCCGACGGCGACCCGGTGCTCAACGACCCGTACGCGCCGGACGACGACTCGGTACGTCGGGCCGTGCCCCGGCAGCGGTTCGAGGCGGCCTGGCAGCGCGGTAGCGGCGGCGTGGCGTACGTGCTGCGGCCCGCGTCGGTGCCGCTGCCCCCGCCGCCCGCTCAGCCCAACTGGTGATCACTCGGGCATCCGGAACAGCCGGTACGAGCCGTCCACACGCTGGCAGAGCAGCAGGCCCACGCTCGCCTGGCAGTTCCCGGCGACGTCCGGCAGCACGTCCAGCATGCGCGCCTCCCCGGAGCGGGCGTCCAACCGCGCGACGAGCAGCCCACCCTCCGGGTTTCGGCGCACGCCGACCAGCGGGCTGCCGAAGCCGGACTGGGTCAGCTCCCACCGGCCCAGCTCGGCCACCTCCCGACCGGTCAACGGATCGAGGACGACGAGTTGTTCGAGGGCTGGGCCGGAGCTGGTCGCCGCGCTGGCCATCAGCCGCCCCTCGTAGGGAAAAACCGACGCCCAGCGGTCGCTGCGCCACCTCTCCTGACCGGTGGCTGGGTCGACCGCCCGCAGCCCGACGCCACGAACGTGCAGACACAGGAGAGGGCCGCAGTCCGACGCGAACTCTTCCTGGGCGGCCGGGACGCTCCACAGCCGGTCCAGCCGGTCCAGCCCGTACGCGGTGATCGTGGCGGGGGTGCCTGCGGTGGTCAGCAGCAGGTCGTTCACCACCTGCATGGCCCCGGGCCAACCGCCGGGTGGGCGTACGTCGGCACGGGCCAGCAGCGTGCCGGTGATCGCGTCGCGTACCTCGACCGGGCCGTTCACCCGGAAGAGCACCACCCGGTCCGCCCCGCGTCCGGTGTGCCGCAGGTTGATGTTGGCGGTGACGGACAACTGCCAGCGCACGGTGCCACAGCACGGATCGACCGCGCGCAGGGCGATCGGGTCGTTTCCGCCGCTGGACGACTCCAGCAACAGGTTGCCGTCGGCCAGCTCGGCGGGGCTGCCCGGCTGCTGCCAGCGGTACGCCCCGGTCTCCCGGTCGAACGCCACGGACAGGGTGCCCTGGCCGGGCATGGTGCTCTCGTAGACCGTGACCAGCAGCGTCCCGGCCACCGGTGTGATCCCCCAGGACCGGCCCTCCACCGGCACCCGGGTCTGCCAGACCGGCCGGCCACCGGGCAGCCGGAAGACGGTCAGCCGCCGCTGGGTCGGCCGAGCGGGGCTCGGGTCGAGGACCACGAACAGGTCGCCGTCAAGCAGCGTCTCGGCGGCGAGCTGCGCCGGCAGCGTCACCACGTCCCGCCGGGGCGGCAGCCCGGCGGAGGCGAGGGTGGCCAGCACCAGCAGCAGGACCAGGGCGCACCGCGGCGCCCGGCCGTTGGCTCGGGGTGGGCGGGGCAGCGGGTCGGGATCCGAGGTGTGCCGCAGCTCGCCGAGGTCGATGACCGGGCCGGTCATGGCCGCAACCGCCACAGCGCGGTCGAACCGTCGAGGCGCTGGCAGAGCAGCATCGGCAGGGACGCCTGGCAGTTGCCGACGACGTCCGGGAGCACGTCGATGATCCGCGATCGGCCGGCCACCAGGTCCAGTTCGGCGACGACCAGCCGCCCGTCGTCCGCCGGGCGCACCCCGACCAGCGGGTCGTCGCGTCGGAGCGTCGGCACCAGGTTCCACCGGCCCAGCTCGGCCCGCGCCTGCCCGGTCGCCGCGTCCCGCGCCGCGTACCGCTGGTCGGGCCCAGCCACCAGCAGCCGGCCGTGCCGGATGTCGGCCAGCGTGTCCCGGCCCGGGTCCGACCAGCGCACCGCGCCGGTGGCCGGATCGAGAACCTGAAGGCCGCCGGTCTGCTGCAGGGCGCAGAGCAGGCCCGCGCACCCGACCACGTACGACACCAGCGGCACGTCGACCGTCCACAGCGGATCGAGCCCGGGCAGGCGGTGGCCGACCAGCCGGGTGCTGCCGGGTGGGACGAGCAGCAGCAGGTCGTCGACGACCTGCACCCGCTGGAACGCCGACCGGTCACCGGTCAGCGTGTCGATGCTGCGCAGCTCACGACCGGTGGCGGCGTCGTGCACCTGCACCTCGCCGGTCGGCTGCACGAGCACGATCTGGTCGACCTGCCCGTTGTCCAGGTGGTAGGCGGGGTTCCCGGGCGGCGGAATCGGCACCGACCACAGCCGGCGTCCGGTGTGGGGCTCGACCCGGCTCAGCACGCCCGGCCCGTCCGTCGTGTCGTCGACCAGCAGCAGGCCCCCGTCGGCCGTCGGTTGGGAACGCCCCGGATGCTGCCAGCGGCGCTGGCCCGTCCCGGCGTCGAAGGCGGTGGTCTGGAACACGCCGTTCTCGGCACTGGCCCCCAGGGCCAGCACCAGCCCTCGCTCGACCCGGACGTTGAGGTAGTCACCGCTGCGGGCCAGCGGCGCCTGCCACCGGCGCCGCACATCCCCGTCCGGCGTCGGTTGGGCGTAGGCGGTCAGAAACCGGTCCCCGCCGGATGTCGGAGGGTCGACCACGAAGACGCCGTCCGCGCTGAGGTACGCCGCCGCCGCCCGCGCGGCCGGCACCGGGCTCACCGTCCGTCCCGTCGCCGGTGCCGCGCCGGCCAGCGCGACCAGGGCCAGCAGCAGCACCGCCCCGCTGCGCAGCGGACGACCGGCGGCGCGGGGTCGGCGGACCGGCGGCGCCGGGGTCGGCTCGTCCCGGACCTCGCCCAACTCGATGATCGACACCGACCGTCCTTCCGTCACCGCGTACGGGCTCGCCGGCGGGTCGCGTCCGGCAAACCGACCGCAGGTGCACCGGCCCGGCAAATGCGACGCATGGTCGCCTGTACGATGGCGCGTCGTGGCCGTGCCGGTGGTAGACCCTTCGCTGAATCCCGTGACCGACGCCGAACCGGCCGAGGTCGAGCCGACACGGCGGCCTCGACGCCGACCCGCCCGCGCCGACCTGTTGGCCCTCGGAGCCTATGTGCTGCTGGGCGTGTTCGTCTGCCTCAACTACTGGGGTGACGTGACCGGCCGGGTCTCCTCCCATCTGCCCACCGACCACAGCTGGTTCGAGTGGCTGTTCGCGCACGGCGCGTACTCGGTGCGCCACCTGGAGAACCCGCTCTTCACGGCCCGCCAGAACGCCCCCGACGGGGTGAACATGATGGCCAACACCTCGCTGCTCGGGGTGACCCTGCCGCTGGCCCCGCTGACCATGCTGCTCGGCCCACAGGTGATGTACGCGCTCTACCTGGGCGGGGCGTTGGCGGCCACCGCCGGCACCGCGTACTGGATGCTCTCCCGGCACCTGGTGCGCTCCCGGGCGGCGGCCTTCGTCGGCGGCGCCTTCCTCGGTTTCGCGCCGGGCATCATCCACCACGCCAACGGCCAGCCCAACTTCGTGTCCAACTTCCTGCTACCGCTGATCGTGGTGCGGGTGCTGCGACTGGGTGAGCCGGGGCGGTGGCGGCGCAACGGCCTGGTGCTCGGCGTGCTGGTGGCGTACCAGATCTTCATCAACGAGGAGATGCTGCTGCTCACCGCGCTGGCCTGCCTGGTCGTCGTGCTGGCGTACGTCGTGCAGCGTCCGGCGGCGGCACGGGCCGCGGCCGGTGAGTTCCTCGCCGCGCTCGGCGTGGGCGGCGGGCTGGCGCTGGTGCTCGCGGCGTACCCGATCTGGTTCCAGTTCAACGGCCCGCAGTCGTACCGCGGTCTGCAGGGCGGCGTCTTCCACAACTGGGGCGAGGATCTGGTCGCCTTCGTGACCTTCGCCCGGGACACCTGGGCCGGCGACCCGGCCGTGGAGAAGACGATCGGGCTGACCGAGCAGAACACCTGGTTCGGTTGGCCGCTGGTGCTGCTCTCGGTGGTGGCCCTGGTGCTGCTCGTCCGCCGGTCGCTGGCCGCCCGGATCGTCGCGGTGCTGATCGTGGTCTTCACCGTGGCCGCCATCGGGCCGGTGGTGCGCTTCAACGGCGTGGAAACCACTGTGCGCGGCCCGTGGTCGTACGTGCCGGACGACCTGCCGCTGGTCGAGATGATGATGCCGACCCGGTTGACCCTGGTGGTCGCCGCCGCGGTGGGCGTACTGCTCGCGCTGACCTGGGACGCGGCGTCCCGCCAGGGCCGCCCGCCGGCCGACCGGCCGCGGGTGCCGGCACCGCGCGCGGGCGAGCCCGCGGCGTCCGGCACGCCGGCCGCACCCGCCCCGGTCGCGTCGCGCCGACGGTGGCTGCGCCCGGTCGGGTACGCGGCGGTCACCCTCGCCGTGCTGCCGCTCTTCCCCCGGCCGCTGCCGGCCCAGCCGATGGACCCGCCGCCGCACTTCATCACCGCCGGCGGCTGGCGGCCGTACGTGCCGGCGGGCCGGACCCTGGTGCCGGTGCCGATCCCCAGCAACGTGCACGGTCTGCCGACGCTGCGCTGGAGCGCGCTGACCGGGCAGGAGTTCCCCATCCCCGGCGGCTACTTCATCGGCCCCAACGAGGTCGGCGAGGGCGTCTTCGGCGCGCCGAACCGGCCGACGAGCAGCCTCATCTACTCCACGATGGACACCGGCGCGGTGCCGGCGCTCACCGACGAGAACCGCCGCCAGGCCGTCGAGGACCTGCGGTTCTGGCGGGCGTCGGTGGTGGTGCTCGGGGCGCACCCGCGTGAGGCGGTGCTGCGCGACCTGGTCACCGCCCTGATCGGCCCGCCGCAACGCGTCGACGACGTCTGGGTCTGGGACGTCCGCGCGCTGGTGGGGTAGTCGAGCCGCTGGTCAGCCGACCTGGTCCCGGACGTCCCACACCCATCCGCCGTCGACCGGTCGACCCGGGCCGAGCAGATCGTCGACGGTCCGGCGGACCGGGTCGCCGTGCGGCAGCCGGCCGAGCACCACCAGCGCGGCCCGCCAGTGCCGCAGATCCTCCACGGCCTGACTCCGGTCGGCGTCGGTGAGCACCGGCACCGCACCGGTCTCGGCCACCCGGCGCAGCAGCACCGCGGTGGGCCGGTCCGGCGCCCCCCAGCGGGCCGTCGGGTCGTCCGGCCCGCTCGGGCCGATGAAGTACCCGCCCGGCGCGCGGAACGCCAGCCCGGTCCGGGCGGACCAGAGCATCACCGGGCTGAACCCGGCGCCGGTGACCGGGGGTACCGCCACGATGGTCCGACCGGGCGGCACCTGTGGACGCCACCCGCCGTCGGCGACGAACCCCGGCACCGGCGCGACGGGCACCGCCCGGATCGGCGTGGGCACCAGGGGCAGCAACGCGGCGGCCACCGCGCCGCTCCAGAGCAGCCGCACCGGCAGTCCCGGCGCGACCGAGGGCCGGCGCGCCGCCCGGACCCGGTCCAGGGAGAGCGCCACCAGCACGCCCAGCACCGGCACGCAGACCAGCGCGAACCGGGCCGGCACCGCGAGGTCGAGCAGCGGCAGTCCGGCGACCAGCCGGTACGGCCCCGGGACACCGGTGGCCCTACCGTCCACCCGCAGCTCGGTGCCGAGCGAGAGCAGGGCGAAGAGGAGGCCGCACCCGGCCAGCGCGCGGACCAGCGGTCGCCGCCACAGCCAGATCACGATCACCACGGCGAGCACCAGCAGCCCGGGGCCGAAGAACGAGTTCTCCTCCGTCGGGTTCGGCGAGAGCAGCCCCGGCAGCCAGTCGTCGCCGAGCACGGTCTGCCGGGCCGACGCGGTGAACGACGCCGCGTCCAACTGGAAGCCGTGCGCCGCGAAGGCCATCCCGGAGTAGTGCTGCGGGCCGTGGAACTGGAACCACAGCGGGTACGCCAGCGGCACCGCCGCCACCACGGCGGCCACGGCGAGCCGGCCCAGCAGGGCCGGTGCGAGCCTCCGGGCGGCCACCCGGTCGGCGAGCGCGTAGCCCAGCGCGAACACCCCGGCGGCGAGTGCCAGGAAGACCAGCACCTCCTCGCCGATGAAGACCTGCCAGGCGAGCAGCAGCCCGAGGCCGACGCCGGGCCGCCACACCGCGCCGGAGCCCGGCCCGGGGCGGAACACCAGGGCGAGGATCGCCGGCACCAGGAACTGGGCGGCCATGTGCAGGTGGGCGCCCGCCTGGGCGATCATGCCGGGGGCGAAGCCGCAGATCAGCCCACCGACCGCCGCCGCCGACCGGGCGGTGACCAGACGGCGGCGCAGCAGCGCGTACCAGGCCGTGGCGGTGCCGGCGAGGCAGCAGACGACCGCCACGCAGAACGCCGCCTGCGAGCCGACGAGCAGGGTGACCGGGGTCAGCGGGACACCCAGGCCGAGCACCGAGGTGTTCGCCATCAGGTTGACCCCGTCCGGCGCGTTCAGGGCGGTGCTGTAGAGCGGGTTCTCCCCCTGAACCACGGAGTGGGCCGCGTGGGCCAGCATCCACTCGAAGAGGACCTGGTCGCCGGCCTGGTGGAAGAGCCGCCGGGGGTTGCTCCACTGCCCGCTGGTCAGCAGCACGGCCAGAGCCAGGTAGCCGATCACCACCAGTGCGTCCGGCAGCCACGCCGGCCGGGGCCGGTGTGGTGTCGCCGGGACCGTCGTCTCCGGGGACGCCGTCCCGGTGGTCATCAGACCGAGCGGTCCGTCAGTGTCCGGACATCCCACACCCAGACGTCCAGCTCCTGGCGGCCCGGACCAACCAACTCCTCGACGGTACGCCGCAGCGGCTCGGCGTTCTGCTGCCGGACCGGCAGCACCAGGATCGCCGCACGCCAGTGCCGCAACTCGTCCATGAAGCGGCGGCGCTGCCGGTCGTCCAACTCGGGCGTACGGCCGGTGGTCGCCACCTCCTCCAGCATCTGACCCACTCCGCTGGGTCGGCCGCCGAACCGGCCCGGGTCACCGGTGTTGCCGTTACGGGGGGCGAGGAAGTAACCGCCGGGGATCTTGAAGTCGAGGTTGGTGGCCGCCGCCCAGCGCATGCCGTGCGTGTTTCCCATGCTCGGCACCGGGATGGGCACCAGCGTCTGGTCCGGGGCGACGTACGCCCGCCAGCGGTCGGCGGTGATGAACTTCGGCACCGGCGGCCGGGAGACCATCCGCAGCGGCATCGGCGCGATCGGCAGCAGTGCGAACGCCAGGCCGGCGACGACCAGCTTCCGCACGGTACGCCGGTCGGCCGGGCGCAGCGCCCAGGCCCGCTCGACGGCCAGCGCGAGCAGCAGACCGACCACCGCGCTCGTGATCAGACCGAACCGGGTCGGCACCACCGCGTCCAGCAACGGCAGGTGGACAAGCCACTGCCACGGCCCGGCGACCAGCTCCCGGTCCCACCAGGAGACCCGCTCGCCGAGAGACAGAACGGCGAAGAACACGCCCGTCGCCGCGAGTGCCCGGACGACCAGGTTCCGCCGCAGCCACACCACGACGCCGACGGCGAGCAGCGACAGGCTCCAGCCGAAGAAGGCGTTCTCCTCCGAGTAGTTCGGCGCCAGGTTGATGTTGGCCCGCTGGTTGCCGCCGAGGGTGGGCGAGCCGGGGGCGAAGAAGGCGGCGATGTCGTTGCCGTAGTCCTGCACGGCGTCGCTGAGCCCGTGGTACGCCATCGGCCCGGCGAACTGCACGTACAGCGGGTACGCCAGCAGCGCCCCGGCCAGCAGCGAACAGGTCGCCAGGCCGGCGGCGAGCGGTCGCCACGCCGCCCACCAGCGGGCCGGCTCCTGGGCGAGCACCGCGAGCAGGAAGACCCCGCAGGCCATCGCCGTGAAGAGCAGGATCTCCTCGTTGATGAACGCCTGTGCGGTGACCAGCAGCGCCAGCAGCGCCCCGTCGCGCACCGGCCGCCGGGACCGGGTCAGGACCAGCACCCGCCAGACGATGAACGGCAGCAGGAACTGACTGATGATGTTCGGGTGCCAGCTGGCGTGCGAGAGCATCGCCGGGGAGAACCCACAGAACCACGCGCCGGCGGCCGCCGCGAGCGGGGTGCGCACCAGGTGCCGGGAGAGCATGACGTACCAGGCCATCGCCGTGCCGGCGAGGCCGAGCGTCACCAGCACCACGAAGGACACCGCCGGCCCGAAGAGCAGGGTCACCGGCACCATCGGGATCCCCAGCGCCAGAACGGCCGTGTTGGCCATCAGGTTGACGCCGTCGGGGTAGTTGAACTGTTCGGTGTAGAACGGGTACTCGCCGTGCAGCACCACGCGTACCGAGTGGGCCAGGAAGAACTGCACCTGGGCCGGGTCGCCGGTGTAGAGCGACGCCGCCCGACCGGCCGGGTCCAGCCAGATCCGGCTGGTCACCCAGACCGCGGCGAGCAGGAACAGCGCACCCACGGCGAGGTCCTGCCGCCGCCGGGTCCACCGGCGCCGCCGCGTTCCGGCCGGTGCCTCCGCTCCGTCGTCCGCCCCGGTCTCGTCCGGCGTGATGGTCGGCGCAGCGGTCGGTACGGCGGTGGGCGTGGCCGGGCCGGCGAGCGCGGGCTCGACAGTGGCGACGGAAGCCCTGGGCGGCGCGCCGGCCGGAGTGTGCTGGCTCACTGTCTCGTCGGGGCCGGCCGCCGCCTCCCGGTGCGGCGCGGACAGGGCGCGGGACTCGGCAGGCGTCACAGTCGGCGGAGTCTACCCGAGCGTCGAAAAGGCACTAAAGCCCCGGTGGCGTCCATTGTGGTGGATGGACCGGCGGCCACCGGAGGCGTCGCGTCGGACATCTCGTACTATGGCGCTTTCCGACAGCGACTGCGAAGCGATCGGGGTGCGGATCAGGTGATGCCAGGCCGCCGGTACGGCAGAGGTCTCGCCGTCCTGCTCAGTGCGCTGCTGGCCGGCACCGCGTGCGGTCCGGTCGCCGACCGCAAGCCACGGGACCTGCGGGTCGGCTACGACAGCCTGGACGGGTCGCTCGCGGTGTGGCCGCCCCGGGGTGACCTGGCCGCCGACACCACGGCGACGGCGGCGGTGACCGACGCGGTGCGCGACTGGCGGTCACCGGTCGACGACCGGGCGCACCTACCGTCGTCCGGCATCCTCTTCTCCGGCCGGATCGACGGCGCCCCGGTCGCCCTGGTCGCCGCCGACGTGCCCGGTGAGAGCGCCTCCTGGCTGCTGCAACTCACCCGCGACGGCGACCGGTACGCGGTCACCCGCGCCACCGAGTACACCGACCCGGGCTACCTGGTCTACTCCGACGTGCTGCCGGTGCACACCGCCGGCGGCCGGCGTTACCTGGTCTCCGCCCGGGTGCAGACGCTGCTCGGGCCGCAGGGCCGGGCGCTGACCGTCGCCGACGGCCTCAGCGCGCCGGTGGCCGTGCCGGCCTGCACGGCCGTTCCGGTGACCGCGACCCTGCGGGCCACCGAGTCGCTGCCCCGGGGCCGGGCCGCCGACCGGCTGCTCGACCTGGGCACGGGCACCACCGATCCGCGCTATCCGCTGGTACGCGACGACTCCGGCACCGGCCGGCGGGCACTCACCGGCCTGGACACCTGCGTGCTGGCCGGCGAGCGCGGTCCGTTCGGCAGCATTCCGCGCCGGATCGGCGACCGGGACGCGCCGCGCTCGGTGCCGACGTCCTGGCCGATGGCGAAGCTCACGGTCCGCTCGCTCGGCGAGGTCGCCCTCGGCGGGGGCGAGGCAGCCGAGTTGCAGCAGCTCAGCTGGGACACCGACGCCGGCACGATGACCGCGGTGATCTACCGTCCGGCGGACGGGAGCGCGCCGGTGGTCTCGCCGGCCGACCGGGCCACCCCGTTGCAGACGTACCAGCTGCCGGTGCCCGGCCAGCCGCTGGTGGTGCTCAGTTGGCGGGCCACCCGGGACAGCTCGCTCTCCGTCCCGCCGGGCACCCCGCTGCTGGTCGAACGCCCCGGCCTGGTGGTCGTCCCCGAACCATCCCGCACCCAGACCTTCAGCCTCGCCGCCACCGACAAGACCCACTACCGCTCGGTGACCCCCCGCTGACCTCTCCCCCGACACGACAGCGGGCGGCCCCCGCAGGAGCCGCCCGCCGTGTGCGGTGCGTGGCGTTCTAGTTCTGGGCTGGGGTTCTGGTGGGGGTCAGGCGGTCCGGGGTGGCGTCCAGGCCGGAGATCCAGCCGGTGACGTTGCGGGCCACGTCCTGGGCGGTCAGGCCCAGGTCGGCGAGGATCTGCGCGCGGGTGCCGTGCGGGTGCCAGTCGGCCGGCACGCCCAGGTCCTTGAGTGGCACCCGGACGTCGGCGTCGCGCATCGCCTGGCCCAGCGCGTCGCCCACGCCACCGACCCGGACGCCGTCCTCGACGCTGACCACGAGCCGGTGGCCGGCGGCCAGCTCGACCAGCTCCGCCGGGACCGGGCGGACCCAACGAGGGTCGACCACGGTGACGCCGTAACCCTGCTCGGCGACCCGGGCGGCCACCTCCATGCCCAGTTGGCCGAAGGAGCCGACGGCGACCAGCAGCACGTCGGTACGGGCCGACTCGGCCAGCACGTCGACCGGGCCGACGCGGCGCAGCGCCGGCAGGTCGGCGGCGACCGCGCCGGTCGGGAAGCGCACCACGGTCGGGCCGTCGTCGACGGCCAGCGCCTCGCGCAGCTCCTCCCGCAGCGTGGCGGCGTCGCGGGGAGCGGCGATCCGCAGCCCGGGCACCACCCCGAAGACCGACATGTCCCAGATGCCGTAGTGGCTGGGGCCGTCCGGGCCGGTGATGCCGGCCCGGTCCAGCACGAAGGTCACCGGCAGCTTGTGCATCGCCACGTCCAGCAGGACCTGGTCGAAGGCGCGGTTGAGGAAGGTGGCGTAGACGGCGACCACCGGGTGCAGGCCACCCAGCGCCAGGCCGGCCGCCGAGGTGGCGGCGTGCTGCTCGGCGATGCCGACGTCGTACACCCGCTCGGGGTACTTGCGGGCCAGCTTGGCGATGCCGGTCGGCTCGGCCATGGCGGCGGTGATGCCGACCACGTCCGGGCGCTCGTCGGCGACGGCCAGCAGCTCGTCGGCGAAGACGTGGGTCCACTTCACCGAGGGCGCGGCCAGCAGGGCGCCGGTCTCCACGTCGAAGGCGCTGCCGGGGCCGTGCAGGCAGTCCGCCTCGTCCTCCTCGGCCGGGCGGTAGCCGTAGCCCTTGCGGGTGACCGCGTGCACGATCACCGGGCCGCCGAAGTTCTTGGCCGCCCGCAACGCCGACTCGACCGCCGCCACGTCGTGCCCGTCGACCGGGCCGACGTACTTGATGCCGAGGTCCTCGAACATGGCCTGCGGGGCGACCGCGTCCTTGATGCCCTTCTTGACCGCGTGCAGCACCTCGTACATCGGTCGGCCGACCAGCGGCGTGGAGCCGAGGGCGTCCTTGACCGTGTCGAGGACCTTCTCGTAGCCCGGGTTGAGCCGCAGCGACGAGAGGTGGTCGGCCAGGCCGCCGATGGTCGGGGCGTACGAGCGGCCGTTGTCGTTGACCACGATGACGAGGGGGTTGCCGGCGGTGGCGATGTTGTTCAGCGCCTCCCAGCACATGCCGCCGGTGAGCGCGCCGTCGCCGACCACGGCCACGACGCTGCGCGCCTCGCCCCGCAGGGCGTACGCCTTGGCCAGGCCGTCGGCGTAGGAGAGCGCGGTGGAGGCGTGCGAGTTCTCGATGAGGTCGTGCTCGCTCTCGGCCTGACTGGGGTAGCCGGAGAGGCCACCGCGCTGGCGGAGCTTGTCGAAGCCGGCCTGGCGCCCGGTGACGATCTTGTGCACGTACGCCTGGTGGCCCGTGTCGAACAGGAGCCGGTCGCGGGGGGAGTCGAAGACGCGGTGCATGGCCAGCGTCAGCTCGACCACACCGAGGTTGGGCCCGACGTGCCCGCCGGTGCGGGAGACCTTGGCGATCAGGAAGTCCCGGATCTCGGCGGCGAGGACGTCCAGTTCCTCGCCGGACATCCGCTTGACGTCCTGCGGACCGCGGACCGTCCCCAGCAGCCGGCCGTGGTTGGCCGTGTCCTCTTCAACGCTCATGACCGCAGAGTCTATCGGCCCTCCGGTACTCCGCAGCCCGGCACCGAACCAGGCGCACCCGCGCCCGCCCGCTGAGCGCCCGCTCAGACCCCGGTCGGCCCGTCTCCGGGCGACGCGGCCGAGCGCCTGCTCAGGGCCGGATCCGCAGCCGGCGCGGCGGGTGGGCCGGTCTGCCGGGGTGCGCCGGACCCGCCGGCGTCCAGGAGCCGAGCACCGCGCCCCGGGTGGCGCCGGTCACCGACGGGATCGACCCGGGCAGCCCGTGCCAGGACAGCCAGCCGAGCAACGCGAAGGCGTACGCCTCCTTGGCCTGAGCGGGCACACCCAGCTCGTCGGTGCCGCGCAGCCGCCACCGGCCGGCGCCCAGCGCGGCGAGCCGGCCCAGCAGGGTGGGGTTCCGCACACCGCCGCCCGCGGCGACCACCTCGGTGACGTGGTGCCGGTCGCACTCGGCGGCCACCACCCGCGCCGTCAGCTCGGTCAGCGTGGCCAACAGGTCGTCCACCGGCACCGGCTCACCGAGCGCGGCCAGCCGCCGGTCCAGGTAGCCGGCGTGGAACAACTCCTTGCCGGTGGACTTCGGCGGCGACGCCGCGTAGTAGGGCTCCGCCAGCAGTTCGGCGAGCAGGCCCGGGTGCACCCGGCCGGCCGCCGCCCGGGCACCGTCGAGGTCACACGGCAGGTCCAGGAAGCGCCGGGCCGCCGCGTCGAGCAGGGCGTTGGCCGGGCCCACGTCGTACCCGAGCACCGGCGCCCCGGGCGCGACCACGGTGAGGTTGGCGATGCCGCCGAGGTTCAGCGCCGCGCGCGGCGCGGCGGCGCCGTCGGCCGGCTCCAGCAGCAACGCGTCGAAGGCCGGCACCAGCGGCGCGCCCTGCCCGCCGGCGGCGATGTCCGCCGAGCGCAGGTCGCTGAGCACCGGTACGCCGACCCGGGCGGCGACCCGGGCGACCGCGCCCAGTTGCAGGGTGCCCCGGGCCACCCCGTCGGCGACCCAGTGGAAGACCGTCTGCCCGGGCGAGACCACCACGTCGGCCCGCCCACCGGCGAGTTCCAGGCCGACCGCCGCCGCGTCGGCGAAGACCTCGCCGAGGCGGTTGTCGAGCCGGCAGACCGCTTCGATGGTGGTGGCCGCCGGTGGCAGCAGCGCGGCGATCTCGGCGCGCAGGCGCTCGTCGTAGTCCAGGCCGCGGTGCCCCAGCGGACGCAGCCACAGGGTGTCCCCCTCGGCGGTGAACTCCGCCGCCACCACGTCGACCCCGTCGTACGACGTGCCCGACATCAGCCCGACGACCGTCATCGGGTCGAGGTGGCCGGGCCCCCGCGTCGGGTCGCTCATGCCGGCGGAAGCAGCAGGCCGACCAGCTCGACGTGCTGGGTCATCGGGAACAGGTCGAATCCGCGCAGCGCGGTCAACCGCCAACCGAGCCCCGTGAAGGTGCGCACGTCGCGGGCGAAGGCGGCCGGGTCGCAGGCCACGTACGCGATCGCCCGGGGGCCGGCGGCGGCCAGTGCCCGGACCACCGGCGCGCCCGCCCCGGCGCGCGGCGGGTCGAGCACCACCACGTCGACCGGGCCGGTGATCCGTCGGCGGGCCAGCGCGGTCTCCACGCGGGCCGACACGACCTCGACCCGGGGCAGGTCGGCGAGGTTCTCCCGGGCGGCGGCGACGCCCTGCGGCGCGGCCTCCACCAGGGTCACCCGGCCGGTCTCGCCGACCCGGGCGGCCAGCCCGGCGGCGAACAGCCCGGCACCGCCGTAGAGGTCCCACGCCACCTCACCCGGTCGCGGGTCGAGCAGCTCCAGCACGGCCGCGGACAGGGTGTCCGCCGCCGCCGGATGCACCTGCCAGAAGGCGGACGCGGGCAGCGTCCAGTCCCGTCCGGCGGCCACCTCGCGGACCACGGCCGGTCCGCTCACCGGGGTGGTCGCCCCGTCGCGGACCTCCGCGACGGTCACGTCCCCGCCGGTGCTGGCGACGGTCTCCACCGCCTCGGCCGCCGGCCAGCGCGCGCCGCTGGGCGTGAGCACCGGCAGTTGCTGGATGGCGGGGTGGGCGATGCGGCAGTGGTCGATCGGCACCACCTCGTGCGAGCGGTGCTTGAGCAGGCCCGCCCGGTCCGCGGCGTCCACCGCGTAACGGACCCGGGAACGCCAGCCCAGCGGCCCGCCGGGCAGCGCCTCGACCCCGACACCGAGCCGGTCCAGCTCGTCGTCGGTCAGCCCGCCGAGGCGGACCAGTTGCTCGCGCACCACGGCGGTCTTCCAGGCGAGCTGCGCGTCGGAAGCGACGTGTTGCAGGTCGCAGCCGCCGCAGGCGCCCGGCTTCGCGAACGGGCAGGGTGGCTCGACCCGGTCCGGGGAGGCTTCCAGGACGGTCACCGCGTCGGCCCGGACGAACCCCCGGTGCACCTCGGTGACCTCGGCGATCACCCGTTCACCGGGCAGCGCGTGCCGGACGAAGACCACCTGCCCGTCGACCCGCGCCACGCAGTGCCCGCCGGGGGCGACCGCGTCGACGGTCAACTCGACCTGCTCCGCCTCGGCCAGCCCCCGCTCCGGCAGGGGTGTCACGGCCCGTGCGCCCGGCTCAGTCACGGCCGGTCCCCACCGGGCCGCCGTCGACCGGCCCACCGTCGCCCGGTGGCGTGGAGACCACCGGTGGCAGGGTGCCGCGCGGGGCCACCCGTGGTCCGCGCGCCGGGGTACGGGACAGCGTGGCGTCCAACCGGTCCAGGTTCTTGCTCGCGGTCGAGGCGAGCTGCCACGGAACGCTGACCACCATCACCCCCGGCTCGAAGAGCAGGCGACCCTTGAGGCGCAGGGCGCTCTGGTTGTGCAGCAGGTTCTCCCACCAGCGCCCGACCACGTACTCGGGGATGAAGACGGTGACCACGTCCCGGGGGGACTTGCGGCGGGTGGAGGCGACGAAGTCCAGGATCGGCCGGGTGATCTCCCGGTACGGCGAGTCGATCACGGTGAGCGGGATGGCCATCTCCCGCCGCTCCCACTCGACCTGCAAATCCCGGGTGTCCTTGTCGTCGACGTTGACGGTCACCGCGGTCAGCGTGTCCGGGCGGGTGGCCCGGGCGTACGCGATGGCCCGCAGGGTCGGCTGGTGCAGCTTGCTGACCAGCACGATCGCGTGGTTACGGGCGGGCAGCACGGCGCGGCCCTCGTCCGGCGGGGTCAACTCCCGCGCGACCCGGTCGTAGTGCCCACGGATGGCCAGCATCAACAGGTAGATCACCGCCATCGCGGCGATCGCGATCCAGGCGCCGAGCAGGAACTTGGTGACCAGCACGATCACCAGCACCGTGCCGGTCAGGCCCATGCCGAAGGTGTTGATGGCCCGGGAACGGTGCATCCGGCGGCGCGCCTCCGGGTCCCGCTCGGTCCGCAGGTGCCGGTTCCAGTGCCGGATCATGCCGGCCTGGGACACGGTGAACGAGACGAAGACCCCGACGATGTAGAGCTGGATGAGCCGGGTCACCTCCGCCTGGAAGCCGACGATCAGCACGATCGCGAAGAGCGCCAGGAAGACGATGCCGTTGGAGAACGCCAGCCGGTCGCCCCGGGTGTGGAACTGCCGGGGCAGGTAACGGTCCTGCGCGAGGATCGAGCCGAGCACCGGGAAGCCGTTGAACGCGGTGTTCGCGGCCAGGAACAGGATCAGGGCGGTCACCCCGGCCACCACGTAGAGCAGGATCGACCCGGAGCCGAAGACCGTCTCGCCGAGCTGCGTGGTGACGGTCTTCTGCACGTACCCCTCGGGGCCCGAGACGATCTGGAGGGCCGGGTCCTCGACGAACTGCAGGTGGGTCAGCCGGGCCAGCCAGATGATCCCGACCAGCATGCTCACCGAGATCGCACCCAGGAGCAGCAGCGTGGTGGCGGCGTTGCGGCTCTTCGGCGCCTTGAACGCCGGCACCCCGTTGGAGATCGCCTCGACGCCGGTGAGCGCGGCGGCGCCCGAGCTGAACGTCCGCAGCAGCAGGAAGACCAGCGCGAAGCCGGTCACGCTGTGCTCGGCCTGGATCACCAGATCGGCGCTCGGCGCGCGGAGGTCGTCGCCCAGCACGAAGACCCGGACCAGCCCGGTGAGCAGCATCCCGCCCATCACGATCACGAAGCCGTAGGTCGGGATGGCGAACGCGGTGCCCGACTCGCGCAGCCCGCGCAGGTTGACCGCGGTCAGCAGAACCACCGCGATCACCGCGATCATGACCTTGTGGGTGGCCACGAACGGCACCACGGAGCCGAGGTTGGCCACCCCGGAGGACACCGACACCGCCACCGTGAGCACGTAGTCGACCAGCAGGGCGCTGGCCACGCCGACGCCGAACTTCGGGCCCAGGTTGACCGTGGCCACCTCGTAGTCGCCACCACCGGACGGGTAGGCGTGCACGTTCTGCCGGTAGCTGGCGACCACGGTCAGCATGACCACGACCACCGCCAGCGCGATCCACGGCGAGAAGACGTACGCCGAGGCGCCCGCGATGGAGAGGGTCAGCAGGATCTCGTCGGGCGCGTACGCGACGCTGGACAGCGCGTCGGAGGCGAACACGGGCAGCGCGATGCGCTTCGGGAGGAGGGTGTGCTGCAGCCGGTCGGACCGGAACGGTCGACCGAGGAGCAACCGCTTCAACAGCGAGGTGGAACTGGCCACGAACGCCAAGAGTACGACCACCACGGCGGGAACGCGGGGGTGGGCGATCATCGGTCGCCAGCGCGACGGGGTACGGTCGGTCCCCGCTCCCGTCCCGGACGTGGCAGGCTCGCACTCGGAGGGCCACCGGCAGCGGGAGCGGTACGCACCTTGGGAGGGACAGCGTGCACGTCGTGATCATGGGATGTGGCCGGGTCGGGTCGACTCTCGCCCACAGCCTGGAGTCCCGGGGGCACTCGGTGGCGGTGATCGACCAGGACGCCGACGCCTTCCGGCGGCTCGGCCCCGACTTCGCCGGCATCACGGTGACCGGGGCGGGCTTCGACGGCGACGTGCTGCGGCAGGCCGGCATCGAGCGGGCGGACGCCTTCGCGGCCGTCTCCAGCGGCGACAACTCCAACATCATTTCCGCCCGGCTGGCCCGGGAGACGTTCGGTGTGTCCCGGGTCGCGGCCCGCATCTACGACCAGCGCCGGGCGCAGGTCTACGAGCGGCTGGGCATCCCCACCGTGGCCACCGTGCGCTGGACGGCCGACCGGATGCTGCGGCACCTGGTGCCCGAGGGCAACGTGGAGATCTTCCGCGACCCCACGAGCACGGTGTCGATCGTCGAGGTCCCCGTGCACAAGGACTGGATCGGCCGGTCGGTGCGGGCGCTGGAGGACAGGACCGGAGCGCGGGTGGCCTACCTCATCCGCTTCGGCATCGGCACGCTGCCCACCGCCTCGACCGTCGTGCAGGAGGGTGACCAGGTCTTCATGCTGGTCAGCGACGACATCGTGGCGGCGGTCACGTCGGTGGCGGCGACGCCGCCGGAAGGGGGGCACTGAGCCATGCGGATCGCCATCGCGGGCGCCGGCAACGTGGGTCGCTCGATCGCGCAGGAGCTGATCGAGAACGGCCACCAGGTGATGCTGATCGAGCGCCAGCCCAAGATGCTGCGCCCGGAGCGGGTGCCGTCCGCCGAGTGGGTGCTGGCCGACGCCTGCGAGCTGACCAGCCTGGAGGAGGCCAACGTCGCGGGCTGCGACGTCGTGGTCGCGGCGACCGGCGACGACAAGGTCAACCTGGTGGTGTCGCTGCTGGCCAAGACCGAGTTCGCGGTGCCCCGCGTGGTCGCCCGGGTCAACCGGGCCGAGAACGAGTGGCTGTTCACCGAGCAGTGGGGCGTGGACGTCGCGGTGAGCAAGCCGCGGGTGATGGCCGCTCTGGTCGAGGAGGCGGTCACCGTCGGCGACCTGGTCCGGCTGATGACCTTCCGGCAGGGCGAGGCGAACCTGGTCGAGATCACTCTGCCGCCGACCGCGCCGTACGTCGGCCAACCGATCCACGCCGTGCCGCTGCCCCGGGACTCCGCGCTGGTGGCGATCCTGCGCGGCAAGCGGGTCCTGGTGCCCAGCCCGGACGACCCGATCGAGGCCGGCGACGAGCTGGTCTTCGTCTGCACCGCCGAGGTGGAGGACCAGGTCCGCGCGGTGATCCTCGGCGCGGACAGCGTGGAGCGGACCCGCGGCTCACGGTGAGCCGCGCGGGGCGCTCAGGCGCCGGGCAGCGGGGTGGGTTGCGGCTCCCGGGTGACCCGGCGCACCGTCCAGACCGTGATCAACAGCAGCAGCGCGTACGGCGGGTAGCCCAGCGCCAGCCGGGCAACGCCCAGCGCGGTGTCCTGGTGTGCCAGGTAGAGCCCGGCCTGCACGCCCACCTTGGCCAGCCAGACGACGCCCCAGAGCACGGTCAGCTGGGTGAAGGTACGCACCAGCTTCGGGTCGTCACGCCACTCCGAGCGGCCCTTGGCCACCAGCACCGACCAGATCCAGCCGACCAGCGGCTGCCGGATGGCCGCCGAGATCAGCAGGGCGATGCCGTAGCCGATGCCGTAGAGGATGCCGGGGAGATAGAAATCCCGCTCGTCACCGGTACGCCAGGCGATGGCGGCACCGATGCCGACGCCGAAGAGCCCGTTGACGGCGTGCCGGATGGGCCGGCGCTGGGCCAGCCGCAGCCCGGCGATCACCAGCGCCACGGCCACCGAGGCGATCACCGCGGGCCGCAACTCACCGATGATGTTGGCGATCACGAAGACCACGACCGGGATGCTGGACTCGACGAGCCCTCGCCACCCGCCGAGCTGGTCGGCCATCTGCTCGGCGATCGACGGTAGCTGCTCGTCGTCCTGGGAGCCGGTCTCCGGCTGTGCCGCCCGGTCCTGTCCCGTCGTCATCGCCGGCCTTCCGTCCGCAGCGCCGTCACTTCGGCGAGTCCAGCTCGTAGTACGGGTTGTAGATGACCTTGCGGTCGTCGCGCACCGCCACCCGGCCGCGCGCGGTCAGGTGGCGGCCCGGCTCGATGCCGGCGATGTGCCGCCGGCCCAGCCAGACCAGGGTGACCACGTCGCTGCCGTCGTACAGGTCGGCCTCGAGGGTCGGCAGGTTGGTACGGGGCGTGTAGACAACCGTCCGCAACCGGCCCGCCACCGAGACCAGTTGGCCCCGGGAGCACTGCTGGGCCGGGACACCGCCGCACTCGGCGCTCTCCCTCCGCAGCTCCCGCGCGTCGATTTCGGCCTCGCTGGCGGTGAACCGCTCCAGGATCCGCCGCAGCGACACCCGGCTCTCGTCGGTCATCATGACCTCCGCGTCACCCTCTCCACGCTCACCGGCCTCGGCCAGCATCGGCCGGCCCCGGCGACGCCGGAACCGTGCCGCCAGCGTACGCCGACAGGGCCGGTCCCGGCGGGCCGGTGCGTGCGGGTCAGACCTGGCGCGGCTCGGCGGGGGCGGACGCGTCCCCCGCCTCGGCACCGGCCTGGTCGGCGATCTCCTTGGGCAGCCGCAGCGGCAGCGGCTCACGGACCGGCTTCGCCTCCTGGCCCCGGTCGACCACCAGGCCGTCCAGGCACTCGGCGAGCGGCCCGGCGGTGGCCGGGTCGGTGGCGACCGGGCCCTGGAACACGCCACGGACCATCCAGCGCGGCCCGTCGACGCCCACGAACCGCAGGTTGGTCGGGCCGTCCTGGGTGTTCACCTGGGCGTGCAGCTCGGGGCCGTACTCCCCGTCGACCTCCTGCGCGGTGGCGCCGTCGCGCAACAGCGACTGGCGGATCTCCTCGCGCACCTCGTCCCAGATCCCCTCGGAGCGGGGGGCGGCGAAGACGCCGAGCTGCAGGGCGTTCTCCCCGTGCACCAGCACCACCTGCTGGACCACGCCCTGCGGGTCGGCCTGCACCCGCACCTCGACCTCGGGGACCGCCGGGATGTGCAGGCTGCCCAGGTCGAGCCGTTGCACCTCGTCGTCGACCTCGGAGATGTCGTACGGGCCGCGTTCCAACGCCGGCGTCGACTCCTCGGCGCTGTGGTTGCCGACCTCGGTGGTCCGCTCGTCACGGGCCTGCCGCCCGGCACCGGCCCGCTTTCGGGAGAAGATCACTGCGCCCACCCTCCGCTGTTCACACTCACCCTGCCACCTCTTCCGTCCGGCCTCGGCCCGACTCGTCCCGCCGCTGCTCGACCCGGTCCTGACCCGCCGGCGACGGCACCAGCCCTGCGTGCCCGCCGGTGGAGCCGTGCCCGCCGGTCCCGCGTCGGGACCCGGGCAGCTCGGCCACCGGCTCGAACCGCGCCCGCGCGACCCGCTGGACCACGAGCTGCGCGATCCGGTCGCCGCGGGAGATCTTCGCCGGAGTATCCCGATCATGGTTGATCAGGTTGACCAGGATCTCACCCCGGTAGCCGGCGTCGACCGTACCGGGCGCGTTGAGCACCGTCACGCCGAGCCTGGCCGCCAGGCCGGAGCGGGGATGGACCAGGCCCACGTACCCCTCCGGCAGCGCGATGGCCACGCCGGTGGGCACCAGCGCCCGGCCCCCGGGCGGCAGCTCCACGTCCGCGGCCGCCACCAGGTCGGCCCCGGCGTCGCCGGGATGGGAGTACGCGGGCAGCGGCAGCTCGGCATCGAGCTGGCGTACGGGCACGGGTACGACGTCCGTCACAGGTCTCCTCTTCCGTCCGGTTTCATCGGGGTGACCCTGCCATCCTGCCGGTTACCCGGGCCGCCGTGCGCCGTACCCTCGCAGGAGTGAGCATGTCGCCTTCTCCGTCCGCCGGTCAGCCGCCGGTCGCGGCCCGCGCGGCGTACGCCGAACGGCTGGATCTGCCCTGGTGGCTGTGGCTGGCCGGGTTGGTGGCGGCCGCGCTGCTGGCCGTCGAGATCTGGATGGGCGCCGCCGGCGTCCGCGCCTGGCTGCCGTTCGCGGTGCTGCTGCCGGCCACCGCGGCCGGGCTGTGGTGGCTGGGCCGGATCCGGGTCGCCGTCGTCGACTCCGAGCTGCGGGTGGACGACGCCCGGCTGCCGGTGCGCTTCGTGGCCGACGTGGTGCCGCTGGACACGGCCGGCCGGCGTGAGGTGCTCGGGGTGGGCGCGGACCCGCTCGCCTTCGTGGTGCAGCGGCCGTGGATCGGCGGCGCCGTGCAGGTGGTGCTCGACGACCCGGCCGACCCGACCCCGTTCTGGGTGGTGAGCACCCGGCGTCCGGTCGAGCTGGCCGAGGCGCTGCTGAGCGCCCGGGATGCCCGGCCGCGCGTCGACCACCCGGCCGGCGAGGCCGGCTGACCGCACCGGCCTCAGGTGCCGGTGGGCGGGCCGGGCAGGGCCTGCGGTGGTGCCGGACGGGCGATGCCCCGGCGGTGCAGGTCGACCCGGAGCTGGTCGGCCATCTGGCGGGTGGCCCGGCGGTTGAGGAAGCTGGCCACCGCCGCGCCGGTGAGGAACGGCCCGAGCGTGGTGAGGTTGCGCCCGAAGCGCCGGAGCAGCGTGTCCCGCAGCTCCTTGCGTGCGGCGGTGCCGAGCACGGCGCCGACCCCCACGCCGGGCACCATCGGGTTGACCCCGCGCTGGGTGGCCCAGGAGTGAATGAGGGCGACCGCCCGTTGGCTGCCACTGCTCGGCAGTGTCACGCGGTGCACCTCGTGCAGCTCACCGACCAGCTTCAGCTCCACCGCCACCACGGCGACCGTCTCGGCGGCGAGCAGCACCGGCGCGGAGAGCAGGGTCGGGGCGACCGTCCACTCGACCGCGGCGACTCCCCCACCGGCGGCGCCGATCCCGGCGGTGGTCCGGGCGGCGTTGCGGATCAGCCGCTCGGACAGGGCGTCGTCGTCCAGGCCGGGAAAGTGCTGACGCAGGGTCGCCAGGTCCCGCACCGGTAGGTGCGGGGCGATCTCGGCGACGGTGTCGACCATCCAGCGCACGGCGGCGCGCGGCTTGAACAGGTCGGAGATCCCGCGGGCGCGGGCCTGCCCGACCATCCGGGTCAGCAGTTGACGGCGCCGGGCCGGTTCGATGTCGTCGGCGGTCAACGCCGCGACGGTGGCGCCGAGATCCTCCGCGCCGCCGCCGGTGGTGTCGCCTCGATCGCTCATGGCTCGAACCTCCCGGTGCTCTGAACTACCCGCTACGAGTCAAGCAGGTACCCAGCGGTGCCGCACGGCTACACCGGCTGCCGCACGGCTACACCGGCAGCGGCGGCCCCGTTCAGGAGGCCGCCGCTGGTGTCGTGAGTGTCAGACGCACTCGCGGCAGATCAACTCGCCGTTACGCTCGACGGCCAGCTGGCTGCGGTGGTGTACCAGGAAGCAGCGGGCACACCGGAACTCGTCCTGCTGCATCGGTAGAACCTTGACCGTGAGCTCCTCGTCGGCCAGATCGGCACCGGGCAGCTCGAAGCTCTCGGCTACCTCGGCCTCGTCGACGTCCACCGCGCCGGACTGTGAGTCGACGCGCCGGGCCTTGAGCTCTTCCAGGCTGTCCTCGCCGAGGTCGACCTCGTCGCGACGCGGGGCGTCGTAGTCGGTGGCCATCGGTTTCACTCTCCCATATCGATGTTGTCGCTTCCGGTTGTAACGCCGGACGACGCTGTTTCGGTTCCGCTGGCCGGCCACCAGTTGTGTCGGGCACCCGACCCGGGGACCGAACGGGTCGGGGACCGCTGGGGCGACTCCCCTGCGAGCGCGGAACCTTACCCCCCCTTTGGGCGAGGCATGTATACCGCCCTTGCGGCTGAGATGTACGCCCCCGCACGCGAAGTTGTTCCCAATGTGATTCAGGCGACACGAAGATAGGGGTAGTAGTACCCGGTTCGCGGTCGGCGCGCCGGCATGTCGGACTGTTTCCACGCGACGGCCGGACAACCGTTAACCTCAGCGGCGTATTCGACGGCCCTCGGTCAGTGCGATCGTTGGCGGCCGCCGCCACCCACCTGAGGTCCCGGGAGCGCCCAGATGAGTTTTGCGCGAGTGCGAGCACTCGTCGTCGTCGGTCTGCTCGGGGTGCTGGCCCTGGCCTTCGTGGTCACGGCGATCGTCCGCGACAGTCAGGGCAACGCGGGCACGGCCCAGGGTTGCCCGGACGGCTGGCCACTGGCCGACCTCGCCCTGCGCGAAACCAAGGACGTCAAGATCAACGTGTTCAACGCCACGGACGAGCCGGGCCGGGCCGGCGCCGTCGCGGACGACTTCCGCAACCGCAAGTTCCAGGTGCAGAAGGTCGGCAACGCGCCCAAGGGGATCGACGACGTGGCCGTGCTGCGGTACGGCCCCAAGGGCGTCGGCTCGGCCCACCTGCTGCAGGCGTACTTCCTCAACAACGCCGAGCCGGACTACGACGAGAAGCGCACCGACGACACCGTGGACGTGGTGCTGGGCAACAGCTTCCAGCAGCTCGCCACCACCACCGAGGTCAACCAGTCCCTCGGCGACCTGGGCGCCCCGGAGGCGCCCAAGGGCTCCTGCCCGTCTCCCCCCGCCGACAAGTGACCCCGTAGCCGGGCCGATCACCGCACGGGGTGCGGTCAGGGCCCGCCGGTGGCGTCGAGGGCGGCCAGCCGGTCGTGCAGCGGCGTGAAGAGCGCCGGCGGGGCCGCGATCACCAGGTCCGGGCCGGGCGCGCCACCGTCCAGGCCGGCGACCCGCACGCCCGCCTCGGCGGCCACCAGGCCGCCGGCCGCGAGGTCCCAGGCGGCCAGACCCTTCTCGAAGTACGCGTCGAGCCGCCCCTCCGCGACCAGGCAGAGATCCAGCGCGGCGGCACCGAGCCGGCGGATGTCCCGCACGTGCGCGATCAGCCCTGCCACCACCCGTGCCTGGTGCGCCCGGCGGCCGGCGTCGTAGCCGAAGCCGGTGCCCACCAGCGCCTGCCCCAGGTCGGCCTCACCGGAACAGCGCAACCGGACGCCGTCGCGCCAGGCGCCCCCGCCGGCCGTGGCGGTCCACTCCTCGCCGGTGCTCACGTTGCGCACCACGCCGGCGACCACCACCCCGTCCACCTCGGCGGCGAGCGACACCGCGCTGTACGGCAGCCCGTAGAGGTAGTTGACCGTGCCGTCGATCGGGTCGATGATCCATCGCACGCCGCCCGGCCCCACCGGCCCGGTGTCCCCCGTGCCGTACTCCTCCCCGAGCACGGCGTCGCCCGGCCGCAACCGGTGCAACGCGTCGAGCACCTGCCGCTCGACCGCCCGGTCCGCCGCGGTGACGACGTCGGTTACCGTGCTCTTGGTCGCCGCGACCGAGACACCCTCGACCCGCATCCGGTACGCGGTGGCCGCGGCGTCCCGCGCCACGTCCAGCGCGATCGCCAACAGTTCGTGCGGTGACGGCACCGAACGGTCCATCCCAGGTCCCCTTCCCGCACGACCGGGGCTTTCCGGCTCACGCGCGAGTATCATCCTTACAAAGTCCACATCTGCGCCGATTTGGCGGTCCCCAACCGTCGTTACGCCGTGCGGCGCAGGATGATCGCCGCAGACGGCGTTACAATTCACCCCTGCGCCCACGCGCCCCGGACCGCCGACCACCGGCCGGCCCGGGACACGGGGGTCCCTCAACCACATCGCCCGGCCTGTTGCCCCACGCTGCGCCGGACGACCCGGCCGTACCCGCTCTTCGCCTCCGGAAGGTCATTCGTGACAGAACCCCGCCAGACCGGCGCCGACGTTCGCTCGCTCACCGACACCCTGATCGCCCACGCGCAGAGCGCCGGTGGTCAGCTCACGTCGGCCCAGCTCGCGCGCACCGTCGAGTCCGCCGAGGTGACTCCGGCCCAGGCCAAGAAGATTCTGCGGGCGCTCTCCGAGGCGGGAGTGACCGTGGTGGTGGACGGCTCGGCGAGCACCCGCCGCCGCGTCGCCGCGGCCCGCTCGACCACGCCGGCGTCCCGGGCCACCACCGCAAAGACCACCAAGAAGGCCGCCGCGCCGGCGCCGAAGCAGGCGCCCGCCTCCGACGAGGCGCCGTCGACGCCCGCTCCGCGGAAGGTGGCCGCGGCCAAGGCCGCCGGCAGCACCGCCGCGGCGGCGACGCCCGCGAAGGCGACCCGGTCGACCCGGGCCACCAAGGCGACGGTCGCCGCGGCTGCCGGCGCCAAGCCGGTCAAGGCCGGCGGCAAGGCCAAGGGCGAGGGCGCCGAGGGTGAGATCGACCCGGAGGAGCTCGCCGCCACGATCGAGGACGTGGTTGTCGAGGAGCCGGCCGAGCTGGCCCAGGCCGCCGAGACCGACGCCGCCGCCTCGGCCACCGACAACGACTTCGAGTGGGACGACGAGGAGTCCGAGGCGCTCAAGCAGGCCCGGCGCGACGCCGAGCTGACCGCCTCCGCCGACTCGGTCCGGGCATACCTGAAGCAGATCGGCAAGGTCCCGCTGCTCAACGCCGAGCAGGAGGTGGAGCTGGCCAAGCGGATCGAGGCCGGGCTCTACGCCGCCGAGCGGCTGCGCGCGGCCGACGAGGGCGAGGAGAAGCTCACCCGGGAGATGGTCCGCGACCTGGGCTGGATCTCCCGCGACGGCGAACGCGCCAAGAACCACCTGCTGGAGGCCAACCTCCGCCTGGTGGTGTCGCTGGCCAAGCGGTACACGGGACGCGGCATGGCCTTCCTGGACCTGATCCAGGAGGGCAACCTCGGCCTGATCCGCGCGGTGGAGAAGTTCGACTACACCAAGGGCTACAAGTTCTCCACGTACGCCACCTGGTGGATCCGGCAGGCGATCACCCGCGCGATGGCCGACCAGGCCCGCACCATCCGCATCCCGGTGCACATGGTCGAGGTCATCAACAAGCTCGGTCGCATACAGCGCGAGCTGCTCCAGGACCTGGGCCGTGAGCCCACGCCGGAGGAGCTGGCCAAGGAGATGGACATCACACCCGAGAAGGTGCTGGAGATCCAGCAGTACGCCCGGGAGCCCATCTCACTGGACCAGACCATCGGCGACGAGGGCGACAGCCAGCTCGGTGACTTCATCGAGGATTCCGAGGCCGTGGTCGCGGTCGACGCCGTTTCGTTCTCGCTCCTGCAGGACCAGCTCCAGCAGGTGCTGCAGACGCTCTCCGAGCGTGAGGCGGGTGTGGTACGCCTGCGCTTCGGCCTGACCGACGGCCAGCCCAGGACGCTCGACGAGATCGGTCAGGTCTACGGGGTGACCCGGGAGCGGATCCGGCAGATCGAGTCCAAGACGATGTCCAAGCTGCGACACCCGTCCCGGTCGCAGGTCCTCCGGGATTACCTGGACTGAGCGGGTTTCGTCAACCGAACGTGTCGTTTTGACCACCTGGTGTGCAACGCCAGATGGTGATCGTCCGGATGCACGAATGTGATCGTTGACGTGGCACCCTGGGTGCACGGCACACTGTCCCTGCCATGTGTGACCTCGGTC
The DNA here is from genome assembly GCF_052601155.1 of Micromonospora yongxingensis. Taxonomy (NCBI): domain Bacteria; kingdom Bacillati; phylum Actinomycetota; class Actinomycetes; order Micromonosporales; family Micromonosporaceae; genus Micromonospora; species Micromonospora yongxingensis. The sequence goes on from NZ_JBQXEO010000002.1 coordinate 352,884, forward strand.
CCCCGCGGGCACACAGGGAAGGCAGCGCCTGGCAAGGGTGTTGCACGATAGGTGAGCAACGACCGAAGAGATTGTTCATCGGTGACGACCAGAGGAGGAAGGCGATGACCCCGACCCTCACGCCGCCGCCCGAGACGGTGGCGCCCCCAGCCGCCGATGAACGGTGCGACCGCTGCAATGCTGCCGGCAAGCTCCGGATCACTCTGGCGGGTGGGAGCGAGTTGGTGTTCTGTGGGCACCACGCGAACAAGTACGCGGAGGATCTCGTGAAGATCACCGTCCGGTTCGCGACGGACCCCGAGTTCAGCTGGCGTGGCGCCGATCTGATGGCGAACTAAATCCGCAACCCGACATAGCCGACCGGAGACACCAGACGGTGTCTCCGGTCGGCTTTTCTCTGTGCCCCGCGCCCGCGCCCCGCGCCCCGCGCCCCGCGCCCCGCGCCCCGCGCCCCGCGCCCGGCGCCCGGCGCCCGGCGCCAAGATCGTGCTCGATCCTGGTTGTAGTGGTGTCCGCACACGGGGCAGGCCACTACAACCAGGATGTTGCACGACCTTGGCGAGCTGATCCCGGCGGGCGCGGGAGATCCACACAACTTCCGGGGAAGTGCTGCCTCGACGCGCCGGGAGGCAGCAGCTTCCCCGAAGCTGCGCGGATCGTGCGCTGCGGGGTGGTGCCGGTGGGGTCAGAGGGTCTGCACGGTGGCGATGCGTTCTTCGAGTTGCTCGATGGTGGCCTGGGCGCTCGGCGGACCGCCGCAGAGCCGACGCAACTCGGCGTGGATCTTGCCGTGCGGCTGGCCGGTGCGGTGGTGCCGGGCGGCCACCAGAGCGTTCAGCTGGCGCCGTAGCGCCACCCGGCGCTGGGCGGCGCTCATGGGTGCCGGCGGCGCGGCGGCGGGCGCAGCGGCCGGCTGAGCGGCCCCCTCGGCGGTACGACGGCGTTGGGCGGCGAGTTGTGCGGCCTGCCGCTTGGTCAGCAGCAGGGAGACCTGGTCGGCGGTGAGGAGGCCGGGCAGGCCGAGGTACTCCTCCTCCTCGGGCGTGCCGGCCTGGGCCGCGGTGCCGAACGACGCCCCGTCGAAGATCACCTGGTCCAGCTCGGCGGTGGCCGAGAGCGCGGCGAACCGCTTCTCCAGCTCCCCACTGGCCTGGTCGTCGCGCTGCGCCCGTTCCAGCAGGTCGTCGTCGAAACCGTCGGATTCCTTCGGCTTGCCGAGCACGTGGTCCCGCTCGGTCTCCATCTCGCTGGCCAGCCCGAGCAGGTGCGGCACGCTGGGCAGGAAGACCGACGCGGTCTCCCCCGGCCGGCGTGCCCGGACGAACCGGCCGATCGCCTGGGCGAAATAGAGCGGGGTGCTGGCACTGGTGGCGTAGACGCCGACGGCGAGCCGCGGGATGTCCACCCCCTCGGAGACCATCCGCACCGCCACCAGCCAGCGCTGCTGGGACGCCGCGAACGTCGCGATCCGGGCGGACGCGCCCAGGTCGTCGGAGAGCACCACGGTGGCCTTCTCGCCGGTCACCTGCTCGATGAGCTTCGCGTACGAGCGGGCGGACTGCTGGTCGGTGGCGATGATCAGCCCACCGGCGTCGGCCATCCCGGCGTTGCGCAGCACGGTGAGCCGGGCGTCGGCGGCCCGCAGCACCTGCGGCATCCAGTCCCCGGCCGGGTCCAGCGCGGTACGCCACGCCTGCGCCACCAGGTCCTGGGTCATCGGCTCGCCGAGCCGGGCCGCCAGCTCCTCGCCCGCGTTGGTCCGCCAGCGGGTCTCCCCGGAGTAGGCCAGGAAGAGCACCGGCCGGACCACCCCGTCGCGCAGCGCGTCGGAGTAGCCGTACACGGAGTCGGCGCGGGAGCGCAGCAGCCCGTCACCGCCCCGCTCGTAGCTGACGAACGGGATCGGGTTGTCGTCGGAGCGGAACGGCGTCCCGGTGAGCATCAGCCGGCGTACGGCGGGCTCGAAGGCGGCCTTCACGCCGTCGCCCCAGGTGCGGGAGTCGCCGGCGTGGTGGATCTCGTCGAGGATGACCAGGGTGCGCCGGGTCATGGTGCGCCGCCGGTGCACCTGCGGGGCCATACCCACCTGGGCATAGGTGATCACGGCGCCGTGGAAGTCCGCCGCGGAGTGCACGTCGGCGTTGCGGAACGCGGCGTCGAGTTGGATGCCCACCCGTGCGGCGGCCTCGGCCCACTGGTTCTTCAGGTGCTCGGTCGGCGCGACCACGGTGACCGCCTCCACCGTGCCGTCGCCGAGCAGCTCGGCGGCGATCCGCAGGGCGAAGGTGGTCTTGCCGGCGCCGGGCGTGGCGACCGCGGTGAAGTCCTCGGTGCGCCGGCGCAGGTACTCCACCAGGGCTTTGCGCTGCCAGGCGCGTAGTGCCGGGAACGTCTCGAGCACCGGCGTCCGGGCTGCCACGCGAAGCTCCTCTCCGACCGCACGATGGCGGACCCCGGGCGAGGGCCACGTGTGCCGCCGCCCATGAAAACGCCTCCGCGCAGAAGCTGCCGCGAAGGCCGACTCAGCATAACCAGCGCGAGCGCCGCGGCCCAGGCGACGCCACGCTGGTCACATCCGCCACCCCCGCCCGTCGGAGGGCCGAGCGCCTCACCACTCCCGGTCGGTACGCGGATCCGCCGCGTCGGAACGCGGCGGCCGCAGGGCCGCCACCGGGGCGGACCAGCGCCGGCGCAGCGCGACCAGACGCAGCCCGAAGACCAGCACCGCGGCGGCGGTGAGCGGCACCGGCCCGGTCTGCCCGGTCACGTACAGGAGCACCACCGCGACCGAGCCGACGAGCGCGGCCACCGCGTAGATCTCCCGGCGCAGCACGACCGGAATCTCGGCGGTGAGGAGATCCCGGCCGAGGCCGCCGCCGATCGCGGTGAGCATGCCGATCAGGCAGGCACCGACCGCCGGCACCCGGGCGTCGAGCGCCTTGAGCGTGCCGGTCACGGTGAACAGCCCGAGGCCCGCCGCGTCCAGCACCAGCACGGTGGTGCGCAGCCGGGCCAGCTGCGGATGCAGCCAGAAGACAGCGAGGGCGGTGATCGCGGCGGTGGCCGCGTACCGCCAGTCGGCGAAGGCCAGCGGTGGCACCTCGTCGATGACCAGGTCCCGGAAGATCCCGCCACCGAGGGCGGCCACGAAGCCGACGAACGCGACCCCGAACAGGTCGAGTCGTTTGGCCACCGCCGCCGACGCCCCGGAGGCGGCGAACACCGCCACCCCGGTCAGGTCGGCGAGGAGCAGGGCGGTGGAGGTGGTCACCGCCGCAGGCTACGTCGCCGGCCGGGACGCCGGCCGATGTTCACTCGCGGTACGAGTCGTAGATCTCCTTGCACTTGGGGCAGACCGGAGAACCCGGCTTGGCCGCCTTGGTGACCGGGAAGGTCTCCCCGCAGAGCGCCACGACGTAGGTGCCCATGACGGCACTCTCGGCGATCTTCTCCTTGCGGACGTAATGGAACATCTCGGGACCGGTGTCGGCGTCCTTCAGCTCCGGACGCTCGAGAACCTCTGTGCTCACGTCTGCACCTCCAACCGTCAAGTTTGGCAGGTCATCACGGCCGGGTCCACTTGAGGCCGGCCGGAGCGGGACCCCGTACCGTGCCCCCCGTGACTGACTTTCGCATCAGCTACGGCACCGAGGTGGCCGACGCCCTGCACGACGGCCGGCCCGTCGTCGCCCTGGAGAGCACCATCGTCTCGCACGGCCTGCCCCGGCCGGAGAACCTGCGCGTGGCCCGGGAGATCGAGCAGGCGGTCCGGGACGCCGGGGCGGTGCCCGCGACGATCGGCATGATCGGTGGCGAGCTGGTCGTCGGCCTCAACGACGCCCAGCTGACCCGGCTGGCCACCGTCGACGGTGTGAGCAAGCTCTCCGTCCGCGACCTGGCCGTCGCGGCGGCGACCGGCGCGGACGGCGCCACCACCGTGGCGGCGACCAGCGCGGTGGCCGCCGCGGCGGGGATCGGGGTGTTCGCCACCGGCGGTCTGGGCGGGGTGCACCGGGAGGCCGCGCACACCTTCGACGAGTCGGCGGACCTGATCACCCTGGCCCGGACCCCGATCGCGGTGGTCTGCGCCGGGGTCAAGTCGATCCTCGACGTGGGTGCGACCCTGGAGCGGCTGGAGACCCTGGGGGTCGCCGTGGTGGGTTACCGCACCCGCCGGTTCCCCGGCTTCTACCTCACCGACGGCGGCTTCGACCTGGACTGGTCGGTGGACTCCCCGGAGCAGATCGCCGCCGTGCTCGCCGCCCGTGACGGACAGGCCGTGCACGCCGGCGGCCTGATCGTCGCCAACCCGCTGCCGGTCGACGAGCAGCTCGACCCGGAGTTGCACGACCGGACCCTCACCGAGGGCCTGGCCCGGCTGGAGCGGGACGGGGTGACCGGCAAGGCCGTGACCCCGTACCTGCTGTCGCACTTCCACTCGGCCACCGAGGGCGCGAGCCTGGCGGTGAACGTCCGGATCATCCTGCGCAACGCCGACCTGGCCGCGCGGATCGCGGTGGCCTCGGCCGCCCGCACCACCGCCGTCCCGGCATGACCCGACCGGCCCGGGTGGTCGTCGTCGGCGACGTGATCACCGATGTGGTCGCCGTGCTGTCCGGGCCGCTCGCGGCCGGCTCGGACACGACGGCCGGGATCAGCCTCGGTGGCGGCGGGCAGGCGGCCAACACCGCCGCCTGGGTCGCCGCCCAGGGGGTGGACGTCACGCTCGTCGCCGCGGTCGGCGACGACGACGCGGGGCGCGACCGGATCGGCGAGTTGGAGGGGGCCGGCGTCGACTGCGCGGTCGACCGGATCGAGGGCGTCCCGACCGGCACGGTGATCGTGCTGGCCACCGACGGCGAGCGCACCATGGTCAGCCAGCGGGGCGCGAACCTGCGGCTCAGCGCCGAGCACGTCGAGCGGGCCCTCGCGGCCGTGCCCGACGCGGGGCATCTGCACCTGTCCGCGTACACCCTGTTGGACGCCGGGTCGCGCGGCGCCGGGCTGCGGGCGCTGGCCGTGGCGCGCGAGCGCGGGCTCACCACCAGCGTCGACGCGGCCTCCGCGGCGCCGCTGCGGCGGGTCGGCGCGGCAGCCTTCCTGGGTTGGGTACGCGACGTCGACCTCCTGCTGCTCAACGCGGACGAGGCGACGGCGCTGGCCGGCGGCCTGGACCCGGCGGCGCAGGCGCGTGCGCTGTCGGCGACCGCCCGGCGGGTGGTGGTCAAGCGCGGGGCGGCCGGCGCGGTCTGGGTGGACCGCACGGCCGCGCTCAGCGTGGCCCCGGCCCGGCGGGTGGCGGTGGTGGACGTCACCGGGGCGGGCGACGCCTTCGCGGCCGGTCTGCTCACCGCCTGGCTGGCGGGTGCCACCCCGACGGCGGCGTTGAACCGGGCGACGGATCTGGGCGCGCTGGCCGTCTCCACGGTCGGCGCCCGACCACGATCGTGACTTGTCGGACCCTGGCCCGTACGCGGGTCAGGGTTCGACGTCGATGACCTTGTGGGGACGTTCCTCGGCGGTGAGGCTCATCGGCGGGGTGTCGTCCTTCTGGCGCGGGTGGAACCGGTTGGCCAGCCGGTGCTCGTCCTTCGGCGGCCGGTCGTTGGCGAGCAGCACGGCGAGCCACGGGATGAGCACCATGCCGAGGGCGCACAGGGGCAGCCAGAGCCAGAGCAGGGGTGCGTTCACGCCGACCAGGATCGCGCCGGCGACGATGCAGGCCACCCGGATGCCCATCATCAGGACGTAGCGCCGCTGACGGCTGGTGAGCTGGTCACTCTGGCTGCGCGAGGCGTCGGTGATCAGAATCGGCTGGTACGCCTGACGCTTCACCATGAACCTCCTCGAGGGGATTACGACTCATCCTGTCACCGCGAGGCCGTGATCAGCGAACTTCGAGTCATCCCGTAGCGTGTTACGTGCGTGGTACGCTCCGGAATGTGGGCAGCAGGTTCAGCTTCACCGACGAGGCGTTGGCCAACCTGAGGGTCTACGACGTCACGCCCGGGGAAGTCTGGGAGGCGCTGCACAGCGCCCGACGGGTGATCCGCCACCTGGGCGACGACGTGATGGTGGTCTACGCCGCCGCCCGGCGGGGCCGCCGACTGGCGGTGCTGCTCGCCGAGGCCGACGGCACCGACAACGACTGGGACATCCTCTCCGCCCGTGAGCTGAGCGACGTGGAGTCCAAGCGCTACGACGAGGCCGTGCGGAGATCTCGCCGATGAGGAGGCCGTGACGATGCACCGTAACGACGCGACCAAGCAGTTCCACAGCGGCGACGACCGGATCGCCGAGCTGATCGACGAGAGCCCGGCGGTGGATCTGCCCACCCCCGACACCGACGTGCCGATGGTGAGCCGATCGATCCGGCTGCCGCTGGAGACGTACGACCGGGTCCGGGCCGCCGCCGACGCCAGGGGCATCGGGGTCACCACGCTGATGCGGCAGTGGATCGAGGCCGGCCTCGCCGACCTGGACGACTCGGCCACCGTGTCGCTCGCCGACGTCCGGCGCGCGCTGGCCTCGCTGGCCCACCCCACGGCCGCCTGAGCGACCACCGGGTCAGGCGCCGGCGGTCTTCGCCTTCGCGGCCGCCTTCATCTGCTGCTTGTAGTCCCGCACCCGGCGCAGCGAGTCGGCGTCGGTGACGTCGGCCACCGACCGGTACGCGCCCGGGTCGCCGTAGCCGCCGGCCGCCTCCCGCCAGTCCTGCGGGGTCACCCCGAACCGCTTGCCGAGCAGTGCCACGAAGATCTGCGCCTTCTGCCTGCCGAAGCCGGGCAGCTCGGCGACCCGGCGGAACAGCTCCGGGCCGTCGGCGACGTCCGACCACAGCCGGGCGGCGTCGCCGTCGTAGCGGTCCACCAGGACCTGGCACACCTCCTGAACCCGGGCCGCCATCGCCTTCGGGAACCGGTGCAGCGCGGGCGGGGTGGCGAAGAGCGCGACCAGGGCCTCCGGGTCGTACGCGGCCAGCTCCGCCGCGTCCAGTTCGTGGCCGAGCCGCTGCTCCAGCACGTACGGCGAGGAGAACGCCTTCTCCATCGGCACCTGTTGGTCGAGGACCATGCCGACGAGTCGGGCCAGCGGGCTGCGCTCCAGCAACCGGTTGGCCTCGGGGTCGATGGGCAGCACGAGCGTCATGGCACCATCCTGCCCCGGCCGCCGACCGTGGTGAACACCGACGCTCCGGGTCCGATCCGGCGGGTGGCGCGGACCGGGGGCGCGGCGGAGGGCAGGATGGCGGCGTGGACGAACACGACATGCTGCTCTCCCCCGCCGGCGTCGACGCGCTGCGCACCGCGCTGACCCGGGCCGGGTTCACCAGCAACGGCATCGCCGGCCGGCTCGGCTCCCAGGCCACCGGGGCGGTCGCGCGCAACGACTACCGGGCCGCGCTGCGGGCCACCGAGGACCGGGACCCGCTGGGCACCCTGATCCGGGTGTTCATCTGCGACCAGACCGAGTCGGAGGCGACGGTGGCCGCCGCGCTGGCGCCGCTGAGCGTCGCGGAGGCGGTGGCCGGCGGACTGGTCGAGCGGCACGGCGACGGCCTGCGCGCCGGTGTCGACCTGGAGCCGTACGGCGACGACTGGTGGGTGCTCGCGGACGTGCCGGCCAGCGCCCGGCCGGGCCGCCCCCTGCACGCCGAGCACGTGCTCGGCATCGGCGGCGCCACCCAGACCCTGATCGGCGCGACGGTCCGCCGGCCGGTCGACACCGCGCTGGACCTGGGCACCGGCTCCGGCATCCAGGCCCTGCACCTGTCCACCCACGCCCGCTCGGTGACCGCCACGGACCTCTCGGAGCGGGCCCTGCGCTTCGCCGCGACCACCGCCGCCCTCAACGGGCAGGACTGGGAGCTGCTACGCGGCGACATGGTCGCGCCGGTGGCCGGCCGGCGCTTCGACCTGGTGGTGAGCAACCCGCCGTTCGTGGTCGGCCCGGGCACCACCACGCACGTCTACCGGGACTCCGGTCGGGTGGGTGACGCGATCGGCGCCGAGCTGGCCGCCGCCGCGCCGGGCCTGCTGACCGAGGGCGGCACCATGCAGTACCTGGCGAACTGGGTGCACGTCGCCGGCGAGGAGTGGGACGAGCGGGTGGCCGGCTGGTTCGCCGGGACCGGCCTGGACGCCTGGGTGATCCAGCGCGAGGTCGCCGACCCGATGGCGTACGTCAACCTGTGGCTCACCGACGTCGGCGAGAGCGCCGACCCGCAGCGCATGGCCGCCTGGCTGGACTGGTTCGACGCGCACAAGGTGGAGGCGATCGGCTTCGGCATCGTGTCGCTGCGCCGCGGTGGGCACGCCGACCCGGTGGTCCGCGTGGAGGACCTGCGCCAGCGGGTGCAGCCGCCGCTGGGCGACCAGGTCGCCGGCTGGTTCGACCGCCAGGACTTCCTCCGGGTACGCGACACCGAGGCGCTGCTCGCCGAGCGCTACCGGGCCGCCGACGGCCTCCAGCTGCGGCAGGAGGCCACCATGGGCGACGAGGGCTGGGCGGTGGACCGGCAGGTCCTCGCGATGCCGCACGGGCTGCGCTGGACCGAGGAGGTCGACCCGCTGGTGCTGGCGCTGGTCGGCGGCGCCGATGGCCGGCTACCGCTGCGCGACCAGCTCTCGCTGCTGGCCGCGGCGCACGACGTCGAACCCGCCGAGCTGGCCGAGGCGGCCGGCCCCATCGTGGCGCACCTCGTGGAGCGGGGCATCATCGAGCCGGTGACCGCCTGATGCGCGCGGTCGTGCAGACGGTCGGCCGGGCCAGCGTGACGGTGGACGGGGAGGTGGTCGGCGAGATCGCCGACGGCCTGCTGGTGCTGCTCGGGGTGACCCACACCGACACCGCCGAGACCGCCGCGACGATGGCCCGCAAGGTGCACGAGCTGCGGATTCTCGACGACGAGCGCAGCGCGGCCGACGTCGGTGCCCCGGTCCTCGTGGTCAGCCAGTTCACCCTCTACGGCGACGCCCGCAGGGGCCGCCGCCCGAGCTGGACGGCGGCCGCCCCGGCAGAGGCGGCCGAGCCGCTGGTCACGGCGGTCGTCGAGGCGTTGCGCGAGCGCGGCGCCAAGGTGGAGACCGGCCGCTTCCGGGCCCACATGCTCGTCGAGAGCCTCAACATCGGCCCCCGCACGATCCTGCTCGACCTGTGACCGACCGACCTCGCCAACGTCCGGTCGATCATGAAGTTATCTTCCCCTAGGAGGCCGGGTATCCAGGTGCCCGGCAAATGGACGCGAATCGCCCTCGCGATGTTCCGGACGCGACTACGGTCAGACCAGTGGTCGATGACCTCAGCGCGGTGGAGGCACTCAAGGCGGACCCGACCCTGTCCGGGTTGCGCCGCTCCCTGGAGGCGTACTACGGCGACCCGGCCCGCGAGGCGGCGATGGACGCGTTCTACGCGCCCCTGGTCCGCCCAGGGGACCTGGTCTTCGACGTCGGCGCGCACGTGGGCGACCGCCTCGGCAGCTTCCGGCGGCTGGGCGCCCGCGTGGTGGCCGTCGAGCCGCAACCGCTCTGCACCCGGGCCCTGCGCGCGCTCTACGCGGACGACGACCGGGTGACCGTGGTGGAGGCGGCGTGCGGGGCGTGTACCGGGCCGGTGCGGCTGCACGTCAACTCGGCGAACCCGACGATCTCCACCGCGTCGGCGGGTTTCCTGCGGGCCGCCGAGGGGGCCGGCGGCTGGGAGGACGAGACCTGGGACGTCGAGATCGAGGTGGCCGGAACCACACTCGACGCCCTGGTCGCGGCGTACGGCGTGCCGGGCTTCGTGAAGATCGACGTGGAGGGGTTCGAGGACGCCGTGCTGGCCGGGTTGAGCCGCCCCCTGCCCGCGCTGTCCTTCGAGTTCACCACCATCGAACGGGACCTGGCCGCGCACTGCCTGGACCGGCTCACCCGGCTGGGCTTCACGACGTTCACCGTGGCGCTCGGCGACGAGATGGCGTTCGCCCTCGATGGCTGGCGGCCGGCGGGCGAGGTGGCGGCGTACCTGCGTGCGCTGCCCCACGAGGCCAACTCGGGCGACGTCTACGCCCGCGCCCGGCCCGCCTGAGCACCGGAGGCCGGGCGGAGGGGTGGGTCAGGAGAAGAGGCCTCGGCGGGTGAGGGACTGGCGGAGCCAGTTGTCCAGTTCGGCGGTCCAGTCGGTGCGGTCGGCGGTGGCGTGGTCGACCGTGAACCGGCCGAAGGCGTCCCGACCCTCGGTGAAGACGCCGCCGCGCTTGTCGACCTCCAGCACCACCTGCATCCGCTGCGCGTCGGCGATGAAGGTGACCTCCAACTGGTTGATCGAGCGGGCGTACTGCGGCGCCGGGCTGAACTCGATCTCCTGGTAGAACGGCAGCGTCTGCCGTACGCCGTAGATGTGGCCACGCTCCACATCGGCGCGGGCGAACCGGAAGCCCAGCCGCAGCAATGCGTCCAGCAGGCGCTCCTGCGCCGGCAGCGGGTGCACCGACACCGCGTCCAGGTCGCCCTTGTCGACGGCGCGGGCCACCTCCAGCTCGGTACGCAGACCCATCGTCATGCCGTGCAGGTGCTGCCCGTACAGCTCGGTGACCGGCGTCTCCCACGGCACGTCGAAGCGGAACGGGATGTCGTGGCGCTGCCCCGGCTCCAACCGGAACGCGCCGGTGACCTGCTGGCGGTGGAACTCCTGGGTGGTGTCGTAGTCGTTGTCACCGCTCTCCACCTCGACCCGGGTGACCAGGCCGAGAGTCACGTGGTCGATGTCGACCTGGTGGTCACCACCGATCACCTGGATGCGGCCCTCCAACTGGCCGCCGGGGCGGCAGTTCGGGTTGGCGAGCACCGTCTCCACGGATGGGCCGCCGACCCCCATCGCCTTCATGAGCCGCTTGAAGACCACACCGTCCTCCATCCGCCGTCACGCCGACCCCGGGTGGCCGACCGTCGGCACGGTAGCCGGGGTGGGCAAGGCACACCCGGATGACACACCGCTCCGCCGATCCGACCGGATTCCTGTCGGGTGCCCGATCGCCTCACTCCCGTTTCACGCCCCGCCCGCCAAGCTGTGTCTCACACCGGCACCACTGGGCCGGAGGCACGGCACAGACGTGGACACGGGGAGACAGAGATGGTCCTGCAGATGACGGAACACCGGACGCGCCCGGCCGCCAGCACCGACACCGACGGGGCCAGCGAGGTCCTCGTCGACCTGGACGCCACCGACGAGCGCGGCATCTCCACCGACCTGGTTCGGGCGTACCTCAACGGGATCGGCCGGACGAAGCTGCTGACCGCGGCGCAGGAGGTCGACCTGGCCCGGCGCATCGAGGCCGGCCTGTTCGCCGACGAGAAGCTGGCCACCTGCACCCCGGTGTCGCCGGAGCTGCGGGCCGATCTGGAGCTGATCGTCGCGGAGGGCCGCGCTGCCAAGGACCATCTGCTGGAGGCGAACCTGCGGCTGGTGGTCAGCATCGCCAAGCGCTACACCGGGCGCGGGATGGCCTTCCTCGACCTGATCCAGGAGGGCAACCTCGGCCTGATCCGCGCGGTGGAGAAGTTCGACTACGCCAAGGGCTACAAGTTCTCCACGTACGCCACCTGGTGGATCCGGCAGGCGATCACCCGCGCGATGGCCGACCAGGCCCGCACCATCCGCATCCCGGTGCACATGGTCGAGCAGGTCAACCGGATGGTCCGGGCGCGCCGCGAGCTGGCCGTGTCGCTGGGCCGCGAACCCACGGTCGCCGAGGTGGCCCGGGCGCTGGAGATCCCCGAGTTCCAGGTCATCGAGCTGATCTCCTACGACCGGGAGCCGGTCAGCCTGGACCAGGCCGTCGGCGACGACGGCGAGAGCGCGCTCGGCGACTTCGTGGCGGCGGTGGACCCGCGCGGCGACCTGGGCGACGCGGCCGCGCAGGGCGAGTTGCGCAACGAGGTGAGCATCGTGCTGGCCACCCTGTCGCAGCGGGAGCAGGCGGTCATCCGGCTCCGGTTCGGGCTCGACGACGGCCGGCAGCGCACCCTCGACGAGGTGGGTCGCGAGTTCGGCCTCTCCCGGGAGCGGATCCGGCAGATCGAGAAGGTGACGCTGCTGAAGTTGCGCGCCCCGGAGCGGGCCCAGCGCCTGGAGGCGTACGCCTGCTGACGCACCGGTTCCCACGGAAGGCCCCGGCGGTTCGCCGGGGCCTTCCGTGCGTCCGGGACAGGCCAGGTCAGGTCAGGTCAGAGGCGGCGGGGGCCGGTGTCGGGTCGGGCGGCCGCGCCGCCGACGCGTACCTGGGCGTGCAGGACCGAGATGCCGTCCGGGCGGGCGAGCACCGGGTTGAGGGTCAGCGAGCGTACCCGGGGCTGCTCGTCGGCGAGCTGACCCACCCGCAGCAGCAGGTCGGCCAGGGCCGCCCGGTCGACCGGTGCGGCGCCCCGGTGCCCGCGCAGCAGTGGCGCCGCGCGCGGCTCGTCGACCAGCTCCGCGGCGTCCCGGTCGGTCAGCGGCACCGCCCGCCAGGCCCGGTCGCCGAGCAGCTCGGTGGCGACCCCGCCGAGGCCGAAGCCGACAACCGGCCCGAACGCCGGATCCTCCACCAGCTCCACGACGCAGGCGACCCCGGGCGCGACCATCGGCTGGACCAGCACGCCCGCGCCGAAGGCCGCCGCCAGCTCCGCGTACGCCCGGCGGACCGTCGGCTCGTCGGGCAGGTCGAGCCGGACCGCACCGAGGTCGAGCCGGTGTCGCAGCCCCGGGGCCTCGGCCTTGAGCGCGACCGGGAAACCCAGCCGCGCCGCCGCGTCGGCCGCCGCGTCGGCCGAGTCGGCGGGCACCGAGGCCACCACGTCGATGCCGTACGCGGCCAGCAGCGCGGTCGGGTCGGGAGGGTCGGCGCGCAGCGCGGTCTGCGCGGCGGTCCGGTCGACGCGGGGCAGCTCGGGTGCCACCCCGGGCGGGCGGCGCAGCCAATCGGCGTACCGGTGCACGCGGGCGAGGGCACGGACCGCCTCCTCCACACCTCCGTACGCCGGCACGCCGGCCGGCAGCCGGCCGACCAGGAACGTCGCCACGGTGGGCTTGCCCAGCGCGAGCACGGCGGGCAGCGCGGCGGTGACGTCGGCGTCCACATCGGTGAGCTGGCCGGGCAGTGGTGGGGCGATGACCACCACCAGCGCGTCCACCCGGTCGTCGCCGGCCGTCTCGGCCAGCGCCGCGGCGAACTCGGCGGCGCCGGCACGGGGACCGACGTCGCGGGGGTAGCCGTCGACGACGGTGAGACCCTGCCCGACGCAGGCGGTGGCGGCCAGGCCGGTGAGCGCCGAGGAGTTGCCGACCACGCCGACGCGACCGCCAGCCGGCAGCGGCTGGTTGGCCAGCAGGACGCCCACGTCGAGCAACTCCGGCACGGTGTCCACGCGGATCACGCCGGACTGGGCGAAGAGCGCGGCCACGGCTGCCTCGTCCGGCCCGACGGTGTCGCCCACCCCGACCGGACGGGCCGGCGAGGCGAGCGCGACGACCGGCTTGGCCCGGCCGATCCGCCGGGCCAGCCGGGCGAACTTGCGCGGGTTGCCGAAGGTCTCCAGGTACAACATGATCACGTCGGTGCCGGGGTCGTCCTGCCAGTACTGCAGCAGGTCGTTGCCGGAGACGTCGGCCCGGTTGCCGGCCGAGACGAAGCTGGACAACCCGAGGCCACGCCGGTCGGCCTCGGCGAGCAACGCCACCCCGAACGCACCGGACTGGCTGAAGATGCCCACCCGGCCGGCCGGCGGCAGCGCCGGGGCGAGGGTGGCGTTGAGGCGTACCGCCGGGTCGGTGTTGGCCACACCGAGACAGTTCGGGCCGACCACCCGCATGCCGGCGGCGTGCGCCGCGCGGACGAGGGCCCGCTGCGTGGCCGCGCCCTCGGCGCCGGCCTCGGCGAAGCCGGCCGAGATCACCACCAGACCGTGCACACCGGCGGCGGCCGCGTCGGCCACCACCGCGGTCGCCGCCTCCGGCGGGACGGCCACCACCGCCAGGTCCACCGGTGACCCGGCGGCGACCGCCGACGGGTACGCGGGCAGCCCCGCCACGGTCGACGCGCTCGGATGCACCGGCACCACCGCGCCGGTGAAGCCGCCGTCGCGCAGGTGCCCGAGCACCGCCGCGCCGACGCCCTGGCCGGTGGCGCTGGCACCGTAGACGGCGATGCCGCGCGGGACGAGCAGCCGGGCGATCGAGCGGGCCTCGGTGCGGTGCTCCCGGCCGCGCTGCACCTCCAGCGTGGCCTCCGTGGGCGCGATCGGGAAGCTCAGATGCACCACGCCGTCGGCGTACTCGCGCTGGACCTGGTAGCCGAAGTCGGCGAAGACCCGCAGCATCGTGCCGTTGGCCGGTAGCACCTCGGCGACGAAGCTCATGATGCCGTTGCGCCGGGCGGCGTCGGCCAGGTGCTCCATCAGCACCGACCCGATGCCCCGGCCCTGGTAGGCGTCCTCCACCACGAAGGCCACCTCCGCCTCCGGGGCCTGCGGGCCGAGCCGTTCGTAGCGGCCCACCGCCACGATCTGGTCAGCGGCCAGCACCACGAACGCCTCCCGGTCGCGGTGGTCCACCGTGACGAAGCGGACCAGATCGCGCTCGGGGATACGCGGGTACGGCGAGAAGTAGCGCAGGTAGCGGGTGCGCTCGGAGAACCGGCCGTGCATCGCCACGATGCCCGGCGCGTCGGCCGGGTTGATCGGTCGCAGTTGGACGGTGCTGCCGTCGCTGAGCAGCACGTCCACCGGCTGGTCCACGGTCGTCACCGGCGCGCTCCTGCGGCCCGGCTCAGTCGCGCGGATCGTACGGGTCGAGCCCGAGCAGCGGGAAGACCGTCTTGCGGGTGGCCGCGATCGCCCGGTCCACCGCGTTCGGCTCGCCGGTCGGCTGCCACGGCTCGAACGACGGGTCCGCGTCGTCGGTCATCCGCAGCGGCACCTCCCGGCCCGGGCCACGGGCGGCGGCCAGTGCCCGCCACGCCGGCGGGGTGAGCGTCGCCGGGTCGACCGGAGCACCGGTGGCCACGGCCAGCAGGTGCGTCCAGGCCCGGGGCACCACCTCGACCAGCGCGTACCCGCCGCCGCCGGTGGCCACCCAGCGGCCGTCGCACAGCTCGTCGGCGAGCGCCCGCAACGCCAGGTAGGTGGCCCGCTGCCCGTCCACCGTCAGGTTCAGGTCGGCGAGCGGGTCCAGCCGGTGCCCGTCGGCGCCGCACTGGCTCACCAGCACCTGCGGTCGGAACGCCCGCAGCACCGACGGCACGATCGCGTGGAACGCCCGCTGCCAGCCGGTGTCGTCGACGCCCGGCGGCAGCGGCATGTTCACGGCGGTGCCCTCTGCGCCCGGCCCACCGGTCTCGTCCGGGAAGCCGGTGCCCGGGAAGAGCGCGAGCGGGGTCTCGTGCAGGCTGACCGTGAGCACCCGGGGGTCGTCCCAGAAGATCTCCTGCACCCCGTCGCCGTGGTGCACGTCGACGTCCACGTACGCGATCCGCTCGGCACCGAGGTCGAGCAGGCGCGCGATGGCGACCGCGGGGTCGTTGTAGACACAGAAGCCGGAGGCCCGGGCCGGCATCGCGTGGTGCAGGCCACCGGCCACGTTCACGGCCCGGCGCGCGTCACCCCGCCAGACCGCCTCGGCGGCGGCGACGGTGGCGCCGGCGATCAACGCGCTGGACTCGTGCATCCCGTCGAAGATCGGGTTGTCGGAGGTGCCCAGCCCGTAGCCGGCGAACAGCGGGTCGTGCGGCGCCGCACGCACCGCGGCCAGGTAGGCCGGTTGGTGCACCCGGGCCAGCAGGGCGTCGTCGGCGGGCTCCGGCTTGACCAGGCGTACGCCTGGGCGGTCCAGGATGCCCAGCTCGCGGGCGAGCGCGACGGTCAGCTCCACCCGGACCGGGTCGAGTGGATGCTCACCCATGTCATAGGCGAGCAGCGACTCGTCCCACACCACCACCGTGTCGTCGGACATGAGCCCATCGTCGCACGGGGACCGTCCGCACGCGCTGGTCAGCGGCCGGGTGTCGGCCCCGAGGCGACCGGCCGGGTCGGGTCGGCCACCCAGTTGCTCCACGATCCGACGTAGAGCGCCGCGTCCGGTCGGCCGGCCAGGTGCAGCGCGAGAACCGCCTGCGCGGCGGTCACCCCGGACCCGCAGTACGCCCCGACGGACCGTGCACCGGTCACGCCTGCGGCGGCGAAACGCTCGCGCAGCACGTCGGCGGCGAGGAAACGCCCGTCCGGGCCGACGTACTCCCCGGCGGGCAGGTTCGCGGCGCCCGGCACGTGCCCGGCGACCGGGTCGATCGGCTCGACCTCGCCGCGGTAGCGGGGTGCGGCCCGTACGTCGAGCAGAACGGCGTCGTCGTCGGCCGCCAGGGCGGCGGCCTGCCCGGCGTCGAGCACCGGGAGGTCGCCCGGGCGCACCTCGACGTCACCGGCGGCCGGGGCGGGTGCCGTGGTGGAGACGGGCCGGCCGGCGGCGACCCAGGCCGGGTAGCCGCCGTGCAGCAGTCGGACCGGGCGGTGCCCGGCCCAGCGCAGCGTCCACCAGGCCCGGGCGGCGGCCAGACCGTCGCCGCCGTCGTACACGACCACGGGGTGACCGGCGCGGACGCCGGCGGCCCGCAGAGCGGCCTGCAACGCGGCCGGGTCGGGCAGTGGGTGCCGGCCGCCCGCGCCGGGCGGCCCGCACAGCGCGGTGTCCAGGTCGACGAAGACCGCGCCGGGCAGGTGACCGGCCAGGTAGTCGTCGTGGCCGGGCGGGCCGGTGAGCCGCCAGCGGACGTCGAGCAGGGTGGGCGGCTCGGCGCGGTCGAGCTCCGCGGCGAGGCCGTCGACCTCGACCAGCGGCTCCTGGGTAACGGACATGGCGACCATCCAACACCATCCGGGCCGTCGGCTCGCGGCTCGGCGGCGGTCGATCGCCGTTCTCCGAGGTAGCATCGTGCACCGGAGGGCCGCTGACGTCATGAAGTCTCACGACCTGGTCGACACGACCGAAATGTACCTGCGCACCATCCTCGAGTTGGAGGAGGAAGGTGTGCCGCCGCTGCGTGCCCGCATCGCCGAGCGGCTGAAGCAGAGCGGTCCGACGGTGAGCCAGACCGTCGCCCGCATGGAGCGCGACGGCCTGCTCACGGTCGAGGGCGACCGGCACCTGATGCTCACCGCCCAGGGCCGTGGCAGCGCCGTGTCCGTGATGCGCAAGCACCGCCTCGCCGAGCTGCTGCTGGTCAACGTCATCGGGATGCCCTACGAGGAGGCCCACGAGGAGGCCTGCCGCTGGGAGCACGTGATGAGCGACGCCGTGGAGAAGCGGGTGTACGACCTGCTCAACCGGCCGACCCGCTCCCCGTACGGCAACCCGATCCCGGGGCTGGAGGAGCTGGGCTCGCCGGAGCCGGAGTCCGCCGCGGCGGGCGAGGGAGAGCGCAACCTGGCCTTCCCCGGCCTGTCCGGGCCGGTCGTGGTGCGCCGGATCTGCGAGAGCGTGCAGACCAACGCCGACGTGCTGCGCCAACTGCACGCCGCCGGCGTCGACCCGGGCGCGACGGTGATGGTGGCCCAGGAGCGCGACGGGGTGTCGATCGACCGCTCCGGCGACCGGGTCCGGTTGCCCCGCGAGGTCGCCTCCCGGGTCTTCGTCGCCGCCAACTGACCGAGCACGCCGGCCCGGGCGTCACAGCGCCCGGGTGTCCACCTTCTTGGCCAGTGCGATCAGGTCGGCGGTCCGCTTCTCGGCCGCCGACCTTTCGGTGCCGCGCCCGCCGGTCCAGGTCAGCTCCGCCATCCGGCCGTCGCCGGCCAGCCAGCCCACCTCGGCGACCGGTCCGTCTCCGCCCGCCGCCGCCAGGGTCCGCCGGTACGCCTGCTGCCCCAGCCCGGTGACCTTCGCCGCCTTGTCCGGCACCATGTCGGCGCCGAAGGTGGCCTTGTCGATCTTCGTTTCGGTCACCGCCAACGTCAGCTCCGGCAGCGCCGCGCGCTCGGCCCGGAGCACGCAGGTGTAGGTGTCGTCGCGCTCGCTGGCCGCCGCCACGTCGAAGCGCACCTTGACCACCTGCTCGATCACCGTGAAGTCCAGCAGCCGGCAGGCGCCACCCGAGGAGGCCGCCGCCACGTCCACCGCGATCGGCGCCGGCGGCGGCACCGCCACCGGCTCCGCCTCGGCGCCGCAGCCGCTCACCAGCAGCCCTGCCAGCCCGGCGACCACGATCCGCCCGCGCACGCTCCACCCTCTCGCCCGGTCGACGGCGGAAGGTGCCCGCCGGAGGTCCGTCGGACACCGTACGGGGTGTCCGGGTCGGGCGGAAGCCCTCGTTCGGCAGGTCCGCCCGGACCCGGCCGGCGCTCATTGCGCCGGCGGGTCATCCACGTACGGACAGTGCCGGCAGCCGCGTCCACAGCAGGTGCCGCGCCGGGCCAGGAAACCGGCACTGAGCACGAACAACCCGGTCTCCGGATCGAGGTAGCCGGCCTCCCCGGCGGCCAGCGCGGCGGCGTGCGCGGCGAGGACCCGAGCCCGGTCGGGGTGCTCGGGCGGCAGCCGGGACGGGTGCGGCTCGCTCAGCGGCCGGTCCGCCAACGGTCGTCGCTCTCCGGTCACCGCAGCAGTCTAGGGACGCCGTCCGGGGCCCGGCTCAGCCGTGTGTGGCCAGCGCGGCGGCCACCCCGTCGCGGCCGGCACCGCCAGCCAGCAGCAGCCGCAGCAGCACCCGCGCCTTGTACGGGTCGAGCAGCCCTCCGTTGAGCAGCCCGCGGCGTTGCAGGTCGGTCTCCGAGCCGACCGCCCCGTAGGTGTGTCGCAGCACCGATCCGGCGCCGGAACGGGAGGTGAGCACGACCGGCATCCGGGCGGCGAGGTCCCCGAGCACCGGGGCCAGCACGGC
The DNA here is from genome assembly GCF_052601155.1 of Micromonospora yongxingensis. Classification (NCBI taxonomy): domain Bacteria; kingdom Bacillati; phylum Actinomycetota; class Actinomycetes; order Micromonosporales; family Micromonosporaceae; genus Micromonospora; species Micromonospora yongxingensis. The sequence goes on from NZ_JBQXEO010000002.1 coordinate 371,770, forward strand.
GGGCACGTGCCCCACCCCGAAGCCGGCCACCACCAGGCCCTGGTGGGTTTCCGCCAGGCCGTCCAGCAGCAACCCGTCGTCGTCGAGCGTCACCACGTACAGGGCGACCCGGGTCGCGTCGAGCCGGTCCGGGTCGACCGGCGGCAGCGGCTCGTGCCGCCGCGGCCGGGTCAGCATCCGTACCTCTCCCTCGATCACCTGCCCGACCGGGCCGGCGTTGGGCGCGGCGAAGGTGGCGGTGCTGGTGCTGTGCGTCTTGCGCAGCCAGCGGGCGGCGTGCACCTCGTCGTTGACGGCGACCAGCACACCCAGGTCACGGGCGTCCGGCGCGGCGGCCACCCGCAGAGCCGCCAGCAGGTTCGCCGGCCCGTCGGCGCCGGCCAGGGTGGGGTTGCGCATCGCGCCGGTGAACACCAGCGGGGCGGCGTGCGGCCAGACCAGGTCGGCCAGGAACGCCGTCTCCTCCAGCGTGTCGGTGCCCTGGGTGACCACCACGCCGGTCGCGCCGGCGGTCACCGCCCGGGACGCCTCCCCGACCACGTCGAGCAGCTGCCGGCCGGTCAGGTGCGCGCTGGGCACCGCGTGCGTGTCCCGCACGTCCACGGGCACGCCCAGCTCGGCGAGCCCGGGCACGGCGGCGGTGAGATCCGCGCCGGTCAGCCGGGTCACCACGCCCGGGCGGCCGGCATCGACGCCGCCCATCGCGATCGTGCCACCGAGGGTGATCAGAGCGATGGACACGGGTGGACCCTCCGTTCCGCCGTCGGGTGCCGGCGGCCCTGGGACCGTACCCGCCCGACCTGGCCGGGCCGGCACCCGCCAGGCGGCGGCGAAATGCGGTGTCGCGGAGGATCGCGGCCTCGATACAGTCCCCCGGCCGCCGGCCGGCGCGCGTGGACCGCACAGACAGGCAGTGCCCGTGACCCAGCAGCTGACCCAGGCCCCGGCTGGCACGACGGGAAACGGCCCGTCGCTGTGGCGCAGCAGGAAATTCCTGCTGCTCTGGGGTGGGCAGACGGTCAGCGAGCTGGGCACCCGGATCGCGAACGTGGCGGTGCCGCTGCTGGCCGCCGACACCCTGAACGCCAGCGTGTTCCAGGTCTCCCTGCTGACCGTCCTGGCCTGGCTGCCGTACCTGCTCTTCTCGCTGCCGGCGGGCATCGTGGTCGACCGGCTCGACCAGCGGCGGCTGATGATCGCGTGCGACCTGGGCCGGGCCGCGCTCATGCTGTCGCTGCCGGTGGCCGCCCTGGTCGGTCAGCTCACCCTTGTCTTCCTGTACGTGGTGGTCGGGCTCGGCGGGGTGCTCACCGTGCTGGTCACCGTGGCGTACAAGAGCATGCTGCCCCGGCTGGTGCCGGCGGACCTGCTGGTGGACGGCAACGCCAAGCTCACCATCAGCCAGGACGCCGCCGAACTCGTCGGCCCGACGGTCAGCGGCGCGCTGATCGGCCTGGTCGGCGCCGCGCGGACGTTCCTGGCGAACGGGTTCGCCTTCCTGGTCAGCGCCCTGACGCTGATCCTGATCCGGCAGGCGCCGGTACGCCGCGAGCCCGCCCCACGGGTGCCGCTGCGGGTGGAGCTGACCGACGGGCTCGGCTTCATCCGGCGACAACCGATCCTCGTGAGCATCCTGGCCTGCACCACCTGGTCGAACTTCTGGGTCATGGCGTCCAGCTCCATCGAGGTGACCTTCCTGGTGCGCGAGCTGCACGCCAGCCCGGTGCAGGTGGGGCTCGTCTTCTCGGTCAGCGCCGTCGGCGGGCTGATGGTGGGGGTGCTGGCCGCCCGGCTGTCGGCCTGGCTCGGTTCGGCCCGGGTGATCTGGGTGGCGATGACCGCGCCGGGGCCGTTCTACCTGCTCATGCCGCTCGCCCAGCCCGGTTGGGGCGTCCTGCTCTACGGGGCGGGGTTGGCCGCTTTCTCGGCGAACGCGGTGCTGTACAACGTGGCGGCGATGACCTACCGGCAGCGGATCACCCCACCGGCGATCCTCGGCCGGGTCAACGCGGCGTTCCTGTGGATCTGTTTCGGGGTGATCCCGCTCGGCGCGCTGACCGGCGGCGCGCTCGGCACCGCGCTGGGACTGCGCGGCGCGCTCTGGGTGTGCGTGCTGGGCACCTGGGCCGCCTGCCTGTTCGTGGTCTGCTCCCCGCTGCGCCGGATGCGGGACATGCCACCGGTGTCGCCGTGACGTCGGCGATTTCGTCGTAGGGTCCGACGATGCTCGACCCGACATCCATCGACGAACGCGAAGGGACACGATGCGGAAGATCGTTGTGCACATGAGTCTGTCGCTGGACGGGTTCTTCGAGGGCCCGGGCGGCGACCTCGGCTGGCACCAGGTCGACGACGAGCTGCACCAGCACTTCAACGACGTCATCGCCCCGATGGGTGGGTTCCTCAACGGGCGGGTCAGCTACGAGCTGATGGCCGCGTTCTGGCCGACCGCCGACCAGGACCCGACCGCCAGTGGCCCGATGCGCGAGTACGCCCGCATCTGGCGGGACATGCCCAAGATCGTCTACTCCCGCACGCTCGACCACGCCGACTGGAACGCCACCGTGGTGCGTGAGGTCGACGTCGAGCAGGTCCGCAAGCTCACCGCCGAACCCGGCGGCGACCTGGCGCTCGGCGGAGCCGATCTGGCTGCCACCTTCGCCCGGCACGACCTCATCGACGAGTACCGGACCTACGTCCACCCGGTGCTGCTCGGCCGGGGCCGCCGGCTCTTTCCCGACACCGACGCGCCGACCGGCTTGCGGCTGGTCGAGAGCCGGACGTTCGGCAACGGCGTCGTGCTGCTCCACCATGAGCGGACACGCTGACCCCCGGGTGGCCAGCCGTTCTGGCAGGCTCTGGGCATGACCACCTTCGTCGCGCCGGACGGGACCACGCTCGCGTACCGGACCGTCGGCGGCGGCGCCCCGCTGCTCTGCCTGCCCGGCGGCCCGGCGCGCGACTCGGCGTACCTCGGTGACCTCGGCGGTCTGGGCGCGTACCGGACGCTGGTCATCCCCGACAGTCGGGGCACCGGCCGGTCGGCCGTGCCGGCGGACGTCTCCAGCTACCGCTGTGACCGTCTGGTCGGTGACGTGGAGGCGCTGCGCCGGCACCTGGGCCTCGACCGACTGGACCTGCTCGGGCACTCCGCCGGCGCCAACGTGGCGGTGCAGTACGCCACCCGGCACCCCGGGCGGGTGGGCCGGCTCGCGCTGGTGACCCCGAGCACCCGGGCGGTGGGGCTCACGGCGACCGCCGCGCTCCGCGCGGAGGTCACCCGGGTCCGGGCCGGCGAGCCCTGGTACCCGGAGGCGATCGCGGCACTGGACTCCATGGTGTCCGGTCGGGCCACCGCCGACGCCTGGCAGGCGATAGCGCCGTTCTTCTACGGCCGGTGGGACTCGGCCGCCGAGGCGCACCAGGCGGCCGAGCCGGGCCAGCGCAACCAGGAGGCGGCCCGGGTCTTCGGCGCCGACGGCGCCTTCGACCCGCCGGCCGCCCGGGCCGCGCTCGCCGCGCATCGCGGCCCGGTGCTGCTGCTCGCCGGCGAGGTGGACCTCGGCGCGCCGCCGGGCCTGGTGGCCCAGCTCGGCGCACTGATGCCGGGCGCCGACCTGGTCGTCCAGCCCGGCGCGGGACACTACCCGTGGCTCGACGACGCCGACCGGTTCACCGCGACACTCACCGCGTTCCTGGAAGGGGCGTCGGCACCGGCCGCTTGAGTCTCCACCGGGGGGAGACAGCAGGGTGAGGGGCATGAACGGCGAGACGCGCTACACGATCGGCGCACTGGCCCGGCGGACCGGCCTGAGTGTCAAGACCATCCGCTACTACGCCGACCGCGGGATCGTGCCACCCACCGACCGGAGCCCTGCCGGCTACCGCCGCTACGGCCCGGAGGCCGTGGCCCGGCTGGAACTCGTCCGGACCCTCCGTGACCTGGGCGTCGACCTGGCCGCGATCCGCCGGGTGGTGGACCGGGAGGTGCCGCTGCACGAGGTGGCCGCGGCGCACGCCGAGGCGTTGGCCGTGCAGATCCGCGTGCTGCGGCTACGCCAGGCGGTGCTCGGCGCGGTGGCACGGCGAGCCGGAAGCGTCGAGGAGATGGAGCTGCTGCACACCCTCGCCCGGCTCTCCGGCCAGGAACGTCGCCGGCTGGTCGCCGACTTCCTCGACGCGGTCTTCGACGGCCTGGCCACCACACCGGCGTACCCGGGGGTCATGCGGTCGCTGACCCCGGAGCTGCCCGACGATCCTCGCATCGAGCAGGTGCAGGCGTGGGTGGAGCTGGCCGAGCTGGCCCAGGACCCGGACTTCCGGGCCAGCATGCGACGGCTGGTCCGCCAGTACGCGGCCGACCACGACGTTCCGGGGCTGCCCCGGCCGGACGCGGTCGCGGTCGTCCGGGACGCGGTGGCCCCCGCCCTGGCCGCCGGTCTCGATCCGACCGGGCCCGAAGCCGACGCCGTGGTGGCGGCGGTCATCGACCGGTACGCGCGCCTCACCGGCCGGCCCGACGACGCCGACCTGCGCCAACGGCTGCTGGACCGGCTGGACACGGCGAACGACCCCCGCCGGGACCGGTACCTCGACCTGCTCGCGGTGGTCAACGGTTGGCCGACCGGCGGCGGGGTGGCGCCGGCGCTGGAGTGGTTCGGCCGGGCACTGCGCGCCCGGCTGCCTTCGTCGAACGGCGTCAGCCGAACCAGGTGATCGCCTGGCCGTGGCCTCGGGTCCAGGCCAGCGGCCTGCCGTCCAGCGCCAGGACGTTGTGCAGCGCCTCGTCGGGTGGGTCCGGCAGCCCGGCGTGGGGCAACACCTCCGGGGCCTCGTTGGCGACCCAGTGCCCGGGCAGCCCCCGGACCAGCCGCACGAACGCCTCCCGGCGCGGCGCGGGCACCTGGTAGAGCACGGAGGTGTGGAAGACCACCAGCGTCGCGCCGGCCGGTGCCCGCGCGGCCAGCGCCGGCAGGTCGTCCACCAGATCGCCGCGAACCAGCAGTGGCGGCTCGGCCGCGGCGACCGCCGCAGCTGCCCGCAGCCGCTCCCGCCGGTGCGCGTGCTCCGGCCAGATCAGCGCGTCCAACCAGGACACGTCCGCCGGATCGGTCACGTCGAGCGGGTTGAGGTCCAGACCGGCCCGCCACACCACCTCTGGTACGCGCACCGGTGGCACCAACCCGCTGGCCGCGCACTCCAGCACCGGCTCCCCCGCGCCGACCCGGTGCTCGCCGTAGCGGTAGCCGTACCGGTCGGGATAGAGGCAGAGCCCGGCGGACGCCCCGACCTCCAGCAGGGCCAGCGGCTGCGGCAACGCGGCGAGCACCGGCAGCAGAACCGCGCACCGGCCGGCCTCGTTCGTCTGCGTGGCCCGGGTGCTCATCTGCGCCTCGACTGCCGGCCAGTTCGCGACCGTGTAGTCGTGGAACGCCGCCGGGTCCTCGACCGGGCCGCCGAGCCACCGGACGACCCCGAACAGCAGGTTCGGCTGCCGCTTGGCCGGCGGGAGCCCATCGAGCAGGGCGAGCAACTCGTCGTCGCGGGACACCGCCCGGGACAGTCGCTCGTACGCGGGTGAGACCCCGCGCACCTCACGGCTGGCGAACCGGGTATATGCCTCAGCGGTCGTCATGCCCTGATCGTCCCAGCCAGCCCCCGACAATTCACACCCCGTTGCCCCGGCCGTGTCCCCGATGCCGTGTGCCGCCTTTGCCGCCTCGTAGAGTTCGGCGGCGGTCGGGACGGTGAGCGGCAGCTCAGCCGGCCGCAACGGGCAACGGGGAGGTACGGGTCGTGCGGGGTGACGGTGTCCGGGTACTGATCGTCGGCGGTGGTGTCGCCGGACTGGCGACGGTCGTCGCGCTGCGCGACTGGGGCGCCACGGTCGACGTGGTCGAGCGGGCGCCCGGTCCGTCCGACTCCGGCACCGGCATCTACCTCACCGGCAACGCGACGCGGATGCTCGACGTACTCGGCCTGTGGGAGCCGGTCGCCGACACCGCCGTGCAGATCGGGCGGCAGCGCAGCGCCAACCAGCGCGGCCGACGCCTCTTCGACATCGACGTCGCCGCCCTGTGGCACGGCGTCGGACCCTGCGTCTCGTTGCCCCGGGCGCAGTTGCACCGGGCGTTGCTCGCCGGTGTCGGTGACGTACCGGTCCGCTGGGGTCGCCAACCCGTCGCACTCGTCTGGGAGGGACACCGCGTCGCCGTCGAGTTCGACGACGGCAGCACCGGACGGTACGACCTGGTGATCGGCGCCGACGGGGTGCACTCGACCGTCCGGCGGCTCGCCTTCGACGGCCGGGCGGCCCGATCCCTCGGCCAGTACGCGTACCGCTGGCTCGCTCCCCGCATCGACGCCGAACCGGTGTGGTCGGTGCAGTTGGGGCGCGGTCGGCAGTTCCTCACGATCCCGATCAGCGCCGAGCAGACGTACTGCTACTACAACGACGGCCCGGTGGCGGACCGGCCCGGCTGGCGCGACGAGCTGGCCGCCACGTTCACCGAACCGGCCGCCATGATGCTCAAGGCCCTCGACGCCGACGACAGCACCCTGCACGCCGGGCCGAACCAGGAGGTCGTGCTCGACTTCTGGTCCCGAGGGCCGGTGGTGCTGATCGGCGACGCCGCCCACGCCACCTCACCGAACATGGCCCAGGGTGCGGCGATGGCCCTGGAGGACGCCGTCGTGCTCGCCACGTCGCTCGCCGCCAGCGGGAGCGTCACCGAGGCGCTGCGCGGGTACGAGGCGCGCCGCCGGCCGCGTACCAACTGGGTGCTCAGCCAGACCCACCGTCGGGACAAGGCCACCGGGCTCCCGCCGGTGCTGCGCGACACGGTGCTGCGCCGCCTCGGCGAGCAGATGTTCCGGTCGAACTACGGCCCCCTGTTCGCCCAGCCCTGACCTGCCCCGGTCAGGAACCGGGGTACCAACCACGGCGAGCGGTATACCTCAGAGTCATAAATATGCCGCTCAGGTATACCGGCTTCAGGCGAGATCCCATCGGTGGGGACCTGCGAAGGGCCCAGAGCGAACTGCCCCGACCTCCGATGACGGAGGCCGGGGCAGCGCGATTTCGCGTACGTCAGCTGCAGCCGCTGGTGGAGCCGCAGCCCTCGCAGACGTAGCAGCTACCGGCCGGGCGCATCTTCGTACCGCAGGTGAAGCAGAGCGGCGCGTCGGCGGCCTTGCCGATCACGGCCTCCAGCAGTTCGGTGCTGGAACCCACGTTCGGAGCCGGCTTGGCGACAGCAGCGTCGGCCATCTCCTGGGCCGGCTGGGCGACGGCCTCCGGCTTGGCCGGGGCCTCCACCGGCGCCGAGGACGCCATCGCGGTCAGCTCCGCGCCGGTGACGCCGGCTGCTTCCGCGTCGGCCTCGGCCCGCAGCTGGGCGGCCCGCTCGCTGGCGGTGAAGATGCCCAGCTCGGCGCGGCGCTCGTACGGCAGGAAGTCCAGCGCCAGGCGACGGAAGATGTAGTCCATCACCGACGCCGCCATGCGCACGTCCGGGTCGTCGGTCATACCGGCCGGCTCGAAGCGCATGTTGGTGAACTTGCTGACGAACGTCTCCAGCGGCACGCCGTACTGCAGACCGATGCTGATGGCCACCGAGAAGGCGTCCATCACACCGGCCAGGGTGGAGCCCTGCTTGGACATCTTGAGGAAGACCTCGCCGAGACCGTCGTCCGGGTAGGACGACGCGGTGAGGTAGCCCTCGGCGCCGCCGACGGAGAAGGAGACCGTCTCGGAGGGGCGCTTCTTCGGCAGGCGCTTGCGCACCGGCCGGTACTCGACGACCTTCTCGACGACCGGCGCGGCCTCGACGGCGGCCGGGGCGGCCGTCTTGTTGGACTTGGCCACCGACAGCGGCTGGCCGACCTTGCAGTTGTCCCGGTAGATCGCCAGCGCCTTGAGGCCGAGCTTCCAGCCCTCGAAGTAGATCTTCTCGACGTCCTCGACGGTGGCCGCCTCCGGCATGTTGACCGTCTTGGAGATGGCGCCGGAGACGAACGGCTGGATCGCCGCCATCATCCGCACGTGGCCCATCGGGGCGATGGAGCGCTCGCCCATCGCGCAGTCGAAGACCGCGTAGTGCTCCGGCTTGAGGCCCGGGGCGTCCACCACGTGGCCGTGGTCGGCGATGTGCTCGATGATCGCCTCGACCTGCTCCTCGGGGTAGCCGAGGCTGCGCAGCGCGCGCGGAACGGTCTGGTTGACGATCTGCATCGAGCCACCGCCGACCAGCTTCTTGAACTTGACCAGCGCCAGGTCCGGCTCCACGCCGGTCGTGTCGCAGTCCATCATGAAGCCGATGGTGCCGGTCGGCGCGAGGACGCTGGCCTGCGAGTTACGCCAGCCGAACTTGTCGCCGATCTTGTTGCCCTGGGTCCACTGCCTGGTCGCCTCGCGGACGATTGCGGTGGCCACCGTTCCGGCCGGCTTGATCTCGTCGTTGGCGGCAGCGTGCTTGCGCATGACCCGCTTGTGCGGCTCGGCGTTGCGGGCGTAGCCGTCGTACGGGCCGACGACCCCGGCCAGCTCGGCGGAGCGGCGGTAGGCGGTGCCGGTCATCAGCGAGGTGATCGCCGCGGCGACCGAGCGGCCCTGCTCCGAGTCGTACGGCATCCCGGAGGCCATCAGCAGCGCGCCGAGGTTGGCGTAGCCGATGCCGAGCTGCCGGTAGGCGCGGCTGGTCTCACCGATCTTCTCCGTCGGGAAGTCGGCGAAGCAGATCGAGATGTCCATGGCGGTGATGACGAACTCGACCGACTTGACGAACTTCTCCACGTCGAAGCTGCCGTCGGCCTTGAGGAACTTCATCAGGTTCAGCGAGGCCAGGTTGCACGAGGAGTTGTCCAGGTGCAGGTACTCCGAGCACGGGTTCGACGCGGTGATCCGGCCGGTCTCCGGGCAGGTGTGCCAGTCGTTGATGGTGTCGTCGTACTGCAGGCCGGGGTCGGCGCACTCCCAGGCGGCCTGGGAGATGGTGCGGAACAACTTCTTGGCGTCGACCGTGTCGATCACCGCGCCGTCCAGCCGGCCGCGCAGGTCGAAGCCGCCGCCGTTCTCGACCGCCGACATGAACTCGTCGGAGACCCGCACCGAGTTGTTGGCGTTCTGGTACTGCACGCTGACGATGTCGGCGCCGCCCAGGTCCATGTCGAACCCGGCGTCACGCAGGGCGCGGATCTTGTTCTCCTCGCGCGCCTTGGTGACCACGAACTCCTCGATGTCCGGGTGGTCGACGTCGAGGATGACCATCTTGGCCGCCCGGCGGGTCGCGCCGCCGGACTTGATGGTGCCGGCGGAGGCGTCCGCGCCACGCATGAAGCTGACCGGGCCGGAGGCGGTGCCACCGGAGGAGAGCAGCTCGCGGGACGAGCGGATCCGCGACAGGTTGACCCCGGAGCCGGAGCCGCCCTTGAAGATCAGCCCCTCCTCCTTGTACCAGTCGAGGATCGAGTCCATCGAGTCGTCGACGGCCAGGATGAAGCAGGCGCTGACCTGCTGCGGCGACGGCGTGCCGACGTTGAACCAGACCGGCGAGTTGAAGCTGAACACCTGGTGCAGCAGCATCCAGGTCAGCTCGTGCCCGAAGATCTCGGCGTCGGCGGGGCTGGCGAAGTAGCCGTACTCCTCACCGGCTGTGCGGTAGGTGCCGACCACCCGGTCGATCAGCTGCTTGAGCGACCACTCCCGCTCCGGGGTGCCCACCGCGCCCCGGAAGTACTTGGTGGTCACGATGTTGGCCGCGTTGACGCTCCACGACTCCGGGAACTCCACCCCGCGCTGCTCGAAGTTGATCGAGCCGTCCCGCCAGTTCGTCATCACGACGTCGCGGCGCTCCCAGCTGACCTCGTCGTACGGGTGGACCCCCTCCGTCGTCCACACGCGCTCGATCTTCAGCCCGGCGCTCGCGCTGGCCTTGTTCCGTGACCTGCTTGTCGTCACACCATCCCCCGACATCTCATCCGCCCCCTCGTCCACGCGGTCACCCGCCGCGCGTCCACCTGTCAGCAACACAAACCTCAATTGGTACGGCCGGCGGTCCCCGCCGCCCCGGCCTCCGCCACGCCCTCCCGGGCGCGGGCGGCGGCCCGCAATGTCTCGATCTCCTGCTCGAAGTCGGCGAGCGAGTCGAAGGACCGGTAGACGCTGGCGAACCGCAGGTACGCCACCTCGTCCAGGTCCCGCAGGGGGCCCAGGATCGCCAGGCCCACGTCGTGGCTGGGAATCTCGGCCGCGCCCTTGGCCCGTACGGTCTCCTCGACCTTCTGGGCCAGCAGGGCGATCGAGTCCTCGTCGACCGGCCGACCCTGGCACGCCTTGCGCACCCCGCCGATGATCTTCGTTCGGCTGAACGGCTCGGTCACCCCGCTGCGCTTGACGACCGCGAGGACCGCCTCCTCGACGGTGGTGAACCGCTTGCCGCACTCCGGGCAGGACCGTCGCCGTCGGATGAGCTGGCCGTCGTCGGCCTCCCGCGAGTCGACCACCCGGGAGTCAGCGTGCCGGCAGTACGGACACCGCATCGCCCACCTCCAAATAAATGATCAACTCGTGGTGCAACCGAGCACTTCCGGACACGACCCACCACGGCGGTGCACCGTCGAATGGTGCCCTCCGTGATCGACGTTACGGGAGTGCGGTCGGTAGTCGGACCCAACCTGTAGGCAACTTACGCCCGTGTCACTACTACATCTAGGGGTCGACCGTATGTCGCTGGCGAACCGGGGTCAAGTTGGCCGGCGTGTCCGGCGCGTCACGGACCATCCGGTCATCCGGACCCGTCCGCTCCGCCGGAAGACCCAACGCCGGGACCCCGCCCGAGTTACCGGCCGACAGGCCGGAGTAGCCCGGAAACCAGCCGACGATCGAACACCCGTGCTATCCGACGTACCATTTATCAGAACATCCGTACGACCGGAGCGGTTTTTCACCCCGACACGCCGGTGAGAGGTCGTACAGATGTTTGAAAATGACCGATCTCACCTATACGGTCAGGAACAACCGGGCGCGATGGATCTTCAGGACACCCGGCGACGCACCACCCTCAGCACCTGCCGTGGCACCACCGCACGCACCACGAGCCGACGAGGCACCCAGCGCCGACCAGGGAGGACGGACGTGACCGAGGACCGGGCCAGCCGGCCGAAGAGCCCGCAGCAGATCACCGAGGCGGGCCCCCCGGCCACCCGACGCCGCACCGCCGCGCGCAGCCGGACGGGTCAGCCCGCCGTGCGCCCGGTCACACCGGTGGTCAGCGCCTTCCCCGACCCGGCGACGGTCGACCTGACCGCCCGCCAGCGCCGCATCCTGGAGTTCATCCGCACCTGGGTGGAGCGGCACGGCTACCCGCCGAGCGTTCGCGAGATCGGCGAGGCGGTCGGCCTGGTGTCGCCGTCCAGCGTCGCCTACCAGCTCAAGGAGCTGGAGAAGAAGGGCTTCCTGCGCCGCGACCCCAACCGGCCGCGCGCGGTGGACGTCCGCGCCCCCAGCGAGGCCATCGACGACGAGCTGAGCCGCGCGCAGCGGCCGACCCCGGCGTACGTGCCGATGCTCGGCCGGATCGCCGCCGGTGGCCCCATCCTCGCCGAGCAGGCCGTGGAGGACATCTTCCCGCTGCCCCGCGAGCTGGTGGGCGAGGGTGAGGTCTTCATGCTCCAGGTCAAGGGCGACTCGATGCTCGACGCCGCGATCTGCGACGGCGACTGGGTGGTCGTCCGGCAGCAGCCGACCGCCGACTCGGGTGAGATCGTGGCCGCCATGCTCGACGGCGAGGCGACCGTGAAGACCTACCGGCGGCGCGACGGGCACGTCTGGCTCATGCCACAGAACCCGGCCTTCGACCCGATCCCCGGCGACGACGCCACCATCATGGGTCGGGTCGTGGCGGTGCTGCGCCGCATCTGACCGGTCCGCGGGTGGGTGTCGCCGACGCTCACCCGCGCTGGCGTCAGTAGCGGTCGCCCCGGTGGCCGCGACCGCCCCCGGGATACTGCCCGTACGGGTCACCGGGCACGTCCTCGTCCCGCCTGCGGCCAGGTCGCTGACCACGGTAGTCGGGCTCCGGCCCGCCACGCCGGGGCGGCTCGGCACGACCGGTGCCGGGCTGGCCACCACCGCCGCCGTACACCCCACCGCCGGGACGACCACCGCCGCCCGGGGGACGCCCCCCGCCGCCACCCGCCGGCCGGCCACCGCCACCCGCCGGGGGACGACCGCCGCCGTAGACACCACCACCGGCCCCGCCGCCGCCCGGCCGGGCCGGACCGTAGCCACCATCGGCAGCCGCCGGGCGGCCACCGCCGTACACCGCGCCACCGGCCGGGGCCGGACCGCCACGGCCCCCGCCGTAGACCCCACCACCGGCGGGCGGGCCACCGCCGTAGACGCCGCCCGGGCGGTCGCCGGCCGCCGGGAAACCATCGTCGCCACGGCCGCCCCGCGGGTTGACGGGCCGCTCGTCCGGATCGGACGTGTCGGCGGCCGGTGGCCGTCGGCGGGCCCGGAGGATGCCGATGATGCCGGCACCGACCAGCAGCAGACCGACCAACCCGACCGCACCGACCAGGTACGTGATGTCGTTGAAGCTCAACCCGTCGATCCAGGACTTCGAGGCGGCCGGCTTGGCACCACCGGCGGCCGCCAGCGGCGCCGCCGTGGAGGTGGACGGCGTGTAGCTGAGAATGTCGACCGTCTCTTCCTCGGTGAACCGCTGACCGTCGGAGACGGTGAGGAAGGTCTTGCCGTCCGAGGTGTAGCTGATGGCCTCACCGAACGGGTCGGCGAGCGGCGTCACCCGGGGCTTCACGGTGGTGAGCGCAGCGACGATGTCACCGCCGGCCACGTCGTACTCGAAGGCGTCCGCGTAGGTGCGCAGGACCACCCGCGTGCCGTCCGGCGAGCGTGCGGCGCCGGTGATCGCGACCCGACCGAACGTGTTGAGCGGGTTCTCGGTCTGCGTCTGGGGCAGCGAGATGTCGCCGACCTTGCGCATCGGCACCGGGTCGGTGTCGCCGGTCTTCAACGCCGCCGCCGGCGTGTAGATCTCGGCCTTGCCGCTGGTCACCTTCGTGATGATCAGCGGTTTGCCGTCGTCGCCGATGAGCAGCGCCTCGGCGTCGTGGGGCTTGCCCTCGGGGTAGGAGAGACGGTGCAGCACCGGCTGCTTGGCGCCGGTGACCGGCATCGACCAGAGTGCGACCCGGGTCCGGCGCTCCTTCGAGGTGGTGTTGTCGCCGGTGTCGGCGATCCAGAGGGTGCCGCCGTCCTTGGACAGGGCCAGGTCCTCGGTGTCGAACGGGCCCTGCCCGGAGTACCGGACCGGCTCCTTCGAGATCTTGCACTTGCTGTCCAGGAAGAAGACCCGCTTGCGTGCCGCGTTGTCGGTGCTGTCGTTGACGACGATGTAGCCACTCTTGGTGACCACCAGCCCGGACAGCTCCCGCAGCCGCTCATCGACGATCGTGCAGCGCTTCTTACCGGGCGTGGCTGCCGGCGGCTCGGACGATCCGGGAGCGGGGGCCGCAACGGCGACTCCGGCGAGCGCCACGGTTGCCCCGAGCAGGCCGAGGGCAACCGTGACCGAGGAAACAACGCGGCGCATTCGGCCAGTGTCGCATGCCACGCGTTTCCGTTGGATGACGCCGTGGGCGCTCAGGACGCCACGACGGCCGCCTGCCCCTGCCGCTCGACGTCGAACGGCGCCAGCTCGGCCGCGACCGCCGCACCGACCCGGACGTGCACCAGGGTGCCCTCCGGCAGGTGCGACGTGCTGAGCACCTCGCCGGTGCGGTGCACCCGCGCCACCAGGTCGCCCCGGTCGTACGGCAGCACCGCGCGGACCTCCACGGCCGGGCGCGGCAAACGCTCCTCGATCGCCTCGCGCAGCCCGTCGACGCCCCGCCCGGAGTGCGCGGAGACGAAGATCGCGTCCGGCCAGAGACGCTTCAGCCGGAGCAGCGTGTCCTCGTCGGCCGCGTCGGTCTTGTTGACCACCAGCAGCTCGGGGAGCCGGTCCGCGCCCACCTCGGCGAGCACCTCGTGGACCGCCCGGACCTGCTCCTCCGGGTCCGGGTGGGTGCCGTCGACGACATGCACCACCAGATCCGCCTCGGCGACCTCCTCCAGCGTCGAGCGGAACGCCTCGACGATCTGGTGCGGCAGGTGCCGGACGAAGCCGACCGTGTCGGAGAGGGTGTAGAGCCGCCCGTCGGAGGCCGTGGCCCTACGGGTGGTCGGGTCCAGGGTGGCGAACAGCGCGTTCTCCACCAGGACGCCCGCACCGGTCAGCCGGTTGAGCAGGCTGGACTTGCCGGCGTTGGTGTAGCCGGCGATGGCCACCGCGGGAACGGCGTTGCGGGAACGGCGAGCGCGCTTGGTCTGGCGTACCGTCTTCATGCCCTTGATCTCGCGGCGCAGCCGGGAGATGCGGGTACGGATCCGGCGCCGGTCGGTCTCCAGCTTGGTCTCACCGGGACCACGCAGACCCACGCCGCCGCCAGCGCCACCGCCGCGACCGCTACCACCGGTCTGCCGGGACAGCGTCTCACCCCAACCGCGCAGTCGGGGCAGCAGGTATTCGAGCTGGGCCAGCTCGACCTGCGCCTTGCCTTCCTTGCTCTTGGCGTGCTGGGCGAAGATGTCGAGGATCAGCGCCGTGCGGTCGACCACCTTGACCTTGGTGCGCTGTTCCAGGTTGCGCAGCTGGGACGGGGACAGCTCCCCGTCACAGATGACGGTGTCGGCGCCGGTGGAGAGCACCACCGCACCGAGGTCGTCGACCTTGCCACGGCCGATGTAGGTGGCCGGGTCGGGTCGGGTGCGGCGCTGGATCAGCCCTTCGAGCACCTGGGAACCGGCGGTCTCGGCCAGCGCGGCCAGCTCGGTGAGGGAATTTTCCGCGTCGGTCGCGGTGCCCTCGGTCCAGACACCCACCAGGACGACCCGCTCCAGCCGCAGCTGGCGGTATTCCACCTCGGTGATGTCGGTGAGCTCGGTGGAGAGGCCCGGTACGCGTCGTAGCGACTGCCGCTCCGACAGCTCCATCTCGCCGGTGGTGACGTCGTCGAGCTCGTCCTCGACGGGGACAAAGCTCTCCTGGTCTCGCAAGCGGTTCTCCTGTCCGTTTTGATAAGTAGAAAGTAATCCTGACATGACCCAACGCTCAGCGCACCCGCTATATGCCCGTGCCGAGGGTCGCCAAAAGTGGGGGCGAATGCCGGCCGACCTCGACAACCCGGTAGAAATGCGGGGCGGCGGCCGATCGGCCGCTCAGCCGTGACGGAGGGATCCCGTGGCCATCACCCGACTGCCGAGCGCCGGATTTTCGATCACCATCCGGATCGCCGTGACCGCGGACGCCTCCTCGATCGGCCGGCTGACCACCTCGGTCGGCGAGGCCGGGGCGATCGTCACAGCGCTGGACGTGGTGGACTCGGACCCGACCCACGTGATCGTCGACCTCACCTGCGACACCGCCGACGCGAGCCACGCCGACCAGGTGGTCGACGCGCTGACCGCGCTGGACGGCGTGGACGTGCGCAAGGTGTCGGACCGGACGTTCCTGCTGCACCTGGGCGGCAAGATCGAGGTGACCTCGAAGGTCGCGCTGCGCAACCGCGACGAGTTGTCCCGGGCGTACACCCCCGGGGTCGCCCGGGTCTGCATGGCGATCGCCGAGAACCCGGCCGACGCCCGCCGGCTGACGATCAAGCGCAACACCGTCGCGGTGGTCAGCGACGGCTCGGCGGTGCTCGGGCTGGGCAACCTCGGGCCGGCCGCGTCGCTGCCGGTGATGGAGGGCAAGGCCGCGCTGTTCAAGCGCTTCGGCGGGGTGGACGCCTGGCCGGTGGTCCTCGACACCCAGGACACCGACGAGATCGTGCAGATCGTCAAGGCGAT
Source organism: Micromonospora yongxingensis (assembly GCF_052601155.1). Classification (NCBI taxonomy): domain Bacteria; kingdom Bacillati; phylum Actinomycetota; class Actinomycetes; order Micromonosporales; family Micromonosporaceae; genus Micromonospora; species Micromonospora yongxingensis. Next base: position 387,683 of record NZ_JBQXEO010000002.1, read on the forward strand.
CGCGCCGGCCTACGGCGGCATCAACCTGGAGGACATCGCCGCGCCGCGCTGCTTCGAGATCGAGGCCCGGCTGCGCGAGGCGCTGGACATCCCGGTCTTCCACGATGACCAGCACGGCACCGCGATCTGCGTGCTGGCCGCGCTGACCAACGCGCTGCGGGTGGTGGGCAAGCGGCTTGAGGACGTCCGGGTGGTCGTCTCCGGGGCCGGCGCGGCCGGCACCGCGATCATGAAGCTGCTGCTGCGCCAGGGCGTCGGCGACATCATCGCGTACGACCGGGAGGGTGCCCTGCACCGCGGGCAGGCCGGGCTCAACTCGGCCTGGCAGTGGCTGGCGGACAACACCAACAAGGAGAACTACTCCGGTGACCTGCCGGGCGCGATCCGGGGCGCCGACGTGTTCATCGGTGTGAGCGCGCCGAACCTGCTGACCGGCGACGACATCGCCGCGATGGCCAAGGACTCGATCGTCTTCGCGCTGGCCAACCCGGACCCGGAGGTCGACCCGCGGGAGGCGCGCAAGTACGCCGCGGTTGTCGCCACCGGTCGCTCCGACCAGCCGAACCAGATCAACAACGTGCTCGCCTTCCCGGGTGTCTTCCGCGGCATGCTCGACGCGCACGCGGAGGAGTTCACCGAGGAGATGGCGATCGCGGCCGCGCGGGCCATCGCCGACGTGGTCGGCGAGGAGAAGATCAACCCGACGGTGATCGTGCCGAGTGTCTTCGACTCCCGGGTCGCCCCGGCCGTCGCCGCCGCCGTCCGTGCCGCCGCCCACAACCCGAGCCCGCTGCCGGCCGCCGACCCCGGCCCCGCCGACCTCCCGGAGATCGCCGCCAACGCCAGCGCAACCCCCTGACGAGCAGTCCGGCCCGCGTGTGACGCCGGGAGCGAGGGAGCCGGCCCGGAAGGGGTCGTCTCCCTCGCTTTGCTCTGCTTCAACCACCGCAACACCCGGTGTCCGGTAATCGGACATCGGGTGTTGCGCGGGGTGAAGCAGAGCAAAGGGCGACTGACGACCGACGGCAGCCGGAGATGCGGACCGCTCAGCGTCAGACGGCGGCGGGCAGGGTGGAGAGGTCGACCTCGCCCGTGGTTACCAGGACGGCCGGGCCGGACAGCCAACAGGAGTCGGCCGTGACGGTGACCGTCAGACGGCCGCCGGGGACGTCCACGGCGACCACCCCGGTGTCCCGGCCGGCGTCGCGCAGGGCCACAGCGCCCACTGCGCAGGCACCGGTGCCGCAGGACAACGTCTCGGCGCTGCCGCGCTCGTAGACCCGCATGAGGGTGTGGGTGTCGGTGGCGTCGACCGGGTCGCCCGCCACGATGAACTCCACGTTCACCCCGCTCGGGAAGACCTCCGGGTCGAACCCGGGCGCGGTGGTCAGGTCCAGCGCCGACAGCTCCACACCCAGGGGCAGGACGCAGACGAGGTGCGGGTTGCCGACGTCCACGGCGGTGCCGGGCAGGGTCAGCCCGCCCAGGGTGGCGGTGGCCTCGTCGTACAGCCGGGGGCGGCGCATCTCGACGGAGACGGTGCCGCCCTCGACCAGCGCACGCACGACGCCGGCCCGGGTGGCCACCGGCAGCGCCGCGCCCGTGGGCGTGGCCAGCCCGGTGTCGAGCAGGTAGCGGACGAAGACCCGGGCGCCGTTGCCGCACATCTCGGCGAACGAGCCGTCGGCGTTCCAGTAGTCCATGAACCACTCGGCCTCACCGGCCAGCCCGGCGCCGTCGGGATGCTTGGCCGCGCGGACCACCCGCAGCACACCGTCCGCGCCGATGCCGCGCCGCCGGTCGCAGAGCGCCGCGACCAGCTCCGGGGTCAGGTCGAGCTGACCGTCCGGGTCGGGAAGGAGGACGAAATCGTTGCCGGTGCCGTGGCCCTTGGTGAACTCCACGCCCCCATCATCGCGCAGCGGCCGGCACCAGACGCAGGGCGGCCTCGATCAGGCCCGGCATCGCCGAATCCAGCCAGTGGACCCGAGGGTCGCGCCGGAACCAGGACCGCTGCCGGCGGACGAACCTCCGCGTCGCGCGGACCGTCTCCTCGTGCGCCTGCGCCTCGGTCAGCTCACCCGCGAGCATGCGCAACACCTGCTGGTAGCCGAGCGCCCGGCTGGCCGTCCGCCCCTCGGGCAGACCCCGCCCGACCAGCCCACGGGTCTCGTCCACCAGGCCGTCGGCCCACATCCGGTCGACCCGCAGTGCGATCCGCTCGTCGAGCAGCGCGGTGTCCAGGTCGACCCCGAGCTGCACGGACGGGTAGTACGGCGTCGGCTCCGGCAGCGACGCCGCAAACGGCGCACCGGTGAGCTGGATCACCTCCAGGGCGCGGACGATCCGGCGGCCGTTGCCGGGCAGGATGCTCTCGGCGGCGACCGGGTCGGCGGCGCGCAGCCGCGCGTACAGCGGCGCCGGCCCAACGTCGGCCAGCTCACGTTCCAGCCGCTCGCGCAGCGCCGGGTCGGTGCCGGGGAAGTCGAAGTGCTCCAGCACCGCCCGCACGTACAGCCCCGAGCCGCCCACCAGCAGCGGCACCCGGCCCCGCGACAGGATGTCGTCCACCGCCGCACGGGCCAGCCGCTGGTACTCCGCGACGCTCGCCGGCTCGGTGACCTCCCAGATGTCCAGCAGGTGGTGGGGCACCCCGTCCCGCTCGGCGGGGGTCAGCTTGGCGGTGCCGATGTCCATTCCCCGGTAGAGCTGCATCGAGTCGGCGTTGACCACCTCCCCGTCGAGGGCGTGCGCCAGCGCGATGCTCAGTGCCGACTTGCCCGCGGCCGTCGGGCCGACCACCGCCACGACCGTGCCGACCGGGCGGGGCCCGTCGCCGCTCACGCGCGCTCCCAGGACGCCACGAAGTACGCGACACCGTAGGGAGCGGCGTCGTAGCGCAGCTCGCCGCGCCACGCGCCGGCCGACCGGGCCGCCCCCGCGAGCACCTGCCAGGGCGCCCGACCGGCGGCCTTCAGCTCCGCGGACAGACCCGGGTCGAGCTCCAGCAGGACGTCCACGTCCGCCCCGGCCAGGGCCGCGGCGACCCGCTGGTCGTACGGGTGGGCGCGCGGGTCGTCGTACCCGGGGGACTTCTCGCCCCGGCAGGCCGAGCCGTCCCCGAGCGCCAGCAGTGCCACCCGGGTGCCGGCGGCGTTGACCTCCTCGGCGAGGGTGGCCAGCTCGGCCGGGCCGGCATCGGCGGCCACCTGCACGGCCGTCACCGGCGCCCGCACGCCCTGCCGGGCCAGCAGCCACGCGCCGATGGTCAGGCTCAACGGCAGCACCGCGCCACGATCGGGCTGCCCGGGGGTCAGCGGCACGTCCAGGTCGACGCCCCAGGGCTGGAGGGAGCCGGTGGCCGGGGACGCGATCGGGCCGGTCGCCGGGCCGGCGCCGAGCAGCACCACGGCGTCCGGATCGGCGGCCAACAGCCCTCCGACGGCACTGTCACAGGCCGCCCGCAGGTCGTCCAACTCGGGCGCGGCGGCACCCGCCACCTGGGGCACGAGCAGGGGCGGATGGGGGCAGACGGCGGCGGCGACCAGTGGCACCCGTTCACCGTAGCGGGAATGCCCGGTGCGTCTCCGCGCCGATACGGTCATTCGCGCCCTAGGACACCGTATGGTCACGGTCGGCGATAGGCGCTCGACGCGGACCGGGTCGGACCTGTGACAATGCCGGAAGCAACTTGACTGCGCCGTGGCGGCGGCGGGGGCCAGTTCCCTCGACGCCGGGAGAACGAGGATGGGCACATGAGCGACTGGACTGCCTTCGGACGGGTGGACGCGGACGGCACCGTGTACGTCAAGACCACCGAGGGCGAGCGGGTGGTCGGATCCTGGCAGGCGGGAGCACCGGAGGAGGGCCTGGCGCACTTCGCACGCCGCTTCGCCGACCTGGTGACCGAAGTGGACCTGACCGAGGCGCGGCTCAACTCGGGAGCGGCGGACGCCGGGCATTCGCTGAGCACGATCAAGCGGATCCGCGCCACGCTGCCCGAAGCCCACGTGGTCGGCGACATCGACGCCCTGGCCGCGCGGCTGGACAAGCTGGCCACCCTCGCCGAGGAGAAGGCCGGTGAGGCTCGCGCCGCCCGGGACGCCGCTCGCGGCGAGGCCCTGGCGCGCAAGACCGCGCTGGTCGAGGAGGCCGAGAAGCTCGCCGCCGAGTCGACCGGCTGGAAGACCGCCGGGGACCGGCTCAAGGAGATCCTCGACGAGTGGAAGACCATCCGCGGGGTCGACAAGAAGACCGACGGCGAGCTGTGGAAGCGGTTCGCCGCCGCCCGGGACGGCTTCACCCGGCGCCGCGGCGCCCACTTCGCCTCCCTGGACGCGCAGCGCAAGCAGGCGCAGACGGCCAAGGAGGAGCTGGTCGCCGAGGCGGAGAAGCTCAGCGACTCCACCGAGTGGGCGGCCACCGCCAACCAGCTCAAGGAACTCATGACCCAGTGGAAGGCCGCGCCGCGCGCCTCCAAGGAGGCCGAGCAGAAGCTCTGGGAACGGTTCCGGGCCGCGCAGGACGCCTTCTTCACCCGGCGCAGCGAGGTCTTCTCCGCCCGGGACAACGAGCAGCGCGGCAACCTGGAGCGCAAGCAGGCGCTGCTGGCCGAGGCCGAGGCGCTGGACATCGACGGTGACCCCAAGGGCGCCCAGGCCAAGCTGCGGGACATCCAGGCCCAGTGGCACGAGGCCGGCCGGGTTCCCCGGGAGGCCGCCGCCGGGCTGGAGCGCCGGCTGCGCGCCATCGACGACAAGGTCCGCGAGGTGATGGACTCGGCGTGGCGCCGCACCACCAAGGAGGACAACCCGCTGCTCGCCCAGATGCGGGCGCAGGTGGCGGAGGCGGAGGACCGGCTGGCCCGGGCGCAGAGCGCCGGGGACGCGCGCCGGATCAAGGAGGCCGAGCAGGCCCTCGCCGCCAAGCGGCAGTTCCTCCAGCTCGCCGAGCAGGCCGGCTGAGCTGACGCGTTCCGGAAGCCCTCGGTCCCACCCGGGACCGAGGGCTTCCGCGTGTCCGCTCCCCGCCCCGCCCCGCGCCGCCCCGCGCCGCGCCGCGCCGCGCCCCGCGCAAGATCCGCACAACATCCCCGAAGTTGCTGCCTCAGACGCGCCGGAGGCAGCAACTTCCCTGACGTTGCGTGGATCTTGCGAGCTTGCTGGAACGCGGCCCGCCTTGGAGGCAGGCGCCGTCGCCGGTCATGGTCGTGCTCAATCCCGGATGTAGTGGCCTCGAGACGCCTGGATACCACTACATCCAGGATCGAGCGCGATCTTGCGGGGCAGGGGCAGGGGCCGAGAGCCGGCGACCGGAGGTGCTGGAACGCCACCGTCACCCAGTCCGGCACGACGGTCACGGCCGCCGCCCCGTCCCTGCCGGCGGGCGCGTCGGTCACGGTCGGCTTCACGGCCAACGGCACCGCCACCCCACCCACCGAAGCTCAACGCGACAGCCTGCTGAGCCGGCTCGCCTCGCTCCCCTCGCCCGCCGTCGGTGGCGACGGGCGACGGGGAGGCGCGCCGCGTCAGAGGACGGCGCAGCCGCCGGTGGTGGGTGCGGGCGCGACCGCCGGTGCGCCGATCGTGGGCAGCCCGAGCAACACCCCGGGGGTACGCGGGGAGCGCCCCGCCTCGGCGGCGTCGCCGGCCCGGGTCCGCCGGTGCGACAGCGGCGCACCGTCGGCGTTGAGGTGGTGCGGCGCGGCGTACGTGACGGCGGTGTGCACGATGTCCCCCGGGCGAATCTGGCCGGCCATCGACCCGCCGTCGGCCGCCCCCGTCGCGAAGTGCACGAGCCGACCGTCGCGGGCGCGCCCGGACATCCGGCCGGTCCGCTCGTCCTTGCGGCCCTCACCGACCGCGACCAGCACCTCGACCGTCTCCCCCACCAGGCGCTTGTTCTCCGCCCAGGTGATCTCCTCCACCGTGGCGATCAACCGCTCGTAACGCTCCTGCACGACCTGCTTGGGCAGTTGGCCGTCCATGGTCGCGGCGGGGGTGCCGGGGCGCTTGGAGTACTGGAAGGTGAAGGCCGAGGAGAACCGGGCCTCGCGCACCACGTCCAGGGTGCGCTGGAAGTCGGCCTCGGTCTCGCCGGGGAAACCGACGATGATGTCGGTGGTGATCGCCGCGTCCGGCATCGCCGTGCGGACCTTCTCGATGATCCCCAGGTACCGGTCGGAGCGGTAGGACCGGCGCATCGCCCGGAGCACGTCGTCGGAGCCCGACTGCAACGGCATGTGCAGCGAGTGGCAGACGTTCGGCGTCTCGGCCATCGCGGCGATCACGTCGTCGGTGAAGTCCTTCGGGTGCGGGCTGGTGAACCGGACCCGCTCCAGCCCGTCGATGTCGCCGCAGGCGCGCAGCAGCTTGCCGAAGGCGTACCGGTCGCCGAACTCGACGCCGTACGAGTTGACGTTCTGCCCGAGCAGGGTCACCTCCAGCACACCCTCGTCGACCAGGGCGCGCACCTCCGAGAGGATGTCGCCGGGGCGACGGTCCTTCTCCTTGCCCCGCAGAGAGGGCACGATGCAGAACGTGCAGGTGTTGTTGCAGCCCACCGAGATCGAGACCCAGCCGGCGTACGTGGACTCACGGCGGGTCGGCAGCGTGGACGGGAAGACGTCCAGCGACTCCAGGATCTCCACCTCGGCGGCGGCGTTGTGCCGGGCCCGCTCCAGCAGCACCGGCAGCGCACCGATGTTGTGCGTGCCGAAGACCACGTCGACCCAGGGCGCCTTGCGGACGATCTCGCCGCGGTCCTTCTGGGCCAGGCAGCCACCGACGGCGATCTGCATCCCCGGGTGCTTGTCCTTCACGGGGCGCAGATGACCGAGGTTGCCGTAGAGCCGGTTGTCCGCGTTCTCCCGCACCGCGCAGGTGTTGAAGACCACGACGTCCGCGCTGTCGTCGGCCTGGGGCGCACGCACGTAGCCGGCCTGTTCGAGCAGGCCGGAGATGCGCTCGGAGTCGTGCACGTTCATCTGGCAGCCGTAGGTGCGCACCTGGTAGGTGCGCGCGCTGCCCGCCGCTGCGGTAGTCATGACCAGGACAGCGTATCCGGGTGGGCCGGATCGCCCCGAACCGAGGAGCACACGACATGTGCCGGAGCATCAAGACCCTGCGCGAGCCGTTCACCCCGCAGGTGACCGACGCCGACATGGAGGCGGCGGCGTTGCAGTACGTCCGGAAGATCTCTGGCTTCCGGGCGCCCGCCGCGCACAACGCCGCCGCGTTCGACGCCGCCGTGGCCGCCGTCACCGAGGCGACCCGCACCCTGCTCGACCAGCTCGTGGTGCGGGGTGCCGGGCCGGCCAGCGCGGACCGGCCGGCCACCGCCTCCGGCCGCGCCTGATCGAAGGTCGGCGGGCCGGCCGGACCGGGGGGTCAGGCCGCGGCGAGCGCCGGGGCGACGGTGTCCGGTGCCCAGCGCGAGCGGTGGCACTGCGACCAGCCCCGGCAGCCCGGGTCGGCCAGCGTGCAGAGCCGCTGCCTGCTCAGCACCTCGCCGTCGTCGGTGTCGCGGACGTCGAAGTGCACCGGGCGGACCGTGCCGTCCGGGGTCACGAGCAGGTGCCGGCCGGCGTCGAGTGTGTCGTCGCGCAGCAGGCAGTTGCGGTCCAGCAGCCGCGCCAGCGCGGCGATGCTGGCGTGCTCGGGGAGCCGCTCGGGCACCCCGTAGCAGTCCACCATCGTCGCGAACTCGCCCGGCGCCTGCCAGACGTCGCAGACCACCGCGTACGCCGGCAGCCGCGCCGGGTCGGCCACCGCCAGCGGCATCACCACCCGACCGAGCGCCTCGGCCAGCGCCGGGTAGACCTCCACGGGTCGTACCCGGTCGATTCTCCAGTTCCACAGCTCGGTCATTCCGCCTCCTCGCTGCGTTCGTCCCACCGGCCTCCGGATCGGGCCTTACTGACGATGGTGGGGGGCATTTGACCTCAGCCGGGGGCAAGTTACCGGTCTGTGACCATTCCGGGCAAAATTTCCCTGAGCAGCGTTGCTCGGAGTAGCGGGAAGATGACAGTTTATCGGGTATGGTGCCGCGTCGGCACCACCGGCGCCGCGTGTTCCGGTTCCGGATCGGCGAGGCCACCGTGCGGTCAGCGCAGGACGACCAGGTGCTCGCCGCGGGGCAGCAACTCGCCCACCACGGGCGCTCCCGGCAGCTCACCGGCGACCAACAACCCGCCCGAGGTCTGCGCGTCGGCCAGCAGCAGCCGCTCGCCCTCGTCCGTCGCGCCGAAGTCGGTCCACGGGGTGACCCAGTCCAGGTTGCGCCGGGTGCCGCCGCTGACGTACCCGTCGCGCAGGGCCTCCCGGGCACCGGGCAGGTAGGGCACCCGGGCGGTGTCGATCGCCACCGTGAGCCTGCTGGCCCGAGCCAGCTTCGAGGCGTGCCCGAGCAGGCCGAACCCGGTCACGTCGGTGCCACAGCGGATGCCGGCGGCGACCGCCGCCCGGGCGGCGTCGCGGTTGAGCGCGCTCATCGTGGCCACCGCCTCGGGGAAGCTCTCGCCGGTGGTCTTGTGCCGGGTGTTCAGCACGCCCACCCCGAGCGGCTTGGTCAGCGACAGCGGCACCCCGGCCCGGCCCGCGTCGAGGGTGATCAGCTCCTCCGGCCGGACCGTGCCGGTGACCGCGAGGCCGTACTTCGGGCCGTCGTCGTCCACGCTGTGGCCGCCGGCCAGGTGGCAACCGGCCTCCCGGGCCACGTCCTGGCCGCCGCGCAGCACCTCACGGGCCAACTCCAGCGGCAGCACGTCGCGCGGCCAGCAGAGCAGGTTGAGCGCGACCAGCGGGACGCCGCCCATGGCGTACACGTCGGAGAGTGCGTTGGCGGCGGCGATCCGCCCCCAGTCGTACGCGTCGTCGACCACGGGGGTGAAGAAGTCGGCGGTGCTCACCAGGCCCGTCCGCTCGTCCAGGCGGACCACCGCCGCGTCGTCGCCGTGGTCCAGACCGACCAGCAGCTCGGCGGTGCCGGTGGCCGGGCCGAGACCGGCCACCATGATTTCCAACTCCCCCGGCGGGATCTTGCAGGCGCACCCTCCGCCACGGGCGTAACGGGTCAGCCGAACCGGTTCCGTCATCCGTCCATGATCTCGGCAACAGGGCGCCGACGCCACCGATGCGGCCCGTCGAGTGGCCGGAATCGGACACGCTGCGACGATCGTGACCGGTGTTACCGCTCCGTGACCCGCCGGGTTGCGTTCTGCCACATCACGCCGCCTACAGTGGCCGCACCGGGGGTCAACCGACCCCGATCCGGGAGACGACAGGGACGGTGGACGACGTGACGACGGGCGAACCGCTCATCGTGCTGGACGCGGTCAACAAATGGTTCGGACCGCTGCACGTGCTGGACGACGTCTCGCTGTCGGTGGGTCGGGGCGAGGTGGTCGTGGTGATCGGCCCGTCCGGCTCCGGCAAGTCGACGCTGTGCCGCGCCATCAACCGACTGGAACCGATCAACTCGGGCACCATCACCTTCGACGGCCAGCCGCTGCCGGCCGAGGGCAAGGCCCTCGCCAAGCTGCGCAGCGAGGTGGGCATGGTCTTCCAGTCGTTCAACCTCTTCGCCCATAAGACCATCCTGGAGAACGTCACCCTCGGCCCGATCAAGGTCCGCAAGGAGAAGCCGGCCGCCGCCCGCGAGCGCGGCCTGGCCCTGCTCGACCGGGTCGGCATCGCCAACCAGGCGGACAAGTTCCCGGCCCAGCTCTCCGGCGGTCAGCAGCAGCGGGCGGCCATCGCCCGGGCACTGGCCATGCAGCCCAAGGCGATGCTCTTCGACGAGCCGACCAGCGCGCTGGACCCGGAGATGGTTGGCGAGGTGCTGGACGTGATGACGTCGCTGGCCCGCGAGGGCATGACGATGGTCGTGGTCACCCACGAGATGGGCTTCGCGCGGCACGCCGCGAACCGGGTCATCTTCATGGCCGACGGCCAACTGGTCGAGGACGCCCCGCCGAACGAGTTCTTCGAGAACCCTCGCAGCGAGCGGGCCCGGGACTTCCTCTCCAAGATCCTTACGCACTAGGCGTCCGTAGTGGAGCACGCCGGCCACCGGCGGGCCCCGTTGAAGAAGGAGAAGAGTATGCGTATCAAGCGCGTTGCCGCGGTCGCCGCGGTCGCCGCTCTGGCGCTCGGCCTCACCGCCTGTGGTGGCGACGACGGCGGAGAGGGCACCGGCTCCGGTAGCAAGTCCTTCGCCGCCGGCAGCACCATGGAGAAGCTGAACAAGGCCCAGAAGATCAAGGTCGGCACCAAGTTCGACCAGCCCGGCTTCGGCCAGAAGGGGCTGTCGGGCAAGCCCGAGGGCTTCGACGTCGAGGTCGCGAAGATCATCGTCAAGGAGCTCGGCATCCCCGAGGACAAGATCGAGTGGGTCGAGGCCCCCTCGAAGGTCCGCGAGGACGTGATCGTCAACGGCACGGTGGACTTCGTCGCCGCGACCTACACGATCAACGACAAGCGCAAGGAGCGGATCGCCTTCGCCGGGCCGTACTACGAGGCCGGCCAGAACATCATGGTCAAGAAGGACGAGGCGACCATCACCGGTCCGGACTCCTTCAAGGACGGCACCAAGAAGGTCTGCTCGGTGACCGGCTCGACCCCCGCCGAGACGATCAAGCAGTACGTCAAGGACGTCGGCACCCAGCTGGTGCTCTTCGACACCTACGACAAGTGCCGCGACGCCCTCAAGGGCGGCCAGGTCGACGCCGTCACCACGGACAACGTGATCCTGCTCGGCTACATCGCCAAGGACGAGGCGTCCTTCAAGCTGGCCGGCGCCAACTTCACCAAGGAGCCGTACGGCATCGGTGTGAAGAAGGAGGACGCGGACTTCCGCAGCTTCATCAACGACACGCTGGACAAGGCCGTCGCCGACGGTAGCTGGAAGAAGGCCTGGGACGACACCGCCGGCAAGTTCGGCGCGGAACTGGGCGCGGCTCCGACCATCAACCGCTACTGATCTGACCCCTTCGATCTGGAGGGTGGGGAGGAAAACCGACCCGTGAACGTGCTCATCGACAAGTTCGACGTCTTTGCGGGTGGTTTCTGGCTCACCCTCCAGATCTGCGTACTCGCCGCGATCGGCGCCCTCATCCTGGGCGCCGTCGTGGCGGTGCTCCGGATCTCGCCGGTCCCGCCGCTGCGGGCGGTCGGCACCGGCTACGTGAACGTCTTCCGCAACATGCCGCTGACCGTGGTGATGTTCTTCGCCGCGTTCGGTCTGCCGGCGCTCGGCTCGAACGCGGACTTCCTCCGCGTCCCCGGCCTTGAGGCCATCTTCAGTCGGCTCGACACCGACCTGCCGTACTTCCGCTTCGCGCTGATCGCCCTGGTGCTCTACACCGCGGCGTTCGTCTGCGAGGCGCTGCGCTCGGGCGTCAACGCGGTACCGGCCGGGCAGGCCGAGGCCGCCCGCTCGCTGGGGCTCACCTTCGGCCAGAACCTGCGGTACGTGGTGCTGCCCCAGTCCTGGAAGGCCTCGATCGTGCCGCTCGGTTCGGTGATCATCGCGATGATCAAGAACTCGGCCCTGATCGGCTTCTTCGGTGTCGTCGGCGACCTGTCGGCCACCGCCGACCAGCTCACCGGAGCCGAGGGCTACGCCTTCATCCCGGTCGCCATCGGCATCTCGATCGGCTACCTGATCATGACCGTGCCGCTCGGCGCCCTGCTGGACCGGATCGAGAAGCGACAGGCGGTGGCCCGATGAGTCAGCAGACCGTGCTCTACGACGTACCCGGGCCCCGGCAACGCCGGATCACCCTCGTCAGCAGCCTCGTGGCCACCGTGCTGCTGCTGGTCGGCGCGTACTTCCTGATCTACCGGCCGCTGGACGCCAAGGACCAGTTCTCGATGGAGCTGTGGGGGCCGCTGGTCGACCCCTCCAACGAGAACTTCTCGCTGGTCTGGGACCGGATCGGGCTCGGCCTGAAGAACACCCTCACCGCGGCCGTGCTGGCGATCATCTCCTCGCTGGTGATCGGCACCGCTCTGGCGGTGCTGCGGATCCAGCTCAAGAGCCTGAGCCGGCGCCGGTTCACCGGGCTCGCCACCCCCGTGTCGTACCTGCTGCGCGGGCTGAGCGTCCTGCTGTCGGCGGTCACCCGGGTGTGCGTCGAGGTGTTCCGCGGCCTGCCCGTGGTCATCACCATCTTCTTCGTGGCCCGCGGCTTTCCCGAGTTCGGCATCACCTTCGACACGCTCTGGTACCTGGTCATCGGTCTCACCATCTACAACTCCGTGGTGATCGCCGAGATCCTCCGCTCCGGCATGGAGGGCCTGCCCGGCGGCCAGGGCGAGGCGGCGGCCGCGATCGGCCTCTCCCCGGCGCAGACCACCCGGATGATCCTGCTGCCGCAGGCGTTCCGGATCATGCTGCCGGCGCTGATCAGCCAGCTCGTGGTGGTGCTCAAGGACACCTCGCTCGGCTTCATCATCAGCTACGAGGAGACCCTGAACATCGGCAAGCAGATCATCGGCGCGCTGGGCAACCCGATCCAGGTGTACGTGGTGATCGCCGTGCTGTTCATCGCGGTGAACTACTCGCTGTCGAAGCTGGCCCAGTACGTCCAGCGCCGGCTGTCCCGGGGCCGCAAGACGGCGGCCACCGCGGGACAGACCGCGCCCCCGGCCGCGCTCATGTCGCAGTCCGAGGCCAGCGGAACCGGCATCTGAGCCACGTACGACGAAAGGGCCGACCCGCGTGGGTCGGCCCTTTCCGTCTGCGTACCGTCAGCGGGCGATCTCGGTGACCCGGGACTCGCGGACCACGGTGACCCGGATCTGACCCGGGTAGGTCAGCTCCTCCTCGATCTGCTTGGCCACGTCGCGGGCCAGCACGGCCGCCCCGATGTCGTCCACGTCGTCCGGCTTGACCATCACCCGGATCTCCCGGCCGGCCTGCATGGCGAAGACCTTGTCCACGCCGAGCTTGCCGGCCGCGATCTCCTCGATGCGCTCCAGCCGCTTGACGTACGCCTCCAGGCTCTCCCGGCGCGCCCCCGGCCGGCCGCCCGAGCAGGCGTCGGAGGCCTGGGTGAGCACGGCCTCGATGGTCTGCGGCGGCACCTCGTTGTGGTGCGCCTCGATGGCGTGCACCACGTCCTCGTGTTCGCCGTACTTGCGGGCCAGGTCGGCGCCGATGATGGCGTGGCTGCCCTCCACCTCGTGGGTGAGCGCCTTGCCGATGTCGTGCAGGAACGCCGACCGCTTGATGGTGGGCACGTCCAGGCGCAGCTCGGCGGCCATGATGCCGGCGATGTGCGCGGTCTCGACCAGGTGCTTGAGCACGTTCTGCCCGTAGGAGGTGCGGTAGCGCAGTCGCCCGAGCAGGGTGACCAGCTCCGGGTGGATCTCGGTGATGCCGACCTCGACGAGGGCGTCCTCGGCGGCCCGTTGGCAGAGCTCCTCCACCTCGTGCCGGGCCAGGTCGTAGACCTCCTCGATCCGGTGCGGGTGGATCCGCCCGTCGAGCACCAGCTTCTCCAGCGTGAGCCGGCCGACCTCCCGGCGCACCGGGTCGAAGCAGGACAGCAGCACCGCCTCCGGGGTGTCATCGATGATCAGGTTGACCCCGGTCACCGACTCGAAGGCGCGGATGTTGCGCCCCTCCCGGCCGATGATCCGGCCCTTCATCTCGTCGCCGGGCAGGTGCAGCACGCTGACCACGCTCTCCGCGGTCTGCTCGCTGGCCACCCGTTGGATCGCGTCCACCACGATGTGCCGGGCTCGCTGCTCCGCGGTGCTGCGCGCGTCGGACTCGATGTCCCGCACCAGCAGCGCGGCCTCCCGCTTGGCCTGCGTCTCGATGGCCTCGATCAGCTCCAGCCGGGCCGCCTCGGCGGTCAGCCCGGCCACCCGCTCCAGCTCCCGACGGCGCAGCTCCTCCGCCTCGGCCAGCTCGGTCTCCCGTTGGCTGAGCGCCGACTCCCGGGCCGCGAGCGCGGCTCTCGCCTCGGTGAGCTGCCGCTCCCGCTCGGCGAACCGCTCCACCTCCTCGGTGTGCAGCCGCTCCCGTTCGTCCATCCGGGCCGCTCGGCGCTCCACCTCCGCGGCCTGCTCCCGGGTGGTGGCGGCGAGCACCGCGACCTCCCGCTCGCCGCTGCGCCGGGCGGCGGTGCGCAACTGCTCGGCGTCCGCCTCTGCCTGCTTGTGTGCGCGTTCCAGCACGGTGTCGGCCTCGGCGCGGGCGCCGTCGAGCACGCGGCGGGCCTCCGCTCGGGCGGCCTTCGCCTCGGCGGTGGCCGCAGCCGCCTCGGCGCGCGCCGCCGCAGCCGCGGACTTCGCCACGTCGATCGTGCTGTTCGCCTTGTCGGCCGCGGTGCGCAGGGCGGCCAGGGACTGCTCCTGACGGTCCTTCTCGGCGATGAAGGCGGGATCCTCCGGGGCCGGTGCCGCACCCATCCGGCGCAGAGTCCGGACGCCGACCAGCACGGCCCCGATCACCACCACGGCGAGGATGAGGACGGCCGCGAGGAGCACGACGTCGAAGGCGTTCATGCCGGAACCCCGTAGGGCCTACCGGTGAACCTGTGCCGCCGCCCCGCCATGGCCGCCTCCCCTGAACGTCGAGACCGCAGCGACTGTGCCGGGGCACACTCCTGCGGCTGTGGACGCCCGACCGGAGCGGCTGGCCGTGGGTAGCTCTCTCCGCCGGCGGTGCCCTCGGGCAACGTCGGCGACCGGGTGCAGTTGTCGCGGCGTTCCGGACCGGCCTGTCCGGAACTGCCGCCAAAGGCCGTGGAGTCGGCCGAAGTGATGCTGTTCTGTTACGCGATCTATGTTGTGCGCTTAGCCTGCGCTGGTCGGGCAATGTGAGCCTGTATGGCGAGGCTAGGTCGCCAAGGGCGGTCTGGTCAAGGACTCATGATCAAACCCCCCGAACGGAGAGAAGTTGCGGCGTCACCGACCGCTGATCTCGTGTCGGACACGAGTGGACAAATTCCACGAGGCGTACGGCCGTCGGCGGCGTCGGGCCTGCTCAGCGCCGGCTCAACCGGTCACTGGGTGACACCGACGACCGGGCGGGGGTCGCCGAGCGGTGTGACCCATCCGTCTACCTCCGGACACCCGGCCGACCGCCGGGCCACTCACTCGCCCGAGCGGTTGTCGCGGTCCAGCTCGCCCTCGGCGTCGGCGAGCGCGTCGGCGTCGATCTGCTCGGCGAACTCGGCCGCCTCGGCGCTCTGCGCCGCGATCGCGTCCTTCACCGCCCGGATGGCCACACCCGGCGGGTAGCCCTTGCGGGCCAGCATGCCCACCAGCCGGCGGAAGACGGCGTCGGGCTCACCCCGGGCGGTACGCAGCTTGCGCTCCACCAGGGCACGGGCGGTGTCGGCCTCGGTCTCCTCGTCCAGCTCGCCCAGCGCCTCGGTGGCCACCTCACCGTCCACGCCCTTCTGGCGCAGCTCGTTGGCGAGCGCCCGGCGGGCCAGGCCACGCCCGGCGTGCCGGCTGGACACCCAGGCCCGGGCGAACGCGGCGTCGTCGATGATGCCGACCTCGTCGTACCGGTCGAGCACCTCGGCTGAGACCTGCTCGGAGATGCCGCGCTTGGCCAGCGCCCCGGCCAGCTCGGCGCGGGTGCGCGGCCGGACGGCGAGCTGGCGCAGGCAGATCTCGCGGGCCACCTCCGACTCGTCGCGGGGCGGCGCCGGAGACTCGACCGCGTCGGCTTCCTCGGACCGGCCACGACGGCCCCGCCGAGGGCGGGGCGGGTCACCGGCATCGCCCGCACGGGGCGGACTGGCATCCCAGCCCCGCCCCGTACGGGCGCGTCGTCCTGCCACAGGTCAGCGACCGGTCAGAAGTCGACCGGCGGCAGCTCCGGGCCGCCGGCGGCGTCGCCCGCGCCGACCCCGACGCCGAGCTTCTCCAGGATCTTCTTCTCGATCTCGGCGGCCACGTCCGGGTTCTCCTTCAGGAACTCCCGGGCCTTCTCCTTGCCCTGGCCGAGCTGGTCGCCGTCGTAGGTGTACCAGGCGCCGGACTTGCGGATGATCGCCTGCTCCACGCCGACGTCGATCAGCGAGCCCTCGCGCGAGATGCCCTTGCCGTACATGATGTCGAACTCGGCCTGCTTGAACGGCGCCGCGACCTTGTTCTTCACGACCTTGACCCGGGTGCGGTTACCGACCACGTCGGTGCCGTCCTTGAGGCTCTCGATGCGTCGCACGTCGAGCCGGACCGAGGCGTAGAACTTCAGCGCCCGACCACCGGTGGTGGTCTCCGGGCTGCCGAACATCACACCGATCTTTTCCCGGAGCTGGTTGATGAAGATCGCCGTGGTGCCGGTGTTGCTGAGCACACCGGTGATCTTCCGCAGCGCCTGGCTCATCAGCCGGGCCTGGAGACCCACGTGGCTGTCGCCCATCTCGCCCTCGATCTCGGCACGCGGCACCAGGGCCGCCACCGAGTCGATCACGATGATGTCGATCGCGCCGGAGCGGATCAGCATGTCGGCGATCTCCAGCGCCTGCTCGCCGGTGTCTGGCTGGGAGACCAGCATCGCGTCGGTGTCGACCCCGAGGGCCTTCGCGTAATCCGGGTCGAGCGCGTGCTCAGCGTCGATGAAGGCCGCGATGCCGCCGGCCCGCTGGGCACTGGCCACCGCGTGCAGCGCCACCGTGGTCTTACCGCTGGACTCGGGGCCGTAGATCTCGACCACCCGGCCGCGGGGCAGGCCACCCACGCCGAGCGCCACGTCGAGCGCGATGGAACCGGTCGGGATCACGGCGGTCTGGATGACGGGCCGCTCCCCCAGCCGCATCACCGAGCCCTTGCCGAACTGCTTGTCAATCTGAGCGAGAGCAAGGTCGAGTGCCTTCTCCCGGTCAGGCCCTGCTGCCATGGTTGCCACCCCTGCCTTCGCCGGCGTCTTTGCTGAGCTTCGCGTCACGCGGACACGCTAGGCGCTGGGTCCGACAGAAAACCAGCCGACGGGCCGCGAGCTGTGGACGAGCACCCCGCTGTGGACAATAGCCGAACAGGTGTACGACTCATCAAGCGACACGCGGAAGTGGCGAAAAGGCTGCTCAGCGTAGTCGTGCGGGCACGCGGTCGGGATACGCGGCGCAGACCGCCCGCCACACCACGTGTGTCTGCTCCCCCGACGCCAACGCCTGCTCGATGGTTCGTCCGCCGAGCTGGGACAGCACCTGGTCGCGGGCGATGCTGGCCGCGTAGCCAGGCCCGAACGCCTCGTCCAGTCGCGCCCAGAAGTCGGTCAGCCGCACGTGATCAGCCCTCCTCGTCCGGTGCCCCGGTCGGCACCGGCCGCAACGCTAGCGCCACCAGGGGCACCGTCGCGACCGCCGCGAGCAGGGCGAGCACCGGATAACCGGCGACCTGCATGACAAACCCGCTGGCCATGGCGGCGCCGGCACCGGCCAGCCCCATGATCAGGTCGGACAGCCCCTGGACGCTCGGCCGCGATCCGGCCGGCACGGACTCGGAGAGCAACGTCGAGCCGGCCACCATGGTCCCCGACCAGCCCAGCCCGAGCAGCACCAGACCAACCGAGAGTCGGGGCGTGTGGTGCCCGGCGGTGCCGGCGACCGCGCAGGCGGCCAACAGCAGCCCGACCCCGCCGAGGATCACCATCCGCCGGCCGAGCCGGTCGGTGAGCCAACCGACCAGCGGGGAGAACGCGTACATGCCGGCGATGTGCAGGCTCAGCACGATGCCGACCAGCCGCAGCACGTCGGCGTCGGCGTGCGACTCACCGAGCCGTACCGGGGTCATCGACATCACCGCCACCATCACCAGGTGACCGACGGCCACCGCCGCGATGCCGAGCCGGGCGGCGGGCCGCTCGCGTACCACCGACCAGGCCACCCGCATCCCGGCGCCGCGCGGTGCGCGCACCTTTGCCGGCGCGGTGGCCCGCGCCGCACCGCCGTCCGCCGGCGCCTCGGCCGCCAGGGCCGTCGCCGGCACGTCGGCCGCCGGCGTGTCGGCCGCCGCGAGACGGCGCGCGGTGAGCAGCGGGTCGGGCCGGAGCAACCCGAGGATCACGCCGCCGGCCAGCACGAACGCGACCGCGCTGAACGCGAACGGGCCGGCCAGCGGCGGCACGCCCCAGCCGTTGGTGACCCGGTCGGCCAGGGCGGCGAAGTTCGGCGCGGCCACCGCGCCGATGGTGGTGGCCCAGACGATCAGGGAGAGCTGCCGACCCCGGCGGGCCGGTTCGGCGAGGTCCACCGCCGTGTAGCGGGCCTGGAGGTTGGCGGCGGTGCCTCCGCCGAAGAACAGCATGCCGAGGAAGAGCAGCGGCACCGAGCGGGTGGCCGCGGCCAGGACCACCAGCACGCCGCCGACGGCACCCACCGCGTACGCCACCACCAGTCCCGGCCGGCGGCCGTGCCGCGCCATGATCCGGGTGACCGGGACGGCGAGCAGCGCCGCGCCGACGACCCCGGCGCTCTGCGCCAGACCGGCCACCGCGGTGCCGGCGATCCGGGCGGCGAGCAGCGCGCCGACGGCGATGCCGATGGTCACGCCGATGCCGCCGATGATCTGGGTGGTGAAGAGCAGCCGCAGGGTACGGCGCTGGATCGACGCGACGTCGGGCCGGACGGTACGCGGCGCGGTCAGCTCGGTGGCCATCGGCGCTCCTCAGGATGGGGGTGCCCATCCTCGCGCACCCGCCCTGGCCGGCGGCAGGGGGTTTCGCTACGTGGTGTCAGCCCACCAGGGCGCGGGCGCCGACGGTCAGGTCGGCGACCAGCCCCTCGTACGCCTTGTCCTGGTCGTCGGCGCGCAGCACCGCGGACGGGTGGATGGTGGCCAGCAGCCGGGCCGGCGGAGCGTCGGCCACCTTGCCCGCGCTGTCCACCGGGACCTGGGTGAAGTCCTCCGGATGCTGGGCCGACGCGGGCCAGGGCAGCAGCTCCCCGCGCTGCCTCGTCACCCGGAACGACGGCCCGAGCAGCGCCTTCGCGGCGGTGGCACCGAGCACCACGACGATCTCCGGGTCGAGCCGGGCGAACTCGGCGACCAGCCAGGGCCGGCAGGCGGTGATGTGCACCCGGTCCGGGGTCTGGTGGATGCGTCGCTTACCGCGCAGCTCGAAACGGAAGTGCTTCACGGCGTTGGTCAGGTAGATCTGCCCGGGGTCGAGCCCCGCGTCGTCGACCGCCTTCCGCAGCAGGCGTCCCGCCGGACCGACGAAGGGCAGCCCCTTCTGGTCTTCCATGTCGCCGGGTTGTTCGCCGACCAGGACCACCCGGGCGCTCTCGTCACCACGGCCGAAGACCGTCTGTGTGGCGTCCCGGTACAGCTCGCACCCCTGGCAGCCACCCGAGGCGGCGCGCAGCTCGTCGATGGTGTCGGCGTCGGGCGGGATGAACCGCTGGGCGCCCGGGGCGCTCCCGGTCTGCTCGGCCATGCCGACTGTTATATACCCGTTCGCCACTCGGTGCCGGGTAGGCACCGGTGGTGTCGGGCACCCGCGACCGTGCCGCGGTCAGTACCCGTTGCCTCCACCGTCACCACCGGACGCGATCGCGATCAGCACGATGATGATCACGATGATCGCCACCGCCACCGCGATGTAGAGCCCCTTGCGCGACCCACCTGAAGCCATGATCCCCACCTCCGGCGCCCCGCATACCCATCCCATCCACCGCGAATCGCCCCGATCCTGCATTTCCTGCCGGGAACGGCGACCACGCCCGGCTGCGGGCGACACGAACCGCGCGATCGCGGGCGGGTGGGTCAGGTGGCGTAGCCGGGCGACGGGGTCGGGTGGGTGGCCCGGGTCAGGGCGGCGGCCAGGGGGACCAGGTCGTCGACGGCGAGAGGGCTGACCGTGATGCGGAGGGCGGGTGGGGCGGCGATCCGGTAGAGGGCACCGGGGGCCACCGCCCAGCCGGCGTCGCGCAGCGCGGTGACCGCGCTGGTCTCGTCGGCCACCGGCAGCCAGAGGTTGATGCCGCTGCGGCCGTGCGCGGTCAGGCCGTGCTCCGCCAGCGCGGCCAGCAGCCCCTCGCGCCGCCGCTCGTAGCTCTCCGCCGCCCGCTCCACCAGCTCGGCGACCGCCGGGTCGCGCCACAGCGCGAGGACGAGTCGTTGCAGCACCGTGGAGACCCAGCCGGCGCCCACCCGCGTCCGGCCGGTCACCCGGGCCACCGTGGTCTCGTCGCCGGTCAGGACGGCCAGCCGCAGGTCCGGGCCGAAGGGCTTGCTCACCGAGCGGAGGAAGGCCCAGCTCGGCGTCGCGCCGGCCAGCGGGTTCAGGGGTACGCGGGCCAGCTCGGCGGCGTGGTCGTCCTCGATCAGCAGCAGGTCCCGCCGACCGGCGAGCAGCGCCCGCAGCGCCTCGGCCCGGGCGGCGGACACGGCCGCGCCGGTGGGGTTCTGCGCCCGGCTGGTGACCACCAGTGCCCGCGCGCCGGCGGCGAGCGCGGCGGCAACCCCGGCCACCAGTGGCCCCTCGTCGTCCAGCGGCACGCCGATCGGGCGCAGCCCCAGCGCGGCGACCAGGTCGAGCAGGTTGGCCCAGCCCGGGTCCTCGACCGCCACCGCGTCGCCGGGGCGCAGGTGGGCGCCGAGCAGCCGCTCGATGCCGTCCAGCGCGCCGCCGGTGAGGGTGAGCTCCCCGGCCGGCACCCCGTCGGCGCTCAGCCGGGCGCGGGCCGCCGTCGCCAGCTCGGGCAGCACCCCGGCGTCGGAGTAGCCGACCGACGGGCCGGCCTCGGTGGCGAGCGCCGCGAGGTGCGGGCCGAGCGGGGGCAGCAGGCGCGGGTCGGGCTCACCCCGGGAGAGGTCACGGGCGCCGGGCAACGGCGCCGGGCGGAGCGCGGAGCGTCGGGCGGCCACCGGCGGTCGGGGGCGCACCCGGGTGCCGTGCCGCCCGGCGGTGGCGAGCAGGCCGCGCTGGCGCAGCTCCTGGTAGGCGCGGGCGACGGTGGCCGGGCTGACGCCCAGCTCGGCGGCGAGCGCGCGGACCGGCGGCAGGGCGGTCCCGGGCGGCAGCGCGCCCGTACGGATGCCCGACTCGATGCTGGCCGAAATCGCGACGGCCGTGGAGCCGGTGAACTGATAGCGTGCTGACACAAACAAGAGATTGTACTAGAACAAAGGGGCGAGCATGTACCCACCCACCGCCCGGACCACGCCCAACCGTTCCCGCGACAAGATGAGCTACGACCGGGTCGCCGCCCACGCCGTGCTCGACGAGGCGTACCACTGTGCCCTCGGGTTCACCGTGGACGGCCAGCCGCGGGTGCTGCCCACCCTGCACGTACGGATCGGCGACACGCTCTACCTGCACGGCTCCACCGGCAGCCGGCCACTGCTCGCCGCGCGGGGCGACGGGCTGCCGGTCTGCGTCACGGTGACCCTGCTCGACGGGTTGGTCTACGCCCGCTCCCAGTTCCACCACAGCGCCAACTACCGCTCGGTGGTCGCACTCGGCACCGCCCACCTGGTCACCGACGAGCGGGAGAAGAGCGCCATGCTCACCGCGCTGGTCGAGAAGGTGGGTGCCGGACGCAGCGCCGACAGCCGCCCGCCCAACCGGCGCGAGCTGGCCGAGACCGCCGTGCTGGCACTGCCGCTGCGCGAGGTGTCGGTCCGGACCCGCACCGGTGGGGTCCGCGAGGACGACGCCGACCTGCACCTGCCGCACTGGGCCGGGGTGCTGCCGCTGCGGCTGACCGCCGGGCCGCCGGAGCCGGCCGCCGGGGTCACCGCCCCGCTGCCGGCGTATCTCCGCCAACCGCGCACGCCCTGGCACGACCCGGTCACGATGGCCGGCGAACACGTCCGGCTGGAGCCGCTGGACCTGGCGCACGCCGACGAGCTGCACACCGCCACCGCCGACGAGGAGGTCTGGCGGCACCTCGGCGTCGCGCTGCCCGGCACGCCGGCCGGAACCGCCGAGGTGGTCGCCGCCGCGCTGGCCGCCCAGCACCGCGGCGAGCGGGTGCCCTGGGTGCAGCGCTGCGCCGTGACGGGGGCGGTCGTCGGCACCACCTCCTACTACGAGATCGACCCCGAACGGCGGTCGGTGGCGATCGGGCACACCTTCCTCGGCCGGCCCTGGTGGCGTACCGGGATCAACACCGAAGCCAAGCTGCTGCTGCTCACCCGGGCCTTCGACGAGCTGGGTGCGGTGCGGGTGGCCTGGCACACCGACATCCGCAACCAACGGTCGCAGGCCGCCATCGAGCGGCTCGGCGCGACCCGGGAGGGGGTGCTGCGGATGCACCGGCAACGCTCGGACGGCTCCTGGCGGGACACCGTGCAGTACGCGATGACCGTCGACGAGTGGCCGACGGCACAGCTCAGGCTGCGGGAAAGGCTTCGCCGGACGGCACCCGTGGCGTGATGATGGCGGGCGTGCTGGGGATCACCGACATCTGGACGTACGTACTGGGCACCGTGGCCATCATCCTGCTGCCCGGGCCGAATTCACTCTTCGTGCTCTCCACCGCCGCCAAGCGGGGCGTGGGGGCCGGCTACCGGGCCGCGGGCGGGGTGTTCGTCGGCGACGGGGTGCTGATGTTCCTCTCCGCCGCCGGGGTCGCGTCGCTGCTCAAGGCGTACCCGCCGGTGTTCCTGGTGATCAAGTACGCCGGTGCCGCGTACCTCGGCTATGTGGGGCTGACCATGCTGCGCGGCGCCTGGCGGCGCTGGCGCGACCGCAACGACCCGACCACGCCGCGGCTCATCGACGCCGCGGAGCCGGCGGCGATGCGCAGCCCGTTCCGCAAGGCGCTGGTGATCAGCCTGCTGAACCCGAAGGCGATCCTGTTCTTCATCTCGTTCTTCATCCAGTTCGTCGACCCCGGCTACGCCTGGCCGGCGCTGTCGTTCCTGCTGCTGGGGCTGATCGCCCAGGTGACGAGCGCGCTCTACCTGACCGCGTTGATCTTCGCGGGCACGTTCCTGGCCGCGCAGTTCCGGCAGCGCCGCCGGCTCGCCGCCGGTGGCACCACCGCCGTGGCCGCGCTCTTCCTGGCCTTCAGCCTCAAGCTGGCCACCGCCAGCGCCGGCTGACCCGGCTCAGGTGCCGTCACCGCCACCGCCGCCACCACCGACGCCGGCACCGCCGGCGGTGCCGCCCAGCCCGAAGCCGGGCCGGACCGGCTCGTCGGGATGGCGGCTGACATGGGCGGACTCGCTGACCTGCGCGGACCAGTCGGCGTGCGCGGCCGCGGCGGCGTGCCGGTTGATGGCGTGGCGCAGCCAGCCGTCCACGGTCGCGACCCAGTCCCGCCTGTCGGCGTCGGCGTGCCAGACCCGGAACCGGCTGATGCTCTGGTGGGTGATCCCGGCCAGCGCCAGTCGACGGTCCATCCAGAGGATCACCTCCAGACCGGCCGAGGTGGTCACGAAGATCACCTCCAGCTCGGTGATCGGGCCCGCGTAGAGCGGCCCCACCCAGTAGCCCCACCGCTGGTGCAGCGGCAGGGTGAACTCCACCCCCGGCAGCCCGCCCTCCTGCAGGCCGGCCTGGCGGATCTCGAAACCCAGCGTGTCCAGCGCCGCCAGCACGTACTGCTGGGTGGGGACGGGGTGCACGAAGACCGGCACCATGGCGCCCTGATCCAGCTCGGGGTCGACGGACACCTCGGTCCGCAGCCCCATCCGCAGGCTCAGCAGCGGCACCCCACCGAAGGTCGTCACCGGGGTCTCCCACGGCAGGGGCATCGCGAAGTCGACCGCCCGCCGCCGACCGGCCGGTACGACGAACCGGCCGGCGATCGACACCTGACAGAACTGCACGAGGCGTCGGGCGGCGGACGGGTCATCCGGCTCGACCGTGGTGACCAGGCCGAGCCGGATGTGCCGTACCAGCACGTCGTCCGGCCCGGCCGCCAGCGTCACTCTCCCCGGCAGGCGCAGGCCCGGGCGGGTGCTCGGGTTGGCCAGGGTGGTCTGCACGGACAGCCCGGTCCAGCCGGACTCCCTCGACACCCCCGTCAGCCGCACCGCGCCCCCTCCGCCCGGCCCCGCGAGCGGCCACCCCAACCGCGACGAGACCACCTCAACTCTCGCGGACCCGGCGCGCGGTCACCTCAACTTCCGCGAAGAAGGACCACCCCTCCGATTCATCTCATGCGGCGGCCGCGCGGCACCGTGTCGGTCTCGTCGTCGAACTCGCCGATGACCTCCTCCAACAGGTCCTCCAGCGCCACGAAACCGATCGGCCGGGCTGGGCCGCCCCCGTTGCGCACCAGCGCGAGCTGGGACTGTCGGGCCCGCATCGCGGCCACCGCCTCGGTGACCGAGGACGTCGCGGGCAGCGTGAACGCGGGCGTCATCAGGTCGCCGGCGGTGGCGGTGCGGCCCGTGGTGACCACCCGCACGGCCTCCCGGACGTGCACCAGGCCGCAGACGTCGCCCGCCGCGTCCAGCACCGCCAGCCGGGATCGGCCGCTGTCCCGGCTGACGTGCTCGATCCGCTCCGCCGGGTCGTCCCGGCGAACGGTGACCATGGTGGAGAACGGCTCCATCACCTGCGCCACCGACGTGCCCTGCAACTCCAGCATGCTGGTGAGCAGCTGGTGCTGCTCGGCACCGAGCAGCCCGTGCTCGCGGGACTGCTCCAGCAGGATCCGCAGCTCGTCCGGGCCGTGCACCTGGGCCAGCTGATCCTGCTGGTTCACGCCGAACAGCCGCAGGATCGCGTTGGCCAGCGCGTTCAGCGCCGACAGCACCGGCCGGGCCACCCGGGCGAAGGCGCGGAACGGCAGCGCGAGCAGCGTCGCCGAGCGCTCCGCGTCGGTGATCGCCCACGACTTCGGCGCCATCTCCCCCACCACCAGGTGCAGGAAGGTGACCACACCGAGGGCGAGGATCAGCGCGACCGCGTGGCTGGCGGCGTCCGGCAGCCCCACCGCGTGCAGCAGCGGGCTGAGCAGGTGCTCGATCGCCGGCTCGGCCAGCGCGCCGAGCCCCAGGGTGCACAGCGTGATGCCGAGCTGCGCGCCGGCCAGCATCAGGGACAGCTCGCGGACGCCGTCCAGCGCGGCCCGCGCCGCCCGACCGCCGGCGGCTGCCGCCTGCTCCAGGCGGTAGCGCTTGCTGGCCACCAGAGCGAACTCGGCGGCCACGAAGAACCCGTTCAGCGCCAGCAGGACCGCCGAGCTGAACAGCGCGATGCCGGGGCTCATGCGGACACCTCGCTGCGCGCACCCGGCTCGGTCAGCTGCAACCGGACGGAGTCGGCCACGTGCCGGTCCACGGCGAGCACCTCGACCAGTGCCCGGGGCTCCGCCTCGCCGTCCTCGGCGTCGGCGCCCTCGCGCAGCAGGCTGATCTCCAGCCGGTCGCCGACCTCCGGCACCCGGCCCAGCTCCCGCATGACCAACCCGGAGAGGGTGTCGTACTCGGGTGCCTCGGGCAGGGCGATGCCGGTGCTGTCGGCGACCTCGTCGATCCGCCAGCGGGCCGGCACCACCCAGGACCCGTCGTCCTGCCGTGCGGGCGCCCGCTCCGGCGGGTCGTCCTCGTCCCGGATCGGGCCGACCAGTTCCTCGGCGATGTCCTCCAGCGTGATCACGCCGGCGAAGCCGCCGTACTCGTCGACCACGCAGGCCATCTGCCGGTGCCCGGAGCGCAGCCGGTCCAGCACCGTGGGCAGGGGCAACGTCTCCGGCACGAGCAGCGGCGGCCCGGCCACCGCGCTCACCGGGGTGGTGGCGCGCTTCTCCGGCGGTACGCCGAGCACGTCGGCGATGCCGACGATGCCGATGAGGTCGTCGACCCCCTCCGCACCGCGCACGGGAAAGCGGGAGTGGCCGGTGTCCAGCAGCTCGACGACCCGGCTCACCGGCTCGTGTGCCCGTACGGTGTGCACGTCGACCCGGGGCACCATGGCCTCGCCCGCGGTCAGCTCACGGAAATCCAGACCCCGGTCGAGCAGCGTGGACATCTCGGCGTCCAGGCTGCCCTCCTCGCGGGACTCGGCGATGATCTGTTCCAGGTCGGCAGGGGTGGCGCCGCTGGGCAGTTCCTCGATCGGCTCGATGCCGATCCGGCGGAGCAGCCGCACCGACGCCCGGTCGAAGAGCCGGATCACCGGCCCTGCGACGGTCAGGTAGATCAGCGTGGACCGGCTCAGCGCCCGGGCCAGCGGCTCGGCGCGCGCGATGGCCAGGTTCTTCGGGGCCAGCTCACCGAGGACCATCTGCACGACGGTCGCGATGACCAGGGCCAGCCCCACCGACAGCGGCAGGCTGACCGACTCGCCGACCCCGGCCACGCCGAGCAGGTCGGCGAGGCCGCCACCGAGGTACGGCTCGGCGACGTACCCGACGAGCAGCGCGGTGACGGTGATGCCGAGTTGCGCACCGGAGAGCACGAAGGAGAGCCGGCTGGTGACGGTCAGGGCCCGTGCGGCGGCCTGGTCGCCGTCATCGGCGAGCTGGCGTAGCCTGCCCCGGTCCACGGCGACGTAGCCGAACTCCTGTGCCACGAAGTAACCGGTGGCAGCGGTGAGCACGATAATCAGAAGGAGGCCAACGACGATCAACACGGGTCGCTCAGGGCTCCCGGGGTCGTCGGGGCGGGAAGATGCCGGGCACGACCCGGCTGGCTACTGCTGCCCTCCTGGGCAGACGAGTCGATCATGCCGCTATTTTATCGGCGCTGGCTGGGACTCCGCTGGGGGTGGGCCGAAGGCACCTGATCGTCCGGTTGACCCGCCACCACCCGATCTTCACGCCGGCCCGCCACCCGGTTCGCGTTCGGCCAGCTCGTCCGCGTCGAGCAGACTCCGGTCCATCCGGCCGGAGCGGTAGGCGGCGCGACCGATCATCTGTGCGGCAACCGGTGCGGTGGCCAACTGGAAGACCGCCACCAGCAGGATCATGCCGATGTCCGTCGGGGAACGCAGCCGCAGCGCGATGCCGAGCAGCAGCAGGAGCACCCCGAGGACCTGCGGCTTGGTGGCCGCGTGCATCCGGGACAGCACGTCGGGAAAGCGCAGCACGCCGATCGCGGCGGCCAGGCCGAGCAGCGCGCCGGCCACCAGGCAAACGGCGCCGAGCCAGTCTGCGACGGTCCCGATCACGACGGCTCCCGGACGGCGAAACGGACCAGCGACACCGTGCCGACGAAGCCGAGCAGGGAGAGCACCACCAGCACGGGCAGCGTGGTGGCGTGCCGGTTGACCGCCGCCTCGGCGCCCACCGCGGCGACCATCGTGGCGAGCAGCATGTCCGCGGCGATCACCCGGTCCAGCAGTGACGGCCCCCGGTAGAGCCGGGTCAGCGCGAGCAGCGCGGTCACCGACAGCAGGGCGGTGAGGACAGCGGCCAGGAACGTGGTCACGGTGGTGTTCCCCTCTCGGCGGGATCGGGCTGGACACGGCGCAGCTCGGCGGCGGAGCCCACCGCGCGGACGACCCGCCGTTCGACGTCGAGGGTGCGGACGCGGGCGAGGGTCAGATCCGCCGGCCCGCGGGTGTCCAGCACATGCAGGTAGAGCGTCCCGGACTCCCGGTCGATCTCCAGGATCAGCGTGCCGGGCACCAGCGAGACCGCCTCGGCGGTGAGTGCCAGGTTCAGGTCGGTGGGCACCCGTAGCCGCACCGCGATGATCGCCCCGCGTGGCCGGCAGCCGGGCTGTACGGCGATCCGGGCGACGTGCAGGCTCGCGGTGACCAACTCGACGGCGAAACTGCCGGCGAACACCAGCAGCGCCCAGGGGCGCAGCCGGCCGCCGAAGGTGACCGCCGGCAACGGGAAGAACACCAGCACCGCACCGCCCACCAGCAGGCCGCCGACCAGGTTCGCCCAGTTGATCTCGCCCCAGAGCAGGTTCCAGACCACCACCAGCCAGCCGAGTGCCAGCGCCTGGTCCCGCCAGCGCCCGAACCGGCGGCGCGGGGGCGGCTCGGCGACCGCCGGAGCCGTGCCGCGCGACCCGGTCACGGCGGGCCACCCGGCAGCACGGCCCGCACGTACGGCGTACGCGAGAGCAGGTCGGCGGCCGCGTCGGCGGTGACGGTGAAGATCGGGCCGGCCAGCACGGTCAGCGCCACCCCGAACGCGACCAGGCCCATGGTGGCACCGACCATCAGCGCGGGCAGCCGGACGGCCGGCTCGGTGGTGGCCAGCCGGGGCGACCGCCAGAAGGCGATGT
Source organism: Micromonospora yongxingensis (assembly GCF_052601155.1). Classification (NCBI taxonomy): domain Bacteria; kingdom Bacillati; phylum Actinomycetota; class Actinomycetes; order Micromonosporales; family Micromonosporaceae; genus Micromonospora; species Micromonospora yongxingensis. The sequence goes on from NZ_JBQXEO010000002.1 coordinate 415,801, forward strand.
TCCACACCCGGGACGCCACGTAGAGGGTGAGCAGGCTGGTCAGCGTGCCGGCCGCGACGAGCGCCCAGGGCAGCGGACCGCCGGCCGCCGCGCCGGCCTGGAGCAGGCCGAGCTTGCCGAGGAACCCGGAGAACGGCGGCACCCCGGCGAGGTTCATCGCCGGGACGAAGAACAGCACGCCGAGCAGCGGCGCCACCCGGGCCAGCCCGCCGAGGCGCCGCAGGTCGGTGCTGCCGGCCCGCTCCTCGACCAGCCCGGCGACCAGGAACAGCGTGGTCTGGATGGTGATGTGGTGCACCACGTAGAAGATCGCGCCGGAGAGCCCGGCGGCGGTGCTCAGCGCCACCCCGAAGATCATGTAGCCGATGTGGCTGACCAGGGTGAACGAGAAGAGCCGCTTCATGTCCGACTGGGCCACCGCACCGAGGATGCCGACGATCATGGTCAGCCCGGCGACGACCATGAGCAGCCCGTCCACCCGCCCGCCCGGGAAGAGCAGCGTCTCCGTACGGATGATCGCGTAGACGCCCACCTTCGTGAGCAACCCCGCGAACACCGCCGTGACCGGGGCCGGCGCGGTCGGGTAGCTGTCCGGCAGCCAGGCCGACAGCGGGAAGACCGCCGCCTTGATCGCGAAGGCGAGCAGCAGCATCAGCTCCAGGGTCAGCCGTACGCCGTCCGGCAGGTCGTCGAGGCGCTGGGCGAGCTGGGCCAGGTTGAGCGTGCCGGTGGCCGCGTACACCAGACCCACCGCGGCCAGGAAGATCATCGAGGACAGGATGCTGACCACCACGTACGTCGAGCCGGTCCGGATCCGGGTCTCGGTGCCGCCCAGGGTGATCAGCACGAAGCTGGCCGCCAGCAGGATCTCGAAGCCGACGAAGAGGTTGAACAGGTCACCGGCGAGGAACGCGTTGGTGACGCCGGCGGTGAGCACCAGGTACGTCGGGTGGAAGATGACCACCGGCGTCGTCTCACCGGTCTCGCCGCGGCCCTGACCGATCGAGTACAGCAGCACGCAGAGGGTGACCGCCGAGGACACCACCAGCATCAGCGCGGCGAGCTGGTCGGCGATCAGGACGATGCCGACCGGCGCCGGCCAGGCACCGACCGCCAGCACTACCGGCCCGTGCCGGTACGCCTGCACCAGCAGCAGCACCGCCACGGCGAGGGTGCCGCCGAGGCAGAGCACGCTGACCGCACGCTGGAGCCGGGGCCGGGTGGCCAGCAGCAGGGTCAGCGCCGCGCCGAGCAGCGGCACCACCACCGGCAGCGGCAGCAGCCGGCTCATCGCGTCGCCCGCGACGACCCGCTCATCACGCCTCCTCCCCGCGCCGCAACCGACGCCGGGCGGGCTCGGGGTCGACCTGCTCCGGATCGCCGTTCGGGCCCTCCCCGCCGACGTCGACGGCGTCCACCTCGTTGCGCACCGCCTGGCGGACGATCTGCCGGTCCTCCGGGTCGTCGGGCACCTCGTCGTCGCCGGTGAGATACCAGCTGCGGTACGCCACGGCCAGCAGGAACGCGGTGAACCCGAAGGTGATGACGATGGCGGTCAGCACCATGGCCTGCGACAGCGGATCACTCATCCGGTCCACCGGGCCGGTGCCGACGATCGGCGCCCCACCCGACCGGCCGCCCAGCAGGATCAGCAGGTTGACCCCGTTGCCGAGCAGGATCACGCCGAGCAGGATCCGGGTCAGGCTGCGTTCCAGCAGCAGGACCACCCCACAGCCGGCCAGCACCGCGACGGCGAACACCAGCACCAGCGTCGGCCCCGCGCCGCCGCTGGTCACGGTTCCACCTCTGTTCGCGACTGCGGGGCTCGCAGAACCGGCTCACTCCTCGCGCTCACGGCGCCACCTCTGTTCGCGACTGCGGGGCTCGCAGAACCGGCTCACTCCTCGCGCTCACGGCCTGTCCCCCTTGTCGACGGCGAGCCCGCCGATGGCGGTGCCGCTCGCCTCGATGTGCCGGTCCACCTCGGCGCCCAGACTGCGCAGGATGTCCAGCACCAGCCCGATCACGACCAGGTAGACGCCGATGTCGAAGAAGAGGGAGGTGACGAGGTGGGCGTCGCCGACCAGGGGTAGGGACCGGTCGACCTTGGCGCTCTCCAGCACCGAGCCGCCGAGCAGCAGCGCCACCACGCCGGTGCCCACCGACACGGCCAGCCCGGCGCCGAGGATCGGACCGGCGCCGACCGGAGCCGCCTCGGTCAGCTCGTACCGGCCGCCGGCCAGGTAGCGGACCACCAGGGCGAGACCCGCGACCAGCCCGCCGGCGAAGCCGCCGCCCGGCGCGTTGTGCCCGGCGAAGAGCAGGAACAGCGAGAACAGCACCACGGTGTGGAAGATGAGCCGGATGACCACCTCCAGCACGATCGAGCGGCGTTCCTCGTAGAGGGTCGGCCCGCCGCGCAGCCACACCGGCCGGTCCGTGCGGTTGACCCGGCTGTCCGACTCCGGTCGGCGCGGCCGCGGGCCGGTCCGGGAGCGCTCGAAGATCAGGCTGGCCACCCCGGTCGCGGCCACCACCAGCACCGACAGCTCCCCCATGGTGTCCCACGCCCGGATGTCGACCAGGGTCACGTTGACCACGTTGCGGCCGTACCCCTGGGCCACCGACAGGTCCGGAAAGGCCGTGGAGATGTCCGGTGCCCGGCGGGCGCCGGCCGCCACGAGGGCGAGCCCGGCGGCCACCACGCCCACCGCCACCCCGATCGCCCGGCGGGCCCACCGGCTGCGCCGCAGCGGGCGGGCCGAGAACCGGTCCGGCAGGCGGCGCAGCACCAGCACGAAGACGGCGATGGTCGCGGTCTCCACGAGGAACTGCGTGAGCGCGAGGTCGGGCGCTCCGTGCAGCACGAACAGCATGGCGGTGCCGTAGCCGGTCATCCCCACCAGCAGCATCGCCGTCAACCGGCGGCGGGCGCCGACCGCCAGCACCGCCGCCACCGCGATCACCACCACGACCACCGGTTGCAGCGGGGTGTCCCACAGCGGAATCCGGGCCCGCCACGGGCCGGCGGCGAGCATCGCCCCACCGGGCAGCAGCACCAGGGTGACCAGGATGATGCCCAGATACTGCGGCAGTGCGCCGCGCTGGGTCGCACCGGTCACCTCGATGGCCAGCCGGTCGAACCGGCCCACGATCCACTCGTACCCCTGGTTGCCGGTGACCGGCGAGCGGAGCCGGGCCAGCGCCGGGGCGAGCGGCCCGCGCAGGGCGAAGAGCAGGCCGCCGCCGGCGAGCGCCAGCACGGACAGGCCGAGCGCCGGGGTCGGCCCGGACCAGAGCGCCAGGTGCGCGTGGACCCCGCCGAGCAGTTCGGCGTACGGGCGCAGCAGGCCCTCCAGCTCGCCGGCGGCCGGGCCGGCGAGCAACCCGACACCGGCCAGCACGGCCGGGGGGACCAGCAGCGACCGGGCGATCCGACCCGCCTGGACCGGCTCCACGCCCGGCCGGTCGGCGAACGCGCCCCAGAGGAAGCGGAGGCTGTACGCGACGGTGAGCACCGTCCCGGCAACCAGACCGGCGAGGACCACCGGCCGATCGGTGAACGCGGCGAACACGGCCTCCTTGGCCACGAACCCGACCAGCGGCGGCACGCCGGCCATCGACGCCGCGGCCAGCACCGCGACCACGAACAGCGGCCGGGACCAGTGCCGCAGCCCGGACAGCTCACGCAGGTCGCGGGTGCCGGCGCCGTGGTCGATGACGCCGACGACCAGGAACAGCGCCGCCTTGAACAGCGCGTGCGCCAGCAGCATCGCGGTGCCGGCCAGGGCCGCGTCCGGGGTGCCCGAGCCGGTCACCGTGACCAGCAGACCGAGCTGGCTGACCGTTCCGTACGCCAGCAGCATCTTCAGGTCGGTCTGCCGCAGCGCGGCCCAGCCGCCGAGCAGCATGGTGGCCACGCCGGCGACCTGCACCACGGGCCGCCACGGGCCGACCGTGGCGAGCGCCGGCGCGAGCAGCCCGACCAGGTAGACGCCGGCCTTGACCATGGCGGCGGCGTGCAGGTACGCGCTGACCGGGGTGGGTGCGGCCATCGCGACCGGCAGCCAGGAGCTGAACGGCAGCACCGCCGACTTGGACAGGGCGCCGGCCAGGATGAGCAGCACCGCGGTGATCAGGTACCCGCCGCCGGGCAGCGGCTGCGCCGAGATCTCCGACCAGCGGTAGCTGCCGGCGTGCTCGCCCAGCATGATGAACCCGACCAGCATGGCCAGCCCGCCCAGCGTGGTGACGGTCAGCGCCTGCGCGGCCGCCCACCGGCTGGAGCGCCTCTCGGTGCTGTGCCCGATCAGCAGGTAGGAGAAGATCGTGGTCAGCTCCCAGCCGACGTAGAGCAGCAGCAGGTCGTCGGCGAGGACCAGCACGAGCATCGCACCGGCGAACGCGACCAGGACCGCGGCCAGCCGTGCCAGCCCGGTCGAGTCGTGGGCGAAGTAGCGGGCGCTGTAGACCAGCACGAGTGCGCCGACGCCGCCGATCAGCAGGGTCATCAGCCAGGACAGCGTGGTGAGCCGCAGGGCGATGTCGAGGCCCAGCTGCCCGATCCACGGGTACGTCTCGACCACCGCCCCGCCGTGGCCGACGGCCGGGGTGCGGACGACCGCCCAGCAGAACGCGGCGGCCGGGGCCAGCGCCAGCGGGTAGCACGCGCGGGACCCCCACCGCCGGACGAGCAGCGGCGCGGAGAGTGCCGCCACGACGTGGAGGATGAGCAGTACCAGCACCCGCGCTCCCGATCGAGGTGGCCGACGCCCGTACAGCGGTGGCGCCTAGCAGCGATCAGACGCCAGTTCGTCGCGCGCCGGGCCGTTTTGCCGGAATTCGGCCACCGGCGGGCTTCGGTCGGTCGAGACGCCGGCGGCGGGCCGGGTGCGGGCCGTCAGCGCAGCAGGGCGTCCCCGACGGGCACCGCGTCGTCGCCGGCGGGGCGGCCCCGGGCCAGCTCGGCGAGCAGGTCGACGCGACCGAGCTGACGCGCGACCTTGTCGACCACCCGTTCCGCGGCGGCCAGCGACCGCACCGAGAGCAGCCGCCCACGGCTCTCGCGACGCAGCACGAAGTAGTGGACGGCGACGCGGACCTGGCCCCGGTCGGCGGCACTGGCCTGGGCGGTCGAGACGACCAGTTCGCGGAGGCAGCGGGCGAGGCGTTCGGCGAGCTCCAGCTCGGGGCCGTGCAGGCCGCCGCGGAGTGTGGCGAGATGACTGTCGACCTTGCGGATGAGCACATCGGTGCCGGGTTCGACGTTGCGCTGCTCGCCGGTCATCCGACCCCTCCACCCCGGTTCGCGTTGCGAGTGAAGTTACTTTATGTTGCTCCTCACAAGCAAGCAGTTAAGTGAGACTTAACGCATTAAGCGCACATCCAGTGCTTTTACCTTTCACTCCGACACATTCCGTCGTGGGTCGTTCGTGGTTGTCGTACCAGCGGGGCACGATGGACCGGTGACCGGCGCGGACGCAGACACCGGCGCGGTGCTCGCCGGGTTCGGCCCGGCCACCCGCGCCTGGTTCGACGCGGCCTTCGCCGCTCCCACGGCCGCCCAGGTCGGCGCGTGGCGATCGGTCGCCGCCGGCCGCAACGCCCTCGTGGTCGCGCCCACCGGCTCCGGCAAGACGCTCGCCGCCTTCCTCTGGTCGCTGGACCGGCTGGCCCGTGAGCCGGCCCCGGCCGAGGCCCGACAGCGGTGCCGGGTGCTCTACGTCAGCCCACTCAAGGCGCTCGCCGTCGACGTGGAGCGCAACCTGCGTGCCCCGTTGGCCGGCATCCGGCAGGCCGCGACGCGGCTCGGCGTCGCCCCGCCCGACATCACCGTCGGGATGCGCACCGGCGACACCCCGGCCGACGAGCGACGGGCCTTCGCCCGCACCCCACCCGACATCCTCATCACCACGCCCGAGTCGCTGTTCCTGCTGCTCACCTCCGCCGCCCGGGATTCCCTGCGCGGCGTCGAGACGGTGATCGTCGACGAGGTGCACGCGGTGGCCGGCAGCAAGCGCGGCGCCCACCTCGCCCTCTCGCTGGAACGTCTCGACGAGCTGCTACCCGCCCCGGCGCAGCGGATCGGCCTCTCCGCCACCGTCCGGCCGATCGACGCCTGCGCCCGCTTCCTCGGCGGCGCCCGGCCGGTCGACGTCGTGCAGCCGGCCACGCCCAAGACCATCGAGGTCAGCGTGCAGGTCCCCGTGGAGGACATGACGCGCCTGGACGAGCAGGAGCAGCCGCCGGAGGACGACCTCGGGGGCCCCGGGCCGCGCCGCGCCTCGATCTGGCCGGCCGTGGAGGAGCGGGTCTTCTCGCTGATCGGGGCGCACCGCTCCACCATCGTCTTCACCAACTCCCGGCGCAGCGCCGAACGGCTCTGCGCCCGGCTCAACGAGCTGGCCGCCGAGGAGGTGGCCGCCGCCCAGGCCACGGCGTCGGACGGCCGGGCGGTGGGCGTACCGGACGATGGGTGGTCGCCGGCCGACGACCCGGCGGCCGACGCGCAGCGGTGGGGTGGCCCGGCCGGGCCGGTCCGCAACCGGCCACCGGCCGAGGTGATGGCGCAGTCCGGTGCGGCCGCCGGCGCGACGCCGGTCATCGCCCGCGCGCACCACGGCAGCGTCTCCCGTGAGGAGCGCAAGCACATCGAAGAGGCGCTCAAGTCCGGCCAGCTCCCGGCGGTGGTGGCGACCTCCAGCCTGGAGCTGGGCATCGACATGGGCGCCGTCGACCTGGTCGTGCAGATCGAGGCCCCGCCGAGCGTGGCCGCCGGCCTGCAACGGGTCGGCCGGGCCGGGCACCAGGTGGGCGCCGTCTCCCGTGGGGTGGTCTTCCCCAAGCACCGCGGCGACCTGCTCTCCTGCGCGGTCGTCGCCGAGCGGATGACCGACGGCGCGATCGAGGAGCTGCACTACCCGCGCAATCCGCTGGACGTGCTGGCCCAGCAGATCGTGGCGATGGTGGCGCTGGAGCCGTGGCGCGTCGGCGACCTGGCCGTGCTCGTCCGCCGGGCCGCACCCTTCGCCGAGTTGCCCGACTCCGCGCTGCACGCCGTCCTCGACATGCTCTCCGGCCGCTACCCCTCCACCGCCTTCGCCGAGCTGCGCCCCCGGCTGGTCTGGGACCGGGCGACCGACGTCCTCACCGGCCGCCCCGGCGCGCAGCGGCTCGCGGTCACCAGCGGCGGCACCATCCCCGACCGGGGCCTGTTCGGCGTCTTCCTGGCCGGCGCCGAACGCGCCGCCCGCGTCGGCGAGCTGGACGAGGAGATGGTCTACGAGTCGCGGGTCGGCGACGTCTTCCTCCTCGGCTCGTCCTCCTGGCGGATCGAGGAGATCACCCCCGACCGGGTGCTGGTCTCGCCGGCCCCCGGGCAGGCGGCCCGCATGCCGTTCTGGAAGGGCGACCAGCTGGGCCGGCCCGTCGAGCTGGGCCGCGCCATCGGCGCCCGGGTGCGCACCCTGCTGCGCCAGACCGACGAGGCGGCGCTGGCCGCGCTGCGCGCCGGCGGTCTGGACGACTGGGCCGCCGCCAACCTGATGGCGTACCTGCGCGAGCAGCGGGAGGCCACCCGCTCGCTGCCCGACGACCGGACGATCGTGGTCGAGCGGTTCCGTGACGAGCTGGGCGACTGGCGGCTGGCCGTGCACAGCGTCCTCGGCGCGCGGGTCAACGGGCCGTGGGCCCTCGCCGTGGGCCGCCGGCTGGCCGAGCGCTACGGGGTGGACGCCCAGGTGATGCCCTCCGACGACGGCATCGTGATCCGGCTGCCCGACACCGCCGACGAGCCACCCGGCGCCGACGTGGTGGTCTTCGAGCCCGACGAGATCGCCCAGCTCGTGGAGGAGTCGGTCGGCACCTCCGCGCTCTTCGCCGCCCGATTCCGCGAGTGCGCCGCCCGGTCGCTGCTGCTGCCCCGCCGCGACCCGCGCCGCCGCCAACCACTCTGGCAGCAGCGGCAACGCGCCGCGCAGCTGCTCGACGTCGCCCGTGAGTACGCCGACTTCCCGGTCACCCTGGAGGCCGCCCGGGAGTGCCTCCAGGACGTCTTCGACCAACCGGCGCTGGCCGGGCTGATGCGCGACCTGGCCGCCCGCAAGGTCCGCCTGGTCGAGGTGGAGACCAGTGCCCCGTCCCCGTTCGCCCGGTCGCTGCTCTTCGGCTACGTCGGGGCGTTCCTCTACGAGGGCGACGCGCCGCTGGCCGAGCGGCGCGCCGCGGCGCTCGCCCTGGACTCGACCCTGCTCGGCGAGCTGCTCGGCCGGGTCGACCTGCGCGAGTTGCTCGACCCGACGGTGCTCGCCGAGACCGAACGGCAACTGCGCTGGCTGACCGAGCAGCGCCGCCCGCGCGACGCCGAGGACGTGGTCGAGCTGCTGCGGGTGCTCGGCGACCTGAGCGTCGCCGAGCTGGCCGAGCGTGGCGTGCCGGAGACCTGGCTGACCGAGCTGGAGGCCGCCCGCCGGGTGCTGCGGGTCCGGATCGCCGGCGAGCAGCGCTGGGTGGGCGTCGAGGACGCGGCCCGGCTGCGCGACGCGCTCGGCGTGGCACTGCCGGTCGGGGTGGCCGAGGCGTACCTCGCCCCGGTGGCGGACCCGCTCGGCGACCTGGTGGCCCGCTACGCCCGCACCCACGGGCCGTTTGCGGCGGCGAGTTGCGCGGCCCGCTTCGGGCTCGGTGTGTTCGTGGTGGAGCAGGCGCTGCGCCGCCTCGGCGCCACGGGTCGGGTCGTCTCCGGGGAGTTCACCCCGGATTCGGCCGGCGCCCAGTGGTGCGACGCGGAGGTGCTGCGGCTGCTGCGTCGCCGCTCGCTCGCGGCGCTGCGCCGGGAGATCGAGCCGGTGCCACCCCGGGCGCTGGCCACGTTCCTGCCCCGCTGGCAGCAGGTGGGCTCGTCCGCCCGGGGCGTGGAGGCGCTGGCCGCGACGGTGGAGCAGTTGCAGGGCGCGGCGGTGCCGGCGTCCGCCCTGGAACGGTTGGTGCTGCCCGGCCGGGTCGCCGACTACTCCCCCGCCCAGCTCGACGAGCTGTGCGCCAGCGGGGAGGTGGTCTGGGCCGGGTCGGGGGCGATCTCCGGCGGCGACGGCTGGGTCACCCTGGCGTACGCGGACTCCGCCCCGCTGCTGCTTCCGCCACCCGACGAGGCGCTGACCCGGACCCCGCTGCACGAGGCGGTCCTCGACGCGCTCGGCGACGGGCAGGCGCTCTTCTTCCGTCCGCTGGCCGACCGGGTCGGCGCGACCGACGACGCCGCGCTGACCGCCGTGATCTGGGACCTGGTCTGGGCCGGTCACCTCACCAACGACACCCTCGCCCCACTGCGCGCGGTGCTCGGCGCCGGTGGTGCGCACCGCTCCCGGCCGTCCGCGCCGCGAACCCGCTACCGGCGGCCCGGCCGGGTGGCGCTGCCCACCCGGGGCGGTCCGCCGACGGTCGCCGGTCGCTGGTCGCGGCTGCCGGAGCGGGACCTCGACCCGACCCGACGAGCCGCCGCCCTCGCCGACGTGCTCCTGGAGCGGCACGGGGTGGTCACCCGCGGCGCGGTCATGGCCGAGCAGGTGGTCGGCGGGTTCGCGGCGGTCTACCCGGTGCTGTCGGCGCTGGAGGAGCGCGGCGCGGCCCGCCGGGGCTACTTCGTGGAAGGGCTGGGCGCGGCGCAGTTCGCGGTGCCCGGCGCGGTCGACCGGCTGCGCGCGCTGGCCGAGCCGGCCGACGGCGGCCGGGGTCGCGGCGGGCCGGCCACGGTGCTCGCGGCCACCGACCCGGCCAACCCGTACGGCGCGGCGCTGCCGTGGCCGGAACGGGTGGTCGACTCCGGCGACGGGGCCGTCCCGGCGACCGGGCACCGGGCCGGCCGCAAGGCGGGCGCCCTGGTGGTGCAGGTCGGCGGCGATCTGGTGCTCTACGTGGAGCGCGGCGGCCGGACGCTGCTCTCGTTCACCGACGACGCCGACACCCTCGCCGCGGCCGGTAAGGCGCTCGCCGACGCCGTCCACTCCGGAGCGTTGGGCGCGATGTCGGTCGAGCGCGCCGACGGCGAGGCGGTGCACTCCTCGACGTTGCGCGACGCGTTGACCGCCGCCGGCTTCCGGGCCACGCCCCGCGGCCTGCGCCTGCGCGGCTGATCCGCCCGGGTCGGGTCAGCGGAGGTTGGCGAGAACCTTCTCGTAGCGGGGACGGTCGGCGGCCGGCGTCCTCGCCTCCAGGTAGTTGAGCACCACCGCGCCGTGCTGGTAGGACTGGCCGCTCCACGTCTGGGCGATGTCAGCGGCGCTGGTCTCGTCGGGAAACACGTACACCGTGACGGCGTCGGTGGCGATCAGCTCGGAGCAGCCCAGGCCGAGCCCGTCCGGTCCACAGTCGATCGAGCGGTCCTTCGGGTGGGTGGCCTTCAGGCCGGCGGCGACGAACGCGTCGACCACCTGCCTGGCACCGGGCGCACCGGCTGGGCGCCGGGGCAGCACCACCGGCGGCGGGCTGACCTGCCGGCGCTCGGTCGACCCCTGCGGGGCGGGGGGCGGCGGGGCCGGCGGAGCCGACGAGGGCGCGACACCGCCGGCGCTGGGCGCGGCCGGCGAGGGCATCGGCGGGGTCGGCAGACCGCTGGCCGCCGTAGCGGAGAGGGACGATGCCGACGAGGCGTCCGGCCGGTCGGCGTCGTCACCGCCGCAGCCGGCGGTGAGAGCGACGGCGACCAGAAGTACCCCGACGGCCGGCAGGCTCCGATGTGTCACCAGGGCAGTCTGCCCAACGGTGCCCGGAGGCGGGAGTGGCCGGTCGGCCACTGCGCCTGTCCCATATCCGCCAGCAACCTGGCCACCCGGTGAGGCCGGTACGCTCCGGGCCGGCGGAGCAGGGTTCGGCATCTCGCTGCACGACGAGCTGGTCCTGGAGCTGCGCACGGAAGGCTGCGCGTTAGCCTGCGGACATGTCCGTGACGCCCTGGATCTCGCTGACCACCGACTACGGCCTTGTCGACGGATTCGTGGCCGCCTGTCATGGCGTGATCGCCCGGATCGCGCCGGCCGCCCGGGTCATCGACGTGACCCACCAGGTGCCACCGGCGGACGTTCGGCGGGGCGCCGCGGTGCTGGCGCAGACGGTGCCGTACCTGCCGGTGGGGGTGCACGTGGCGGTGGTGGACCCGGGTGTGGGCACCGCCCGGCGGGGTGTCGCGCTGGCCACCCCGGGCGGGCTGCTGGTCGGCCCGGACAACGGGCTGCTGCCGGACGCCGCCGACGCGCTGGGCGGGGTGACCGCCGCGGTCGAGCTGACCGAGCCCCGCTGGCTGGCCACGCGGGTGTCCGCGACCTTCCACGGCCGGGATGTCTTCGCCCCGGTGGCGGCCCGGCTGGCGCTCGGGGCGCCGCTGACCGAGGCGGGCCCGCCGGTCGACCCGGCCGGGTTGGTCCGGCTGCCACCGCCGGTGGTGGCCCGGGACGCCGAGGGATTCACCGCCGAGGTGCTGACCGTGGACGGTTTCGGCAACGTCCAACTGGCCGCTCCGGCCGAGCTGCTCGACCCGCTTCCGGCGGCGGTCCGGGTGTCCCCGCCGGCACCGGCGCCGGCTCGCTCGGCGATGCGGGGACGCATCTTCGGCGACGCCCCGGCCGGCTCCCTGGTGGTGTACGTCGACTCGGCCGCTCTGGTCGCGGTGGCGGTCAACGGTGGGCGGGCGGCGGACCTCCTCGGGGTGGCCGCGGGCGACCTCCTGCGGGTCGCCGGCTGATATTCGACTGTGGAATGCTTCCCCGGTGGGTGAACACGTGGTTCCCGTGGGTTGTCCCTGCTGCGCCTCCCGGACCGGCGGCGGGACGTGCCCAGTCTGCTTCTGGACCGACGACGGTCAGACCGACGCCGACGCCGACGCCGTCCGGGGTGGCCCCAACGGCGACCTGAGCCTGTCGCACGCGCGGCTCAACTACGCCGTCTACGGCGCCAGCCACCCGCGTTACCAGGACATGGTGCGCCCCGCCCGCCCCGACGAACGCCCCTGAAGGCGCCCGTCGGGGGCCGGGGTCAGCAGACCGGCACCGCGCCTCCGTAGACGGCGGAGATGTACGCGTGGCTGACGTACTGCCCGCTGGCCAGGCGGTTCCACCGGGTGGTGGTGCGGTAGGGGCCGGCGACCGACTGGCCGGTGACGTAGCACTGGATCGGCACGTTGGCGAACCGGGCGGCCAGGCCACGGATCGGGGACGACGTGCTGGCGCCGCTGCGGATGTTGAGCGGCCCGTCGCCGACCACACCGCGCGGCCCGCCGCCGGTCCACAGGTAGGCCACGTCCACCCAGGCGTTGGTGGTCAGCTGCAGTCCGTCCCAGAAGGTGCCGTCGGCCAGGTCGATGCCGGCGGGGTTGAGCACGATCCGGCCGAACTGGTCGCGCCCGCCGTTGTAGCCGGACTGGTACGCGGCCTGCGCCTCGGGCCGGCCCTGCGGCAGGTTCTTCCAGTTCTCCCGCACGGCTGACGGGTTCCAGTAGTCGTCCCGGGTGTTCCACGGGCCGACGTCCCAGACGGGGGCGTACTCGCAGCGGGAGCCGGTGGTGGTGCAGACCCGCACGCTGTAGTCGCCGCTGTTGAGCGGCGCGAGGCCGCGGCGCGACGGCAGCGCCACGAAGTGGTCGCGCGGCTGTACGGTGCGGCCGTTGGCGGTCACCTCGCCGACCAGGCCGATCCTGGTGGCGTACACCCGGTAGGTGCGGCCCGGTGTGGCGGCGGAGACGGCGGCGGTCGCGTCCGCGGTGAGCTGGACGCCCCGTACCGTCGCGGTGGCGCCACCGGCGGGTGCGGTCAGCACCACCCGGGTCTGGACGCGGCTGACCGGCCGGTCGAAGACGGCACCGGCGGTGGCTGCGCGCCACTCGGTCCAGCCGTTGACCCGCCAGCCGCGGACCTGCGCCTCGACGGTGGCACCGGCGGGGACCTGGGCGGTGATCTCGGCACGGACCCGGGTGGCCGGTCGGGTGAGGGTGCGCGGGGCGGTCAGCAGCATCCCCTCGGCGACCGCGCTGTGCGGGCTGCGAGCGCTGCGCACGGTGGGTCGGGCCTCGCGCAGCCGCAGCCCGGCGGCGGTGCGCCGGACGTTGACGTCGTCCCGGTCGACGATGGACAGGTCGGCGCTCCAGCGTTCTGCGGCTGGTGCGGCGGTGAGGGTGACAGGGTGGCCGGCGGTGGCCGGCGGAACGGCGGTGGTGGCGGGTACGAGCGCGACGGTGAGCCCGAGGGTGAGAGTGGCGACGAGGGCGAAGGATCGGGTACGACAACGCGGTCGCGTCATGGGCATTCTCCTCAGAACCCCCTGACCCTCGCATGTCGGGAGATCATGAGGAACTGGTGTACAAATAGCGACACATGCGAATCCTGCTCTGAAGAGGGAGAATGGCCGGGTGCCCGAAGGCGACACTGTCTGGAACACCGCGCGCGTGCTGCACCGTGCGCTGGCCGGCACGCGCCTCACCGCCAGCGACTTCCGGGTGCCGCAACTGGCGACCACCGACCTCGCGGGATGGACCGTGCGCGAGTCCGCCAGCCGGGGCAAGCACCTGCTGCTCCGCCTCACCGCCCCCGGTGCGGGTTCGGCACCGCGCGGAGCCGCCGGGGCGGACGGCGTCCACTGGACGTTGCACTCGCACCTGCGGATGGACGGCGCCTGGCGGGCGTACGCACCGGGGGAACGCTGGGGTGGCCGGCCGGCGCACCTGATCCGGGTGGTGCTGCGCAGCCCCGGCGCGGTCGCGGTCGGCTACCACCTGCACGATCTGGCCCTGGTGCCGACCGCCGAGGAGGACGGCCTGGTCGGCCACCTCGGCCCCGATCTGCTCGGCCCGGACTGGGACCCGGCCGAGGCGGTCCGCCGGCTCGGCACCCACCCGGACCAGACCATCGGCGAGGCGCTGCTCGACCAGCGCAACCTGGCCGGGGTGGGCAACCTCTACAAGTGCGAGGTGCTCTTCCTGCGGGGCGTGTCGCCGTGGGCGCCGGTGGGCGCGGTGGCCGACCTGCCCGGCATGGTGAGCCTCGCGCAGCGGTTGCTCGCCGCCAACCGCGGTCGCTGGACGCAGAGCACCACCGGTTCCCTGCACCGCGGGCAGACCAGCTACGTGTACGGCCGCCGCGCCCAGCCCTGCCGCCGCTGCGGCACCGCCATCCGGAAGCAGGAGCTGGGCGAACGGGTCACCTACTGGTGCCCGGTGTGCCAGCCGGAGCGTCCGGACGCCCCGGCACCCACCTGACCACCCTCTCGTCGATCGAGGTCATCCCAGATACGGACGATTGGGTAATTCCTAACCGGCCGTCGGAGTCGCATGCTGCGGTTGAGTGCTCACCGATCGTCAGCAGAGTGCGGGCCCGGTCGGTCGCCACGTCGGGGTGGCGACCCTCGTGCCCCGACCCCGGGGAGAGCCATGGCGATGTTCCGCAGACTCCGCTCCACCTTCTTCGAGCGGACCACCCGCGACAGCACCAGCCGTGCCAACGGACGGGCGGCGTCCGTGCCGGCCGCGCGGGCCGCCGAGGAGGTCGCCCCGACGGCCAGCCTGGACCCGGCCGTCCTGCCCCGCGGCTTCGGCCCGGTGCCGAACTTCGCGTACAGCCCCCGCCCGGCCCGAGACCCGGACGGAAGCGTGGTGCCCGGCACCGGGCTGCGGAAGTTCGTCGACGCGCTGCCGATCCCCGGCCAGCCGGGCCGCACTGACCTCGGCGGGTACCTGCCCGTGGCGGTGCCGGACACGATCAGCTACCCGGGCTGCGACTACTACGAGATCGTTCTGCAGGAGTACGCCCAGCGACTGCACCGGGACCTGCCGGCGACCCGGCTGCGCGGCTACCGCCAGCTCAACCTGGGCACCGACGCGTCGGGCCACAACACGGTGGCGCCTCCGGAGCGGCCCTGGCACCTCGGTCCGATGATCCTCGCCCGCCGCGGCAGACCGGTCCGGGTGAAGTTCATCAACCAGCTCCCCACGGGTCGGGCCGGCGAGCTGTTCCTGCCGGTCGACGACACCGTCCCGGGGGCCGGCACCGGCCCGCTGGACGGTCCCGCTCCGTACCCGCAGAACCGGGCGGTGCTGCACCTGGTCGGGGCGCAGACCGGATGGACCAGCGCCGGCAACCCGGGGCAGTGGATCACCCCGGCCGGGGAGATCACCCCGTACCCGACCGGGCCGGGCCTGACCCACGTGCCGGACATGCCGCCACCCGGGGCCGGCGCCACCACGCTCTACTACCCCAACGACCAGAGCGGGCGGCTGCTGTGGTTCCACGACAACACCCTCGGGCTGGCCCGGCTCACGGTCTACGGCGGGCAGCTCGCGCTCTACCTGCTCACCGACCCGGCGGAGGACCAACTCGTCGCGGACGGGGTGCTGCCGGCCGACCAACTGCCGCTGGTGATCGAGGACAAGACGTTCGTGCCGGACGACACCCAGCTCGCCGCCGAGGACCCGACCTGGGACCGGGAACGCTGGGGGGCACGGGGCAGCCTCTGGCACCCGCACGTCTACCAGCCCCGGCAGAACCCGTACCGGTCCGGCGGGCGTAGTCCCACCGGCCGGTGGGACTACGGCCCCTGGTCGCGCCACCCCGCGCCGGACGGCACCCGTACCGACGGCTGGCCCGCGGTGGACGGCTGGCCGACGGCGGACGGCGTCACCGGCGGACCGCCGTCGAGCGGACCCGGCCCGGTGCCGAACCCGCACCACGACCCGGTCGGCGCGCCGGACGAACCGCCGCTCGGCCCGGGGGTGCCGCACCCGTCCGCGGTGCCCGAGGCGTACGGCGACACTCCGCTGGTCAACGGTGCCGCCTACCCGTACCTGGAGGTGCGGCCGCGCGCGTACCGGTTCCGGATCCTCAACGCCTGCCTGGACCGCAGCCTCAACCTCCAGCTCTACCGCGCCTGCTCCGACGCCCCGATGTGGACCGACGACGGCGCTCTGGCCGACGCCGACGCCGGGGAGGTGCCGATGGTGCCTGCCGTCCGGGCGGCGGACCGGCCCGCGGGCTGGCCGACCGACGGGCGGGACGGCGGCGTGCCCGACCCACGCGCCGCCGGACCGGACCTCATCCAGATCGGCAACGAGGCCGGGTTGCTGCCCGCCCCGGTGGTGCTGCCGAACCAGCCGATCGGCTACCGCTACGACCGCCTCGACCCCACCGTGCTGAACGTCGACGGGCACACCCTGCTGCTGGCCCCGGGTGAACGGGCCGACGTGCTGGTGGACTTCTCCGCCGTGCCGCCGGGCAGCACGCTGATCCTGTACAACGACGCCCCGGCCCCGCTGCCCGGCTTCGACCCGCGCTACGACCAGCACACCGACGCTCCGGACCGGACCGCCGAGGGCGGCCCGCCCCCCACCGAGCCGGGGTACGGCCCGAACACCCGCACCCTGCTCCAGTTCCGGGTGACCGGGACGCCCGCACCGCCGTACGACCTGGTCCGGCTGCGCGACCGGCTGCCCCTGGCGTACGCGGCCAGCCAGCGCCCGCCGATCGTGCCGCAGCCGGCGTACGACCCGGCGTTCGGCACCCGGACGGCGCGGGAGACGGCCGTGCCGGTGCACGCCGGCACGGTCACCTTCACCCCGGCGGGCGGCGCCGGCCCGGTCACCCTGCCGATCGCGGTCAAGGCGGCGCAGCAGGTCTTCGAACCCGACCACGGCCGGCTGGCAGGCCGGCTCGGCGTCGGGCATCCGCACGCCGGGCCGCTCGGGCCGGCGACTCTGCCGCTCGGGCCGACCGACCCGGTCACCGAGGTTCTCTTCGCCGCCGACCCGGCCGTGCCGGTCGGTGCGCCGGCCGACGGGACCCAACTGTGGCGGATCATCGGCAACGTCCGGCAGACCGAGCCGCTGCGCTTCGGCGGCTGCGACGTTCAGCTGGTCAACCGGGTCGGCTGGGACGGCACGCTGCGGCCACCGCACGGCGCGGAGCTGGGCTGGAAGGAGATCGTCCGGGTCAACCCCCGGGAGGACGTGGTGGTGGCGCTGCGCCCGGTCGCGCCGACGCTGCCGTTCAAGCTGGGCGACAGCGTCCGGCTGCTCGACCCGGGTCGCCCTGCCGGGGCACGAACCGGGTCGACGCCGATCAGCCCGGCCGACGGACGACCCGCGGTGGTGGTGAACCAGCTGGTCAACCTGGGCTGGGAGTACCGCCTGCACAGCCAGCTCGCCGGTCACCGCGACCTGGGGATGAACCGGCCGTTGGTGCTGCGGGTGGCGCCGAAGGCACCGACCGGGCTGACCGCCACGTCCGCGCCCGGCTCGGCCACCGCGCTGCCCGCGATCGCGCTGGCCTGGACCGGCAACGGCGGCCGACCGCCGGCGACCAGTCACCTGTTGCAGCGGGCCACCGACGCGACCTTCGGCGGTGAGATCACCACCATCACCGTCGCGGCTGCCGCCACCCGGTACACCGATGCGACCGTCACCCCCGGGGTCACCTACCACTACCGGATCCGGGCGGAGAACGCCGTGAGCTACTCCTCCTGGTCCAACAGTGTGCCCGCCTCCGTGCACCTGGCCGCCCCGGGCGGGCTGATCGCGGCGATTCCGCCGGCCGCGCCGCTACGGGTGGCCCTGCGCTGGACGAACCGTTCCTTCGCCACCGGCATCGACGTGCAGCGGGCCACCAACCCGACGTTCACCAGCGGCCCGGGCACCACCGCCATCGGGGTCGGCGACAACCACCTGGACGTCGCGGTCGCCCCGGACACCACGTACTACTACCGGGTCCGGACCACCTACCTGGGTGCCGCCTCGGCCTGGTCGACGGTCGCCGCGGTGAGCACGCCACCCGCGCCGGCCACCCCGAGCGGGGTGAGCGCCACCGCCACCGCACCGGCACCGGACACCGCGACGGTGATCCTGGGCTGGACGGCGAGCACGCCCGCCGGCCCGGGGTCGGGATTCATCGTGCAGCGGGCGCTGGACCCGGCGTTCGGCAGGGAGGTGGCGACCTTCACGGTGACCGGGCGCGGCTTCACCAACACCGGGCTGGCCCGAGGCGTGACCTACCACTACCGGATCCGGTCGTTCAACGTCGTGGGCAGCTCGCCGTACACCGGCCCCATCCCGGTCACCACCCCGCCGTGACCGGCCGGGGTGCGCGGCGCCGGTGGGTTGCGCTCAGCGGGTGGGTGCGCGCAGCGGGGTGCCGACGGCGCGCAGCTCGGCCAGCGCCGAGGCCACCCCGTGCAGGAGGTCGGTGGCCTCGGTGAGCCGGGCGGCGCCCGGGTCGGCGGTGTCCGGTCGGGCGTCCTCGGCCAGGTAACCGGCCGCGGCGACCACGAGCCGTTCGTAGGCCGCGACCCCGCTCTCCAGTTGGGCATTCAGCGTGCCGTGCGCCTCGGCCAGTGGCGCCCGGGCGTCGGTCGGGGCCAGCCGCAGTGCCCGTTCGACGCTGGCCACCCGGGCGGCCAGGTCGCGCAGCGACCGGTCGGCGGCAGCCGCCTCCAGCACCGCCGGTTCGGCCAGCCCGGTGAGCCGGGGTGCCATCCCGGCCAGGGTGAGCGCGGCCCGGTCCAGGCGGGCCCACTGCTGCCCGGCGCTGGTGCCGCGCAGCGCGATCCGGCTGCGGACCCGGCGCACCTCCGCCAGCACTCCCGGGCCGACCGGCAGGCGCTCGACGGCGGCGACCAGGCGTGCCCGCGACCGGGCCGCCGCCTCGGCCGGGTCCAGCGCCGGGGGCGCCGGGCGGGCGGCCAGCGCGCGCAGGTCGATCCAACGCCAGGCGGCCAGCGCCACCGCGCTGCCCGCGGCGCCGGCCCAGGCCGCGTCCGGCAGACCGAGGCCGGCGTACGGGGTCAGCACCGCCGCCGCCCCGCCGAGCCCACCGGCCAGCACGCTCCACCGCCGGGCGGACCGGCGCAGCCGACCCAGCTGGCGGAAGTATCGCGTCCGCTCGTCTGCCATCCTGACCTCCTCGGACCGGTCGTTCAGCTGGCGGCGGTCGGGTCGCCGGTGCCCCGTTCGCGGGCCATGCTGGCCCGGAGTTCGTCCAGGCGGGCGGCGGCGGCCGGGTCGCTGGCCGGGCTGGCCGAGCCGGTGGAGCCCGCCGTACCCGCCTGCGGCACGGCCGGTCGCTGCGCCGCACCGCCGAGCTGCTCCCCGGCCATGCTCGACCGGATCTGCTCCAGGCGGGCGGACCCGGCCGAGTCGATGGTCGCCTTCTGGATCTCCATCATCCGGCCCTCGACCGAGTTGCCGGCCAGCTCCGCACGGCCCATGGCGTTGGCGTACCGCCGCTCGATGCGGTCGCGCACCTCGTCCAGGGAGGGGGTGGTGCCCGGCGCGGTCAGCGACGACATCGACTCCAGCGAGCGGGCCACCGTCTCCTGCATCTTGGCCTGCTCCAGCTGGCTGAGCAGCTTGGTGCGCTCGGCGAGCTTCTGCTGGAGGATCATCGAGTTGTTCTCGACCGCACGGCGGGCCTGCGCGGCGGCGCCCAGCGCCTGGTCGTGCAGGGTCTTCAGGTCCTCGGTGGCCTGCTCGGCGGAGACCAACTGGGTCGCCAGGGTCTGCGCGGACTGCTCGAACCGCGTGGCCTCGGCCTCGTCACCCTTCGCCCGGGCCTGGTCGGCCAGGACGAGGGCCTGCCGGGCGTTGCCCTGCAGCCGCTCGACCTCGGTCATCTGCCGGGACAGCTTCATCTCCAGCTGACGCTGGTTGCCGATCACCGCGGCAGCCTGCTGGACCAACGCCTGGTGCTGGCGCTGGGCATCCTCGATGGCCTGCTGGATCTGCACCTTCGGGTCGGCGTGCTCGTCGATCTTGGCACCGAAGAGCGCCATCAGGTAGTTCCAGCCCTTGACGAACGGGTTCGCCATCTCCGCGGTATCCCCTCAGTAGCGTCGCTCCGCCGCGGTCGGGTCGAACGGACCGACCGCGACCCGGCCGGTTTCCATCGTCCCAGCCGAACGCCAACGCGGCATCCGTACCGGGCGGTCGACAGCACCGGCAGCTCCTGCGGGCAACCCTACGCGGCTCGGGCCACCTCGCCCATGCTCCGCACGAAGGCCGGCCTCAGGCCGCGCAGACCACGTCCCGGTCGCGCTCGGTGGGGCGGACCCGCGTGCTGCGCAGCGTGGCCTTGAGTGGCGACTCCTGACGGACCGAGACCGCGACCTTGCCGTCGGAGGTGACCTGGCGTACGCCCCGGTTGGTGCTCCTGCGCACCGCGGTCGCCGCGCCGACAGGGGCCTTCTCGGCCTGCTCGTCCTGCATGGGGACGAGCACCTCGGGCATCTGCTCGGCCAGCGCGACGGTGTCGCTCACCTCGCGCAGCAGCTCGGACAGACGGGCGCCGAGCGCGTCGCAGATCGCGGCGAGCAGCTCGCTGGACGGCTCCTTGTGCCCCCGCTCGATCTCGGAGAGGTAGCCGAGGCTGACGTTGGCGGCGGTGGACACCTCGCGCAGCGTGCGCTGCTGCCCCTGCCGGCGCGCCCGCAGTGCGTCACCGATCACCCGGCGTAGCAGGACCATCGCACCTCCCCCTGAGGGATACCTCTCACCCGGTGGCCGGGGAACCGGTCGCGGCGGACCGCGTCGGCCCCGGGCGCCGGAGTCTTCCCGCAACCGTACCCGGTGCGGGCCGCGCCGACATCCCGCCCCGCCCGTCGGTTCGCCCGCATCGGCTCACCGCCGCCCGGCGGCGGTCGTCCCCGCCCCGTCCCGGGCGGCTTCGTCGGTGGCGCCGGCCTCGGCATCGGCGGCGGCATCGGCGTCGTGGATCCGCTCGGCGAGCAGCCGCAGCGCCTCGACCACCGCGGCGGAGCGGATGTTGTCCCGCCCACCGTCCAGGTCGAGCTGGCGGACCTCACCGCCGTTCGGCCCGGCGACCGCGACGTAGACCAGGCCGACCGGCTTCCCGTCCTGCGGTTCGGGGCCTGCGACCCCGGTGGTGGCCAGCCCCCAGTCCGCGTTGCAGCGCCGCCGGCCCCCTTCGGCGAGCGCCGCCGCGACGTCCGGATCGACCGGTCCCCGCTCGTCCAGCAGCTCGGCCGGCACTCCGGCCAGTTCGGCCTTCAACTCGGTGGCGTAGACCACCAGCCCACCCTGGTAGACCCCGCTGACCCCGGCGATCTCGACGATCGACGCGGCCAGCAGTCCACCGGTGAGCGACTCGACCGTGGCCAGGGTCTCGTGCCTCTGCGCCAGGCTGTGCACCACACCGGCGGCCGGGCTGCCCACCGGCCGCTCGCTACCCGATTCCCGCTGCATGAACCCGTCCTTCCCCGCACATCCGCACCCAACCCTCCCGGCCGGTCACGTCGATCATGCGGTTGTCGACCCGCTTCCTGAGCACGGGAGCGCGGCCAGTGGTTTTCCGGTCAGCGGGGGCGCCGCAGTCGCAGGGCCTGGGCGATGTAGTCGAAGCCGGTGGCGACCGTCACCACGACGGCAGCGCCCATGATCCAGGGGCCGACGGCGGCGAGGGCGTCCGGCATCGGCCAGAGATACCAGGCGATGGCCAGGATCTGGAGCGCGGTCTTGATCTTTCCGCCCCGGCTGGCCGCGATCACCCCGTGCCGGATCACCCAGAACCGGAGCCCGGTGATGCCCAGCTCACGGACGAGGATCAGCGCGGTCACCCACCAGGGCAGCCGGTCGTACCAGGAGAGCAGCACCAGGGCTGCGCCGGTGAGCGCCTTGTCGGCGATCGGGTCGGCCACCTTGCCGACCGAGGTGACCAGCCCGAACCGGCGGGCGATCCAGCCGTCCACCAGATCGGTCGCGGAGGCCACCGCGAAGATCAGGCAGGCCGCCATCCGCCAACCGGCGTGGCTCATCCCCGACACGATCACCGAGGCGCCGAAGACCGGCACCAGCACCAGCCGCAGCGCGGTCAGCGCGTTGGCCGCGTTGAGCACGGGCACCCCGGGGACCACCCGGGCGGGCGTCGTCGACTCCGTCGCCCCCGTCACCGCCTCACCCCGCCGTGGCGTTCCCGGCACCGCACCACCTGGCTCCCCCGCTCCGCTCGGGCCCGTCGTCACCGTGCCGCGCCGGGCGCCGCCGAGATCATCTCATCCGGCACGGCGAGCAGGTCCACCCCTTCGGTGCCGGTCACCGTGGCGCGCACCAGGTCACCCGGACGCAGCGCGGACAGGTCGACTCCGCCCTCGACCGGGGCGACGAGCGTCGTGGAACCGTCCACCTCCGGCGCCTGGTGGGCCGCCCGACCCTCCACCACACCGTCGGCGATCGAGTCGACCAGCACCTCGACCGTCGAGCCGAGCCGGTCCTCGGCCCGCTGCGAGCAGAGCTCGTCGGCGAGCGCGCTGAGCCGGTCGTACCGCCGCTTGATGGTGGCGGCCGAGACCTTGCCGGGCAGCCCGGCGGCCTCGGTGCCGTCCTCGTCGCTGTAGTCGAACATGCCGATCGCGTCGAGCCGGGCCTCGGTCAGGAACCGCACCAGCTCGTCGATGTCCGCGCGGGTCTCGCCGGGGAACCCGACGATGAAGTTGCTCCGGGCCCCCGCGTCCGGGGCCAGCGCGCGGGCGCTGGCCAGCAGCTCCAGGAACCGGTCGGTCGAGCCGAAACGTCGCATCCGGCGCAGCACGGGCTCGCTGGAGTGCTGGAACGACAAATCGAAGTAGGGCGCCACCCCGGGCGTGCCGGCGATCGCCTCGACCAGCCCGGGCCGGGTCTCGGCCGGCTGGAGGTAGCTCACCCGGACCCGGACGATGCCGGTCACCGCGGCGAGCTGCGGAAGCAGCTTCTCCAGCGCCCGGGGGTCACCCAGGTCCTTGCCGTACGAGGTCGAGTTCTCGCTGACCAGCACCAGCTCCCGGACGCCGCTCTTGGCCAGCCACTCGGCCTCGGCGAGCAGCTCGTCGGGCGTACGCGAGACGAACGCCCCACGGAAGGCGGGGATCGCGCAGAACGCGCAGCGGCGGTCACAGCCGCTGGCCAGCTTCAGCGAGGCGACGGGGCCGGTGTCCAGTCGGCGGCGCAGCACCTGACGCAGGTGCGCGGGGGTGTGCTCGTCGGTGTCGACGGCCGTACGGGTCGGGGTGCCGTGCCCGGGCAGCGACACCGTGGCCTCGCGGCGCTGCACCGGGGTGAGCGGCAGCAGCTCCCGCCGGTCGCGGGGGGTGTGCGCGGTGATCTGCTCACCGGCGACGACCGCGTTCAGGCGGGCGGCGATGTCCGGGTAGTCGTCGAAGCTGAGCACGGCCTGCGCCTCGGGCAGGCTGTCGGCCAGCTCCCGGCCGTACCGCTCGGCCATGCAGCCGGCGGCGACCACCTTGGCGCCGGTGCCGGCGGCGGCGAGCAGGGTCTGGATGGAGTCCTGCTTGGCCTTCTCCACGAAGCCGCAGGTGTTCACGACCACCACGTCGGCGCCCTCGCCGTCGGTGGTCACCTGCCAGCCGTCGGCGTGCAGCCGGGCGGCCAACTCCTCGGAGTCGACCTCGTTGCGGGCACAGCCCAGGGTGAGCAGGGCGACGCGACGGCCCTCGGCAGCGGTCGACAGCTCCAGGTCGCCGGGCGTCAGACGCGCCGGGCTGGAGTTGTCGGTAGGGGAGGTGGCAGACACCATCCGAGGGTACCGGGCCGGTCGGGGAAGCCCACGTACGCGGGCCGGCCGGACAGTCGTGGGTCACTCCCGCGACCCGCGCACGGGTCCGGTCGCCGGCACCGCTCCGTCGCTCGCCGGTGGTCGGCGAAACGGTCAGCGGGTTGCGGCGGCCACCCGGGTCAGCCGGTCGAGCAGGAAGACCTCGGTGCCGCCCAGGCCCGTGGAGCAGAAGACGGAGACCTGGTCCGCGGTGGTCCGGCCGGGGACCGCGCCGGCGAGGATGCCGCCCAGGTCGCGCAGCCGCCCGGCGTACGGGGGTGTGGCGGCGAGCATCGGCGGTTGGTAGTCGGCCGCCTGGGCCGGTGAGTCGGTGACCAGCAGGTCGGCGGCGTCGAGCAGGTCGCTGCCGAACTCGCTGCGGTCGCGCTGCTTGAAGCCGACCGCGTTGACGTGGGTGCCGGGGCTCAGGTCGGCGGCACGGAGCACCGGGGTCGGGCTGCTGGTGGCGAGCACCACCACGTCCCGTCCGGTGACCGCCGCGCCGGCGTCGGCCACCGCGCGGGCCGGCACGCCCAGCTCGGCGCGGACCCGGGTGGCGAAGGCGTCCCGGCGGGCGGCGGAGCGGCTGTGCACCACCACCTCGCGCAGCGGGCGGACCGCGGCGGCGGCCCAGACCTGCGTCCAGGCCTGCCGGCCGGAGCCGATCACGCCGAGGGTGACGGCGTCCGGTCGGGCCAGCGCGTCGACCGCGACGCCACCCAGCCCGCCGGTACGCCGGGAGCCCAGCTCCTCCCCGACCGCGACCGCCCGGATCGCCCCGGTCCGGGCGTCGTGCAACACCACCAACTGCTCGCCCTGGGGGTGACCGAAGGTGTCGTACGAGCGGAACCCGTACCACTCGTCGACCAGGTGACCGGCGGTCAGCACCATCCGCCCACCGCCCAGCGGGGCGGCTGCCCGTGGCGGGGCGACCAGCCGCCCGTCGTACGCGGCCAGCAGGGCGGCACGCATGGCGTCGACCGTGGTGGCGGCGTCCAGCGCGGCGGCGACCTCGGGGTCGGCGTACAGCAGGGTCATGACGGTCATACTGCAAGTTGAAGTGAGGTGCAGGTCAACGTGAGGTGGCGGGGGTCACCGAGCCGTCGGCAGCCGCCTCCCGCCGACCGCACCGCAGCCGGCCAGGGCCGGTGCTAGCGTCGATGCCGGTGGCCCGGTCGCCCGTGGCCGCCCCGGACGAGTGGTGGGCGTACCCGGTCAGGCCAAGACGCCCCGCGTGATGTGCAGAGTCCACTCGTCCCGGCGCGACGGCCCCGGGCGCTCCCCGTGAGGTGAATGATGGCCTGGCTGGTACTGGTGATCTCGGGACTGCTGGAGACGGCCTGGGCGATCGCCCTGGACCGCAGCGCCGGCCTCAGCCGGCTGGCCCCTTCGCTGGTCTTCGTGGTGACCCTGTTGTTGAGCATGGGCGGGTTGTCGTACGCGCTGCGGGAGATCCCGGTCGGCACCGGGTACGCGGTCTGGGTCGGGATCGGCGCGGTCGGCACCGCCCTGGTCGGGATGCTGGCGCTGGGCGAGTCGGCGAGCCTGCCCCGGATCCTGTGCCTGCTGCTGGTGGTGGCCGGCGTGGTCGGCCTGAAGATCTTCCACTGACCTGCTGCGCCGCGCGTGGCCAGCACCCACAGTGGGTAGTGATCGATTCGTCACGACAGGCTCTCAACCGGAGGCAGACATGGCCGACATGCACAGCACCGCCCGCCCGCGCAGCAACGCCGCCCGGATCCTCACCATCGTGGGCTTCGTCTTCGCGGTGCTCGCCCTCTTGCTCAACCCCATCATCTTCGGCGTGCTCGGGGTGATCGCGGGCATCGTCGGCGCCGTGCTCGGCGACAAGCCGCTCGGCTGGTACGCCGCCGCCGCCAGCGTCGTCGCGGCGGTGATCAGCCTGGTGATCATTTCCGCGCTGATCAACAACTGACCACAGCTCCGCACAGGCCCGCCGGTCACCGGCGGGCCTGTCGCGTTCCCACCGGCCGATCGTGCCCGCCGGTCAGTCCCCGTCGCCACGCAGGCCGACCAGGACCTCCTCCAGCTCGTCCGGCTTGACCAGCACGTCGCGGGCCTTGGAACCCTCCGACGGCCCGACCACGCCGCGGGTCTCCATCAGGTCCATCAGCCGGCCAGCCTTGGCGAAGCCCACGCGCAGCTTGCGCTGAAGCATCGAGGTGGAACCGAACTGCGAGGTGACGACCAGCTCCACCGCCTGCACCAGCAGGTCGAGGTCGTCGCCGATGTCCTCGTCGATCTTCTTCTTGCTCTCCTGCGCGGGGGCCAGCACGTCCGGCCGGAACTCCGGCTCCCGCTGGTCCTTGCAGAACTTCACCACGTCGGCGATCTCGCGCTCGGTCACCCAGGCGCCCTGGATCCGCACCGGCTTCGAGGCGCCCATCGGCAGGAAGAGGCCGTCGCCTCGGCCGAGCAGCTTCTCCGCGCCCGGCTGGTCGAGGATGACCCGCGAGTCCGCGAGGGACGAGGTCGCGAACGCGAGCCGGGACGGCACGTTGGCCTTGATCAGACCCGTCACCACGTCGACCGAGGGGCGCTGGGTGGCCAGCACCAGGTGGATGCCGGCGGCACGGGCCAGCTGGGTGATCCGGACGACCGAGTCCTCCACGTCGCGCGGCGCGACCATCATCAGGTCGGCCAGCTCGTCCACGATCACCAGCAGGTACGGGTACGGGCGCATCTCCCGCTCGCTGCCCGGCGGGGCCTTGATCTCGCCGTTGCGCACCTTGCGGTTGAAGTCGTCGATGTGTCGGACCCCGTTGGCGGCGAGGTCGTCGTAGCGCATGTCCATCTCGCGGACGACCCAGTCCAGCGAGTCGGCCGCCTTCTTGGCGTTGGTCACGATCGGGGTGACCAGGTGCGGAATGCCCTCGTAGCCGGTCATCTCGACCCGCTTCGGGTCGATCAGCAGCAGCCGCACCTCGTCCGGGGTGGCCCGGGTGAGGATGGACACCAGCAGCGTGTTGAGGCAGGACGACTTGCCCGCGCCCGTCGCGCCGGCGATCAGGATGTGCGGCATCTTGGCGAGGTTGGCCACCACGTAGCCGCCCTCGATGTCCTTGCCGAGCGCCACCACCATCGGGTGGTGGTCGCTCGTCGCCGCCCGCGAGCGCAGCACGTCGCCGAGCGCCACATTCTCCGGGTCGGCGTTCGGGATCTCCACGCCGACGGCGCTCTTGCCGGGGATCGGACTGAGGATCCGCACGTCCGGTGACTTCACCGCGTACGCGATGTTGCGGGAGAGCTGGGTGATCCGTTCGACCTTGACCCCGTGCCCCAGCTCCACCTCGTACCGGGTGACCGTCGGACCGCGGGTGAAGCCGGTGACCGCGGCGTCCACGTCGAACTGGTCGAACACGCCGGTCAGCGCGGCGATCACCTCGTCGTTGGCCTTGCTGCGGGTCTTCGCGGCGGCGCCGGCGCTGAGCATGTTGGCCGGCGGCAGGGTGTAGTCGCCGGCCAGCCCGGTCAGCGCGAGCTGCTCGGCGCGGGTCGGCGCGGGCGAGTGCTCCGGCGGCTCGGCCGGCTTGCGGCTCGCCGGCACCTTCGCCGGGGACTTGCGCGGCAGCACCATCGTCTCCTGGAGGTCTACGCCGTCCAGGTCGTCGAAGTCGTCCGGGTCCACCGGCGGCGGCATCCGCTTCGCCGGTCGCTTGCGCGCCGGGCGGGCGGCCGCCTCGTCCGCCTCCTCGTCGGTGGCCTCCGGCTGGGCGACCAACCCACCGGCGAGCAGCCCCAGCCGCTCGGGGATCTTGTTGATCGGCGTCGCGGTCACCACGAGCAGGCCGAAGAGCAGCAGCAGGATCAGCAGCGGCACCGCGACCCAGGCGGTGACGGCGCGCTCCAGCAGCCCGCCGACACCGGCGCCGACCAGGCCACCGGCGAAGTCACGTTGCACCGGGTCGACCGGGTCCTGCCCGATCTGGAGCAGCGCGGCGGTGGACACCAGCAGCGAACCCCAGCCGATCAGCCCGCGCCCCCGGTGCGCGGGGTCGGCCGGCTGGCGCATCAGCCGCCAGGCGCCGATCATCAGCAGCACCGGCACCACCACCGAGATCGCGCCCAGGAACAGCCGCACCGAGTCCGCCAGCCTCGCGCCCACCGGGCCCGCACCGGAGAACCAGAGCGCGACCGCGCTGAGCAGGGCGAGCCCGAACAGCAGCAACCCACCGCCGTCACGGCGGTGCTCCGGGTCGAGGTCACGGGCGGAGGCGGCCTGCCGGCCGGCGGCCCGCACCGCCCAGCCCATTCCGTGCGCCAGCCCCATCCACAGTGCACCGACCGCGCGGCCGACGTAGACAGCCGGCCCCGGCCGGGCGGGTGTGGTGCGGCGCCGAACCGGCGCCCGGGTCTTCTTCGCCGGTTGGCGGGCACGGCTGTTGGTGCCACCGCGCGGCGACGCGCCGCGCCGCCGGCTCGCCTGAGAGGTACGGCCCGCCATAGAGTCACGGTAACGGTGGGGACCCGCAGATCCCCGCTTTTCCGGGTCGTGTCCGCGCGTCGCAGCACGGGCACCGCCGCCGGTCGTGATATCCGCCTCAGAAGGGATGCCCGATGGCGTCGCCGGGATTCGAGGACGGTCCGGACAATCCCCTGGCCGGGCACCCGGGTGCGTTGCGCCCGCTGACCGGCGAGCTGGTCGCCGCGGTGCTCGCCGCCCGAGGCCGGTCGGTCGGCTGGTCGGCCGACGGCGACCTGGTGGGCCGCTTCGACGACAACCTGATCTGGTTCCTGCGCCTCGGCGGGGACGGCGAGCTGCTCCAGGTCCGCACCATGGTCGCGCCCACCTTCGGCATCGAGCAGGTGCCCGCCCTGTACGCCTTCTGCAACTCCTGGAACCACGACCGGCTGTGGCCGAAGGCGTTCGTGCACGTCGACGACGACGGTCGAGCCCGGGTCTACGGCGAGGTGATCACCGACCTGGAACGTGGGGTGACCCCGCACCAGCTCGACCAACTGCTCGACTGTGGGATCTCGTCCGGCTGCCAGCTCGCCGTGGCGGTCGGCCGGTTGCCGGGCGCGGTGCCGGCGTGACCGGCCGCGAGGAGTCCACGGGCAGCCGGACCGACCGGGCGACCGGCCCCGCCGCTCCCCGTGACCCGGGCGCCGACCGTCGCGTACCGGCACTGGTGACCGCGCTCGCCGACGCCCGCGACCTGCCCGACGGGCCGGGGCGGCTGGTGGCCCTGGAACGGCTCGCCGAGCGTGCCGACGCCGCCGGGGACGTCCGCTCCGGGTTGGACGCCCGGTTCGCGCTGATCGAGGCGTACCTGCTGCACGGGCAGCGGTGGCGGCTGCTGGAGCCGCTGCGGCGCTGCCGGGCGGCCACCGACCACCGCCCCGAGCTGCTCACCGACGCCGTCGCCGGCCTGCTGCTGCGCTACCAGCGGTACGCGGTGGAGGCGCTGCTCGGCACCCCCCGGGTCGGGCTGGACCAGACGCGATCCCTGCTGGACGACCTGGCGCACCGGATCGGCGTGGACGGGCCGGACGCGCCCACCGTCGCGGAACTGCGCAGCCGGATCGCCGACCACCTCGGCGACGAGCCCGCCGCCCGCCACTGGTACGAACACTGGGCCGGGACGCGCCCCGGGCCGTCGGGCGGCTGCCCGGGGTGCGCCCCGGCCCGAAGGGCGGAGCTGCTGGCCGGCTGGGGCGACTGGCGGGCCGCGCTCACCGAGCTGGGCGAATCCGTCGACGACCTGCGGTCCTGCACCGACCAACCCGAACGGGCGTTGGTCGCCGGGCTGCTGCCCTGGTTGCGGGCCGGCGAGCCGGAGCGGGCCGCGGCGGCGCACGTGCGGGCGTACCGGCGGCACCGGCGCGAGCGCGTCGCGTTCCCCCACCTCGCCGCGCACCTGCGGTTCTGCGCGCTGGGCGGGCACCTGGAACGTGGGCTCAGCATCCTGGCCGAGCAGCTGCCCCGGTTGGACCGGCCCACCGACGATCTCGCCGCCATGGAGTTCGCCGCCGCCGGTGCCCTGGTCTGCGGTCTGGCCGTGGAGGCCGGGCTGGGCGGCCGGCTGGTGCCACGCCCGGCGTACGGCGGGCGGCCGGCCACCGACCTGGACGTGGCCGCGCTCGGCGCGCTGCTGGTCGGGGTGGCCAGCGAGCTGGCCGGGAGCTTCGACGCCCGCAACGGCACCGGCCACCACTCGGGTCGGATGGCCGCCTGGCTGGCCGAGCGCCCCCTCGCGGCACCGGTGCCGCTGCCCGCCGACGACGACGCCGGCGACGACGATCCAACCGACGGGGAACTCCTCGGCGAGCCCGGCGCCGGAGCGGCTGGCGACACCCGGGCCGATGACGCACCGCCCGGTGACGCGCTGGGCGAACAGGAGCTGGTGACCCTCACCCAGGACCTGATCACCTCCGTGCTGGACCAGCGCGGCGACCAGTACCTGGTCGACGAGGGCGGGGCGGTGGTCGGCCGGTGGGGTGCGGCAGTGATCCAGTTCCGCCGGGCCGGGGAGCGCGGCGAGGTGCTGCACACCCGGGCGATGGCCGTCCGCCGCCTGCCGGCGACCCGCCGCTCCGAGGCGTACGCCTTCTGCAACGCGTGGAACCATGACCGGCTGCTGCCCAAGGCGTACGCGCACGACCTCGGCGAGGAGCTGGTGCTGGCCGGGGACGTGGCCACCGACCTGACGCACGGGGTCGCCCCGGCGCAGTTGCTGGTGCTGGTGGAGGCCGCGATAGCCACCGGCGTCGCGTACGCCGAGGCGGTCGCCGCGCTGCCCTGACCCGCGAGCCGGCCGAGCCGCCGGCCGGTCCGTGAACGGCGCCGCCCGCCCGCACAGGGTGTGCGGGCGGGCGGCGGAACGTGCGGTGTCAGACCTCGACGACGGTGGGCACGATCATGGGCCTGCGGCGGTACTTGTCGTTGACCCAGCGGCCGACCGTGCGCCGGACGATCTGCTGGAGCTGGTGCGGGTCGGTGATGCCGTCCGCGGCAGCCCGGTTGAGCGCCTCGGTGACCAGCGGGACCACCGGGTTGAACGCCTCCGGGTCCTCGGAGAAGCCCTTCGCGGACAGCGTCGGGCCGCCGACCACCTTGCCGGTGACGGAGTCGACGACCACGGTGGTGGCGATGAAGCCGCCGTCACCGAGGATCCGCCGCTCGGTGAGCAGCGACTCGCTCACGTCGCCGACCGCGAGGCCGTCGACGTAGACGTACCGGCTCTTCACGTGCCCCACCAGGCTGGCCCGACCCTCGACCAGGTCGACCACGTCGCCGTCCTCGCAGAGCACCACCCGGTCGGCGGACACCCCGGATTCGACGCCGAGGCGGGCGTGCGCGCGCAGGTGGCGCCACTCGCCGTGCACCGGCATGAGGTTGCTGGGCCGGACCACGTTGAGCAGGTAGAGCAGCTCACCGGCCGGGGCGTGCCCGGAGACGTGCACCTTCGCCACGTCCTTGTGCACGACCACCGCGCCGGCCCGGGCCAGCCGGTTGATCACCCGGTAGACCGAGGTCTCGTTGCCCGGCACCAGCGAGGAGGCCAGCACGACGGTGTCGCCGGGGGCGATGGTGATGTGCCGGTGGTCCCCGCTGGCCATCCGGCCCAGGGCGCTCATCGGTTCACCCTGCGAGCCGGTGGACATCAGCACGATCTGCTCGGGCGGCAGCGTGGTCGCCTCCTCGATCCCGATGACCAGGCCGGCCGGGATGTTGAGCAGGCCGAGGTCCCGGGCGATGCCCATGTTGCGGACCATGGACCGGCCGATCAGCGCGACCTTGCGGCCGTGCTCGGCGGCGGAGTCGAAGACCTGCTGCACCCGGTGCACGTGCGAGGCGAACGAGGCCACGATGATCCGGCCCTTGGCCTTCGCGAAGATCGAGTCGAGCACCGGCCCGATCTCCCGCTCGGGGGTGACGAAGCCGGGGATCTCCGCGTTGGTGGAGTCGGACAGCAGCAGGTCGACGCCCTCGGCGCCGAGCCGGGCGAAGCCGGCCAGGTCGGTGATCCGGCCGTCCAGCGGCAGCTGGTCCATCTTGAAGTCGCCGGTGTGCAGCACCAGGCCGGCCGGGGTGCGGATGGCCACGGCGAGGGCGTCCGGGATCGAGTGGTTGACCGCGAAGAACTCGCACTCGAACGGGCCGAGCCGCTCCCGGCCGCCCTCCCGCACGGTCAGCGTGTACGGCTGGATCCGCCGCTCGGCCAGCTTCGCCTCGACCAGGGCGAGGGTGAACTGTGAGCCGACCAGCGGGATGTCGGGCTTGTGGGCGAGCAGGTAGGGCACCGCCCCGATGTGGTCCTCGTGGCCGTGCGTCAGCACGATCGCCTGGACGTCGGCAAGCCGGTCCAGGATCGGGCCGAAGTCGGGCAGGATCAGATCCACGCCCGGCTGCTCGACGTCGGGGAAGAGCACCCCGCAGTCGACGATCAGCAACTTGCCGTCGTATTCGAAGACGGTCATGTTGCGACCGATGGCGCCGAGCCCGCCGAGCGGGATGATCCGCAGGCCACCTTCCGGTAGCGGCGGGGGCAGTTCCGCCTCGATGTGCGCCTCGGTCACGCGTCCACCTCATTCTGCGACGCCGTCACTCGGCGCCCATCGTGTCGTTCGATCATTCGGGCAGCTCCAGGCCCGCTGCCGCGAAGTCCGCGCGCAGCTGGGCGATCTCGTCGTCGGTGGCTTCCACCAGTGGGGGTCGCACCGGGCCCGCGGGCAGGCCCAGCGCCGCGAGGCCCGCCTTCACCAGGATGGTGCCCTGGGTGCGGAAGATGCCGGTGAACAGCGGCAGCAGCCGCCGGTGCAGCGCCAGCGCGGCCGGCATGTGCCCCGCGTCGTACGCATCGATCATCTGTGCGGTCAACAGCCCGGTGAAGTGCGTCGAGGTGCCGACCACACCCACGCTGCCGATGGCCAGCGCTGGCAGGGTGAGGGCGTCCTCGCCGCTGTAGAACGCGAGGCCCGTCCGGCTGGTCACCCAGCTGGTGGCGGTCAGGTCGCCCTTGGCGTCCTTGACCGCGACGATCCGGCCGTGCTCGGCGAGCCGGACCAACGTCTCGGTGTCGATCGGCACGCCGGAGCGGTGCGGGATGTCGTAGAGCATCACCGGCAGGCCGGTGGCGTCGGCCACCGCGGTGAAGTGTCGCAGCAGACCGCTCTGCGGCGGCTTGTTGTAGTACGGGGTGACGACCAGCAGGCCGTGCGCGCCCGCCTTCTCGGCGGCGGCGGCCAGCTCGATGGTGTGCCGGGTGTCGTTGGTGCCGACCCCGGCGACCACCTTGGCGCGGTCACCGACGGCTTCCACCACGGCCCGGATCAGGCGTTCCTTCTCCGCGTCGGTGGTGGTCGGCGACTCGCCGGTGGTGCCGTTGACCACCAACGCGTCGTTGCCCTGTTCGTCGACCAGGTGGTTGGCCAGCGCGACGGCGCCGTCGAGGTCGAGCGAGCCGTCGGGGGTGAACGGGCTCACCATGGCGGTGAGCAGGCGCCCGAAGGGGCGGGACACCGTCCGGGCGGCCGCGTCAGGGTCGTCGTGCGTCATACCCTCCAACCTAGCGGACGACCAGCCGGGGCCTGCCGGGGAAGGGCTCAGGACGCCTCGTGCGGGCTGGCCGCCACCTCGGTGCCGTCCGGCAGCGTGGAGATCACGAAGTCGGCGAAGACGTTCGGGGCCACCGCCATCAGCTGCCGCAGGCACTCCACGGCCAGCTCACGGATCTCCACGTCGGCGTGCTCGGTGGCCCGCATGGAGATGAAGTGCCGCCACGCCCGGTAGTTGCCGGTGACCACGATCCGGGTCTCGGTGGCGTTGGGCAGCACCGCGCGGGCCGCCTGCCGGGCCTGCTTGCGACGCAGCGTCGGGTTGGGCTCGTCGGAGAACCGCTGCTCCAGCCCCTCCAGCAACTCGTTGTACGCCCGCACGCTCGCCTCGGCGGCCTCGACGAAGCGCTTGTGCAGCTCCGGGTCATCGGCGATGACCGCCGGCTCGACCATGGCCGCGTCCCGCTCGGGGACGTACCGCTGGGAGAGCTGGGAGTACGAGAAGTGCCGGTGCCGGATCAGCTCATGGGTGAACGAGCGGGACACCCCGGTGAAGTAGAAGCTGACCGAGCCGTGCTCCAGCACCGAGAGGTGCCCGACCTCGAGGATGTGCGCCAGGTAGCCGGCGTTGGTGGCGGTGGCCGGGTTCGGCTTCTTCCACGACTGGTAGCAGGCCCGGCCGGCGAACTCGGCGAGCGCCTGGCCCCCCTCGGCGTCGGTCGACCACGGCACGTCGTCCGGGGCCGCGAACTGGGTCCACGCGATCAACTTGACCTGGGGCTGCACCATCTCCGGCATTCCTGGGACTGTAGTGGCGCGACGCCTCCCGACCCAAGTCAGGCGCGCCCCGTGCAATGTCGATCACTCAGGCAGCGTCGTCGGTGCCGGGCGGACAGTGCCAGCGGCGTCCTTTGGAGCTGAATCGTCTGCGACATCAGTCACCGGCGAACGACCGGCCCGGCGAACAACCGGACCCGCGGCCAGCGGACCAGGCGGCCAGCGGACCAGGCGGCCAGCAGACTAGCGGCCCAGCGGACCAGGCGGCCAGCAGACCAGCGGCCCAGCGGACCAGGCGGCCAGCAGACCAGGCGGCCAGCAGACCAGCGGACCAGGCGGCCAGCGGACCAGGCGGCCAGCAGACCAGCCGGCCAGCGACCAGCGACCAGCGACCAGCGACCAGCGACCAGCGGACGAGACAGCATGAGCGGCCGAGCGGGAGGTGGTCGACTCGCCGCGATGTCCGGCGGAGGGAGACGAGTGATGTCGTAAACGACTCAGCTCCAAAGGGCCCGAACAGCACATGCCGACCGAGCGCCAGACTCGCGGGCGCGGCGCGTCGGGGGACGGGTCAGACGTAGAGCGAGGTGAACGGCGCCCAGGGCAGGTTGCGCAGCACCGAGAAGGCCAGCCACGCGGCCAGGAACCCGCCGATGACCTTCGAGCTGATCCGCAGCTCGGGCAGGCGCCAACCGAACGCCTGGTTTCCCGCCCACGCCACGAAGAGGTACGCGAGGAACGGCAGCGCGAAGACGAACAGGAAGTGGTGCCGGGCAGCGGCCGGCAGGTCGCCGTGCAGCACGTACCAGAGTGCGCGGGTGCCGCCGCAGCCCGGGCAGTCCAGCCCCGTGGTCAGCTTGAGCAGGCAGGTGGGCGCGGCGTCCGGGTCGGCGTGGGTCGGGTTGCTGAGCAGCGCGTAGCTCATCCCGATGGCGACGCAGCCGACGGCGGCCAGCGGCACCGCCCAGCGCGGCGAGCGCTCGTAGAGCCGCAGCACGAACCGGGTGAGCCGGTCCGGCTCGGGCGCTGGATAGCCGCCCGGCGGGGTCGTCGGCCAGCCCTCCAGGCCAGCGCCGCCGGGAGCCGTGCCGCCGCCGGAAGCCGTGTCGTCGGGAGCCGCTGCGCCCGGAGCACCGTCAGTCGGCATCGTGTGCACCGCCCCGGGGGCGGGCTGCGGCTGGTCGACCGGTCCGGGAGCGCTCGTCACGCCGCTCACGGTACACCGGACACGCCGGCCAACGCGGCGGTGAGCGGACCGGCCAGGTCGCCGGCCGCGGGCGGTGCCACCGCGTCCAACCCCAGCCAGCCGGCGAGCCGGTACAGCTCGGCGGCGAGTGCCAGGGCGGTCTCCCCGGGCTCGGCCCCGGGCTCGACCCAGGCGGCCGGCACCAGCAGCACCCCGGCCTTGCGATCGGCCTTCAGGTCGACCCGGGCGGTGAACCGATCGCCCTGGAGGAAGGGCAGCACGTAGTAGCCGTACACCCGCTGGGGCGCCGGGACGTAGATCTCGATCCGGTAGCTGAAGTCGAAGAGCCGTTCGGTGCGGTTGCGCTCCCAGATCAGCGGGTCGAACGGACTGACCAACGTGTTGCCGCGGACCCACCGGGGCAGTCGGGCGGACGCGTGCAGCCACGCCGGCTGCCGCCAGCCCGGCACGGTGACCGGCAGCAGCTCACCGGCCTCGGCCAGCTCGGCGACGGCCTGGCGGGCACCGGCCAGCGGCAGCCGGAAGTAGTCACGCAGCTCCGGCTCGGCGGCCACCCCGAGGGACCGCGCCGCAAGGACCACCAGGGCGCGGTACGCCTCGGCGTCGGTCGGGGTGGGCGCGGCCAGCACGGCCGGCGGCAGCACCCGCTCGGGCAGGTCGTAGCGGCGCGCGAAGGAGGTGCTGCGTTCGGCGGCGGTCACCTCGCCCGCCCAGAACAGGTATTCCAGCGCCCGCTTCACCGCCGACCAGTTCCACCCCCAGTTGCCGGTCTCCCGGGGAGCGTCGTGCTCGATTTCGGCGGCGGTCAGCGGACCACGGGCGGCCACCTCGTCGCGCACCCAGGCGACCAGCTCCGGCTGCTCCTGGGCGATCCGCCGCATGCCACCCCAGGACTCGCTGTGCGCCCGGGCCATCCGCCAGCGCAGCAACGGGTGCAGCCCGACCGGGACCAGCGACGCCTCATGGCCCCAGTATTCGAACAGCTCCCGTGGGCGGCGGTAGGCGGCCTGGTCGAGCAGCGATGTCGGGTACGGGCCGAGCCGGCTGTAGAGCGGCAGGTAGTGCGCTCGTTGCAGCACGTTGACCGAGTCCATCTGGATCAGAGCGACCCGGTCGAGCACCCGGCGCAGATGCCGGCGGGTCGGCACACCGACCGGTGCCGGGTCGGCGAAGCCCTGGGCGGCGAGCGCCACCCGCCGGGCCTGGGCGAGCGAGAGTGATTCCGGTGCGGCCATCGTCGGGACCCTAATTCATTGGTACGACGCCGGTGCGGGAAGCTGGACGTGACGGCCACCGGGGCATAGAACGGTGCAATGCTGACCATCCGCCGGGAGGAGCCGGACGACGCCGAGGCGGTCGCCCGGGTGCACGTGCACGGCTGGCAGGCGGGCTACGCCGGCTTCATGCCGGACGAGGTGCTCCGGCGGCTCAACGTGCTGGCCTGGGCACAGCGCCGCCGCGACGTCGGCACCGCCGATCCGGAGCATCCGTTCACGACCCTGCTCGGGGAGGTGGACGGGCTGGTGGTCGGCTTCACCACCTTCGGGCCGTACCGGCGAAACCAGGACCGCGACGACCTGGACCCGACGGTCGGCGAGGTGCTGGCGCTCTACGTGGAGCCGGCCCGCTGGGGCGACGGGACCGCCGCCGCCCTGCTGGCCGCCGCCCGAGCCGGGCTCGCCGAGCGGGGCTGGACCGGCTACCGGCTGTGGGTGCTGGCGGAGAACCTCCGGGCCCGCCGGTTCTGCGAGCGGGCCGGGCTGTCAGCGGACGGTGAGCGGTCGACCTACCACGTGCCGCTCGCCGGTGGGAGCCCGCCGGTCGGGCTGGTCGAGCTGCGGTACGCCGGACGCCTCGACCACTGACCCGCCCGGTGTCAGCCACCGGCGCACCGGCAGGAAGGCCAGCAACGCCAGGCTGATCCAGACGTAGGCGTTGCTGCCCAGGAAGC
The DNA here is from genome assembly GCF_052601155.1 of Micromonospora yongxingensis. NCBI lineage: Bacteria > Bacillati > Actinomycetota > Actinomycetes > Micromonosporales > Micromonosporaceae > Micromonospora > Micromonospora yongxingensis. Next base: position 452,822 of record NZ_JBQXEO010000002.1, read on the forward strand.
CGTCGACGCCGGTGAAGTCCTTCTCCCAGAACCAGACGGTCCGGCTGATCAGCAGCGCGTACCCGACGGTCGCGGCGGCCAGCAGGACGCGCCGGCGGCGGCCGGCCGGAGCGGCCATCGCGTTGTCGACCAGCAGGATCAGCGCGGGCAGCAGCCAGACCAGGTGGTGAACCCAGGTGACCGGGCTGACCAGGCACATCACCGCGCCGGTCAGCGCCAGGCCGGTCGCCTCGTCGCCGGCCGCGACGGCGGCACGGGACCGCCAGGACCAGAGCGCCAGTGCACCGAGCACCAGCAGGAGCCAGAGCAGCGTGCTCGGATGCTCCGGGTTGAGCCGGGCGACCACGCCGCGCAGCGACTGGTTGGACACGAACGCCAGCTCGCCCACCCGGCCGGTGTTCCACAGCGCCTCGGTCCAGAACTCGCGGGACGCGTCCGGGAAGAGCGCGCCGGCCAGCAGCGACACTCCGGCGGCCGCGCCGCTGGCGGTGAGTGCCGCCCGCCACCGCCCGGTGACCAGCAGGTAGACGATGAAGATGCCGGGGGTCAGCTTGATCGCGGTGGCCAGCCCGATGCCCACTCCGGCCCACCGGTTGCCCCGGGGCAGCAACCGCAGCAGATCCACCGCCACCAGGAAGAGCAGCAGCGTGTTGACCTGGCCGAAGTTGACCGTCTCCCGCATCGGCTCGAACGCGGCGGCCAGGCAGAGCGCCACCGCGAGGGCGTACCACCGGGTCCAGCCGGCCCGGCGGGCGATCGGGTCGACCAGCCACCAGATCAGCACCGTGGTGGTGACCACGCTGGCGAGCACGCTCACCACGATCGCGGCCGACCACGGCAGGTACGCCATCGGCAGCATGACCAACGCGGCGAACGGCGGGTACGTGAAGCCGTACTGGGTGCCGGGCTTGAGGTAGTCGTAGATCTCCCCGCCGTCGTGCACCCACCACGTCAACGCGCCGTAGTAGACCTTCAGGTCGAAGAAGCCGTGCCGGACGGCCGCCATCGAGAGGAAGATGGTGACCGCGGCGGCGAGCCCGACCACGCTGGATACCTGCCCGACCGTCCTGTTGGCACCCTGCGCCACCGTCGCCTCCCTGGCCCTGCGTAGGCTTCCGTCCCATGGCTCTCGGGTACGTCCGCCCGGCGCGTCCCGAGGACGCCGGCGAAATCGCACGCATCCAACTCGCGACCTGGCGGGTCGCGTACCGCCGGATCCTGCCTCGGCACGTGCTCGACAACCTGGACGAGGCCTTCCTCGCCCGGCGGTGGAGCGCCGCGGTGCTGGAGCCGCCCTCGGGCGCGCACCGGGTGCTCGTCGCCGTCGAACAGGCCGAGCAATCGTATCTGGTGGGTTTCGCCGCCTCCGGCCCGGCCGACGCCGAGGCGCTCGCCCCGGGCGAGCCGGCCGACGCGCTCGGCGCGGACGTGGCCGCCGTGACCGATCTGCTGGTCGAGCCGCGCTGGGGTCGGCGTGGGCACGGCAGCCGGCTGCTCGCCGCCGCCGTCGACCTGTGGCGGTCCGACGGCCTGACCCGGGCGGTGGCCTGGACGTTCGAGGGTGACGAGGCGACCCGGAAGTTCCTCACCAGCACGGGCTGGGAACCCGACGGCGCGGCTCGCGCGTTGGACGTCGATGACATGCTGGTGCCCCAGGTTCGCCTGCACGTGGGCGTGCCGGCCGAGAAGGTGCCGGCCGACGACTGACCTTCCACCCCTCGTACCGCAACAGCGAGGAGAGCATCGTGTTCACAGACACCAGGGCGTTCAGCGGGTTCTCGGTCGACGACACCGACCGCGCCGAACGGTTCTACGGCGAGACACTCGGTCTGCGGGTCACCCGGGACGACGCGATGGGCGGGTTGCTGACCCTGCACATCGCCGGTGACCGACCCGTGCTGGTCTATCCGAAGAAGGACCACATCCCCGCCACCTTCACGGTGCTCAACTTCCCGGTCGACGACATCGACCGGGCGGTCGACGAGCTGATCGCTCGCGGTGTGAGCTTCGCCCGCTACGACGGGATGCCGCAGGACGAGAAGGGTGTCCTGCGCGGGCAGGGACCGGCGATCGCCTGGTTCACCGACCCGGCCGGCAACATCCTGTCCGTGCTCCAGCAGGGCTGACCGGTGCGGCGGCCCCTTCGCGGGGCCGCCACACCCGCCACGTCAGCCCTTGTCCGATCCGTCGTTGGCGTCCCGGACGAAGTACCGCTGGAACACCACGAAGATGATCGCCACCGGAATGGTGGCCAGCAGGGCGGCACCCAGCTTGAGCGGGTACTGGGTGCCCTTGCCGAGCGAGCCGCTGACCAGGTCGGCCAGCCCTCGCGGCAGGGTGAACAGGTCCGGGTCCTGCACCGACACGAGGCTGTGCGGAAACTCGTTCCACGAGCCCTGGAACGACAGGATGGTCAGGGTGATCAGCGCCGGCTTCGCCATCGGCAGCACCACCGACCAGAAGGTACGGAAGATGCTCGCCCCGTCGATACGGGCAGCCTCCTCGACGCTCAACGGGATCGACTCGAAGAACTGCTTCATGATGAACACGCCGGCCGCGTCGGCCAGCAGCGGCACCACCAGACCGGCGTAGCTGTTGTAGATGCCGAGCTGGTTGAGCACCAGGAACTTCGGGATCAGCAGCACCACCCCGGGCACCGCCAGCACCGCGATCACCGCGGCGAACAGCCCGCTCCGTCCCCGGAACCGCAGTCGCGCCAGCGCGTATCCGGCAAGCGAGTCGAAGAACACCCGACCGATGGTGACCAGCACCGTGACCAGCAGTGAGTTGCCCAGCCAGAGCGGGAAGTTGGTGCCGGCGAAGATCCGCTCGAAGCCGGCCAGCGTGAGCGGGTCCGGGATCGGCGACAGCGGGTTGGCCGCGGCGTCCGGTTCGGTCTTGAGCGCGTTGCCGATCTGGATGACGAACGGGTAGAGGAACACCAGCCCGAAGAAGATCAGCGTGGCGTACCCCAGGAAGCGGGTGGCCAGGGTGCGGGCCGCGCGCTGGTCGCGCCGCGCGGGCGCCGCCGCCGGCGGGCGGTCGGTCAGCACGGCCATCTCAGGACCTCTCCGGTACGCGCCGACGCCGCCAGCCGCGGCGCGGCCGGTCGGTGTCCCGCTCGGCCAGCGCCCGACGCTGGATCAGCGTGAGCACGATGATGATCAGGAACAGCACGAAGGAGATCGCCGCTCCCGAGCCGTAGTCGAAGTCCCGGAAGGCGGTCCGGTACGACAGGTACGCCGGGGTGAGGGTGGTCTTGGCCGGGTCGCCCTGGCTCATCACGTACACCTGGTCGAAGACCTGCCAGGAGCCGATCAGGCCGAGGGTGAGCACCAGGAAGGTGGTCGGCTTGAGCAGCGGCAGGGTGACGTGCCGGAACCGCTGCCACCGGGACGCGCCGTCGAGGGTGCTCGCCTCGTCGAGGGCCACCGGCACGTTCTGCAACCCGGCCAGGAACATCAGCATGAAGGTGCCGGAGGTGGTCCAGACCACCAACGTGATGATCGACATCATGGCCACGCTGGGTCCGGCCAGCCAGTCCCACCAGCTGAGCCCGAACGGGCCGCCGCCGGTCAGCCCCGCCGGGGGCGAGTCGACGCCGACGGCGCCGAGCAGCAGGTGCAGCACCCCTCGGGAGTCGGCGAACCACTCCGGGCCGTCGATGCCGAGGAAGGCGAGCAGCGCGTTGACCGCGCCGGAGTTGGCGAAGAGGAACAGGAACACCACGCTGATCGCGACGGAGCTGGTGACCGACGGGAAGTAGAAGGCGCTGCGGAAGAAGCTCTTGCCCTTGAGCATCCGGTTGTTGACGACCAGCGCCAGCCCGAGGGCGAGCAGGGTCTGCGCCGGCACCACGATCGCCACGTAGTAGATGTTGTTGCGGATGCTGGTCATGAAGTCGCGGCGGGCCAGCCCGTCCTCGGTGAACAACTGGGTGTAGTTGTGCCCGCCGACGAACGGGACCTCACTCGTGAACGGGCTGCCCTGGCCGTTCCAGTCGGTCAGGCTGACCCAGAACGCCATCAGGATCGGCAGCAGCAGGAACAACCCCAGGATGACGATCACCGGCGCGACGAAGAGCCAGCCGGCGACCGTCTCGTCGCGGCGGATACCGCTCCGACGCCGGCGCGGGCTCTTCCCCCGCGCGGTCGCCCCGGCGGTCAGTGTTTCGGTTGCCATCTCCCCTCCCCTCCTCCCTCGGGCCGACGATGAGGCGGAGGCCCCGGTGCGCCCCGGACCCCCGCCGTCACCTCAGCTGGTGCCGAGCGCCGCCTTGGCGTTCTTGTCGAAGTTCTGCAGCACCGTCTTCGGGTCGCCGTTGGCCAGGCCCTGCAGGCCGGTGTCCAGGTCGAGGAGGACGCTGTCCATCTTCGGGGCGTTCACCGGGCCCTGCGCGTACGCGGCACCGTCGATGAAGGGCTTGTCGGCCGGGAACGCGGCGGTGTACTGGTCGCGTACCGACTGGCGGGACGGCATCACGCCGAACGCCTTGGCGAAGGCCATCTGCTGCTCGCCGCTGGTCATCGCTTCGACGAACTTGATCGCCTGCTCCTTGTACCTGCTCTTCGCCGCGATGCCCCAGCACTGGGTGAAGGAGAGCGTGCCCTGACCCTTCGCACCGGCCGGCAGCGGGACGACCCGGTACTTGATGTTCGGGAAGTCGTTCTGCAGGGCGCCCTTGATCCAGTTGCCCTCGATGGTCATCACGGCCTTGCCCTTGCCGAACGCCTCACCGGACCAGCCGGCGTCGAGCTGCTTCGGGTACTTGGCCAGGCCGGTGGTGAGCATGGTCTTGACGTACTGGAGGGCGGCAAGGTTCTCCGGGGTGTCGGCCGTGGCCTGCTTGCCGTCCTTGCTCAGCAGCCAGCCGCCGTTCTGCACCATGAAGGCGCCGATCCGGTCGCGGGTGTCGCCGAGGGCCAGCGGGACCTGCCCCTTGGCCCTGATCTTCTGGGCGGTCGCGGTGAGCTGCTCCCAGGTGGTGGGCACGTCGGCGTCGGTCAGCCCGGCCCTGGTCCACAGGTCGGTGTTGATCTGCAGGGCCAGGGTGGAGAAGTCCTTCGGCGCGCAGTAGAGCTTGCCGTCGTAGGAGAACGTCGTGCGCAGGCTCTCGTAGAAGTCGCCCGAGTTGCTGATCTTGTCGCCGTACGGCTCCAGGGCGCCGACGCTGGCGTAGTCGGCGAACCGGGCCGCGTCGACGTAGAACACGTCCGGCGGGGTGCCACCGGCGAGGGCCTGGCCGAGCTGCTGGGTGAGGTCCTGCGCGGGCGTGACCGTGGCGGTGTTGCCGGAGCTGCCGGCCCACTTCGCCGCGGCGTCCTGCACGGCCTTGGTCTCGGCCTCACCGGAGGAGCCGATCAGGATCTGCAGGCTCGCCGGGCCGCTGGACTGGGCGGCGTCGCCGGAGGAGTCGTCGAACCCGCTGCCGCAGGCCGCGGAGCCGAGAAGGGCGACGGCGGCGAGGCCGGCCACCGCCACCCGGGTCAGGTTTCGAGGTGCCATGGGTTCTCCTGGTGGGGGAAGGGACTACGCGGTGTGCCGGAGCGCCAGCGCGGGCTGGAGCAGCACGTGGGTGGGGGTCTCGTGGTTGCCGTCAAGGACCCCGGTGAGCAGGTCCACGCAGCGGGCGGCGGCCTCGCCCAGCGGTTGGCTCACGCTGGCCAGGCCGACGGCGGCGGCCACCGGCGTGTCGTCGAAGCCGATCACCGACACGGGCGGTTCGGTGCCGCGGATCGCCTGGAGGGCGCCGAGAGCCAGGGAGTCGCTGGCGCAGACCACGGCCGTCGGCTCCACGGCGGCGAGCAGGTCGCGCATCAGTCGCTCGCCCTCGGCGATGCCGTCCTCGGTCTCCCGGTGCAGCCCGGTCGGGTCGACGCCGGCCGCGTGCAGTGCGTCGCGCCAGCCGGCCCGGCGGTCGTCACCGACGCCGGATCCGAGCGGCCAGCCGATGAACGCGATCCGCCGGTGCCCGGCGGCCAGCAGGTGCCGGGTGGCCTGCGCTGTGCCGGCGGCGCCGTCCACGTCCACCCAGGGGTGGGCGTCGAGGGCGTCCCACGGGCGGCCGAAGGTCACGAACGGCACGTCCCGGCCGGCCAGCCAGGCCGTACGCGGGTCGCCGTGCTTCGTCCCGACGAGCACGAACGCGTCCAGCTCGTACGTGCCGAGCAGGTCGTCGTAGGTGGCGATCTCGCGCTCGTCGTCGGTGGCCGTGTAGAGCAGCACCCGGTAGCCGGCGGCGTCGGCGGTCTCGGTGAGGCCGTGCAGGAAGCGGTCGAGCACCGAGCCGTTGATGCCGTCCCGGGTGGGCTCGATCCGGGCGGCGATGAGCCGGGACCGGCCGGTACGCATCTGACGGGCGGCCTGGTTGGCCCGGTAGCCGAGTGCGCTGATCGCGTCCTGGACCCGCAGCCGGGTCTCCTCGCGCACGATGTGCGGGGCGTTGAGCACGTTGGACACCGTCTGGCGGCTCACGCGGGCGTGCCGGGCCACCGTCGCGATGGTCACCTTTTCGGCCACTTAATCCCTCTCGCCATCTTGAACGATCCAATTTGGATAAGGCAGGATTAGATCGTTCAAGTTTCTGGAATGTTTCGCACTTTGCACCGCCGGGGGCGGGTTGTCAAGACGTCCGCCCCGCACCCTCAGGATCTGGAGCCGCACCGTGATCGAACGCCAGCTGCAACCCCTTCTGCACGAGTTGGTGGGGGTGGTCCTCGCCCCGACCAGCGCACTGGGGGAAGCGACCGGGCAGATCCGCCCGACAGGCGTCCAGGGCGTCTTCCACGCCGACGCCCGGGTGCTCTCCCGAGCCGAGCTACGCGTCGACGACCGGGAGCCCGAAGGGCTGACCCGTGGCGACGACGGGCCACACGGCGCCCGCTTCGTGAGCCTGGCGCGCTGGCTCGGCGACCCCGTGCCCGACCCCACCGTCCGGGTCGACCGGCTCCGCCGGGCCACCCGCAACGGCCTCACCGAGGAGCTGCGGATCGTCTCCACGGCCACCGTCGGCGTACGCGCCACCGTGAGCATCGACCTCGGCTGCGACCTGGCACCCATCGAGGTGGTCAAGTCCGGTGGCGCCGTGTCGCCGCTGGAGGCCAGGACCGCTCAGCCCGGCGTCCTCACCTGGTCGGCGGAGGGGATCAGCGTCACCGTCACCGGCGCGGGCGCCGACGTGCTCGCGACCGGAGAGCGGATCACCGCCCCCCGGCTCTCCTGGCCCGTCGAGCTGCCCCCGGGCGGCGAGACGGTGCTGCGCTGGCACCTGACCGTCGAGGACCCGCACGCCGTGGTGGTCGGCCCCGCCGGCGAGCCGGAGTGGTCCCGACCCGAGGTGACCGCCGACGACCGGCGACTGGTCCGGCTGCTCGATCGCAGCCTCGACGACCTGCGCGGGCTGCGACTGGCCGAGACCGGGGCACCGTCGGACGTCTTCCTCGGCGCCGGGGTGCCCTGGTTCCTCACCCTGTTCGGCCGGGACAGCCTCTGGGCCGCCCGGATGATGCTGCCCCTCGGCACCGACCTGGCCGCCGGCACACTGCGGGTGCTCGCCCGGCGACAGGGCACCCGCGTCGACCCGGCCACCGGTGAGGCCCCCGGCAAGATCCTGCACGAGCTGCGCCGGCACGAGTTCGCGCTGCCCGACGACGGGCTGCGCCTGCCACCGGCCTACTACGGCACCGTCGACGCCACCATGCTGTGGGTCAACCTCCTGCACGACGCCTGGCGCTGGGGTCTGCCGGCCGAGCAGATCGAGCCGCTGCTGCCGCACCTGGAGACGGCGCTGCGCTGGCTCGGCGAGCACGCCGACCCGGACGGCGACGGGCTGGTCGAGTACGTCGACACCACCGGGCACGGGCTGTCCAACCAGGGCTGGAAGGACTCCGGCGACGCCGTCCGGTTCCACGACGGCTCGTTGGCCACCGCGCCCATCGTGCTGGCCGAGGTGCAGGGGTACGCGCACGAGGCCGCCGTGAACGGCGCCGCGCTGCTGGACGCCTTCGGTCGCCCGGGCGGGGACCGCTGGCGCGAGCACGCCGCCGCGCTGGCCCGCCGTTTCCGGGAGAGCTTCTGGGTCGACGGCCGGTACGGCCCGCAGCCCGCGCTGGCCCTCGACCGCGACAAGCGCCCGGTCGACTCGCTCACCAGCAACATCGGTCACCTGCTCGGCACCGGCCTGCTGACCGGCGACGAGGAGGACCAGGTCGCCCGCCTGCTCACCACCGACACGCTGGCCGGTGGCTTCGGTCTGCGGACCATGTCCACCGACGACGCCGGCTTCAGCCCGCTGTCGTACCACTGTGGGTCGATCTGGACCCACGACACCGCCGTCGTCCTCGCCGGGCTGGCGCGTGCCGGGCACCGAGACGCCGCTCTCGCCCTGGCCGAGGGGCTGCTCAGCGCCGCCGAGGCGTTCGACTACCGGCTGCCCGAGCTGTACGGCGGCGACGACCGGTCGCTGGTGAACCGTCCGGTGCCGTACCCGGCGGCGTGCCGGCCACAGGCGTGGGCCGCCGCCGGCGCGGTGCTGCTGCTCCAGGCCGCCACCGGGCTCTACCCCGACGTGCCGTCCGGCACGGTCCGGCTGGCACCCCTGGCGGGTGCAGAACTCGGTGCCATCGCGGTCAACGGCCTCCGCGTGGCCAACACCCCGGTTAACGTCACGGTCAACCGCACCGGCGAAGCCACCATCGACGGCCTCCCCACCCCCCTGACCCCGACCCCAACCCTCCCCACCCAACGCCGCCCCACAACCCCGTCCCTCCCCCGCTAGGCCGGGCCCAACACCCCGGCGATCTTGCAGTTTCGGTCGTCGATATGCGGAACATGCGCCTTATGTCGCGACAGAAAGTGCAAGATCGCGGGGGCTCAGTTCGGCGATCAGCTCGTCGTCGTCGAACGCGCCGGTGGGGTGGAAGCCCAGGGAGGTGTAGAGGGCGGCGGCCGGGGTGTTGTCGGGGTGGTACGAGAGGCGGACCGGGGGGTTGCCGTCTCGGGCCGCCAGCCACGGGGCCAGCGTCTGCACGGTGGCTCGGCCGACGCCTTGGCCCTGCTCGGCGGCGTCGATGAGCATCCCGCCGATCCAGTGCGAGCCGTCGTCGTCCACGCCCCACATGACGTGGCCGACGACGGTCTCGTCGGCGTACACCGCGAGCGAGGTCCACACCTCGGAGCGGGTGCTGAGCAGCAGGTAGCGGGCGGCCAGCGCGGCCACGAACCGGCGCTGGTCGTCGCGCGGGGCGACGTCGGCCACCGCCCGCCAGTTGTCGTCGTCCACCGGCCGCAGGGTCACCCTGCGGCCGGCCCGGTCACCACGTCCGCCATCGATCATCGGGGCAGCCTAGGGGCGGCCGGGACCGTCCCGCGAGCAGGTTTCGCCCGCCGGGGACGGCCCGTCAGTCGAGCAGGGCGTCCAGGCCGACGGTGAGGCCGGGGCGGTTGCGCACCGCGCGGACGGCGAGCAGCACACCCGGCATGAACGACGCCCGGTCGTACGAGTCGTGCCGGATGGTCAGCGTCTCCCCGGTGGTGCCGAAGAGCACCTCCTGGTGGGCGACCAGCCCGGTGGCGCGCACGGCGTGGACGCGTACCCCGTCGATCTCGGCGCCGCGCGCACCCGGCACCTCGTCCCTGGTGGCGTCCGGCACCGGGCCGAGGCCGGCCTCGGCGCGGGCCCGGGCGATCTGCCGGGCGGTGTGGGTGGCGGTGCCGCTCGGGGCGTCCAGCTTGCGCGGGTGGTGCTGCTCGATGATCTCGACGGACTCGAAGTGCCGGGCGGCCCGCGCGGCGAACTGCATCATCAGCACCGCGCCGATGCCGAAGTTCGGGGCGATGACCACGCCCACCCCGGGCTTGTCGGCCAGCCAGCGGCGCACCTGCTCCAGCCGCTGCTCGGTGAAGCCGGTCGTGCCGACCACCGCGCTGATGCCCTGCTCGATGCACCACTGGAGGTTGTCCATGACGACGTCCGGCGTGGTGAAGTCGACGACCACCTCGGCGGTGGAGACGGCGGAGCGGCTGTCGCCCTGGTCGATCGCCGCGGCCAGGGCGAGATCGTCGGCGGCGTCGACCGCCTTGCAGACCTCGACGCCCATCCGGCCGCGCGCACCAAACACGCCGACCCGCAGCGGCTCGGCCGGGGTCTTTCGCTGCTCGTCAGTCACGGGCACAACCTATCCCAATAGGGACGTGCCCCTTCGGCCGGGACGTTTTCCCCGACCAGCGGTGGCGGCCCTCAGACCGCGAAGTCGCCAGCGCCGAACGGGCCCACCACGGCCAGCGACATCGGCCGGCTGAGCAGCTCGGCGGCGAGGACGTTCACGTCCTCCACGGTGACCTCGTCGACCCGGCGGAGCAACTCGTCGACCGGCATCAGATCGCCGTAGAGCAGCTCCCCCTTGGCCAGCCGGCTCATCCGGGAACCGGTGTCCTCCAGGCCGAGCACGAACGAGCCCTTGCTCATCCCCTTGCCCCGGGCCACCTCGGCCTCGGTCAGCCCGTCGGCGGCGACGCGGGCCAGCTCGGCGCGGGTCAGGGCCAGCACCTCGTCCACCTTGCCCGGCGCGCAGCCGGCGTAGACGGCGAACAGGCCGCTGTCGGCGTACTGGCTGGCGTAGGAGTAGACCGAGTAGGCAAGGCCGCGCTGCTCACGGATCTCCTGGAACAGCCGGCTGGACATGCCGCCGCCGAGCACGTTGTTGAGCACGCCGAGGGCGAAGCGCCGCTCGTCGAGGCGGTCGATGCCGGGGCAGCCGAGGATGACGTGCGCCTGCTCGGTCTCCTTCGGCTCCACCAGGGTGGTGGCCGGCCGCGTCCGTACCGCCGGGGTGGCCCCGCGGTGCGGTGCCGGGGTCGCCGGGTCGCTGTCCAGCGGGGTGCCGCGCACCGCCTGGCGGACCAGCTTGACCACGGTGGCGTGGTCGAGGTTGCCGGCGGCGGCGATGACGATCTCCGGCGCGGTGTAGCGGCGGCGGTAGAAGCTCTGGATCTGCCGCCGGGTCATCGGCGTGACGGTCTCCTCGGTGCCGGAGATCAGTCGGCCCAGCGGGTGGTCGCCGTAGGCGGCGCGGGCGAAGAGGTCGTGCACCTCGTCACCGGGCTCGTCGTCGTGCATGGCGATCTCTTCGAGGATCACGCCGCGCTCGGTCTCCACGTCGGCCGGCTCCAGCAACGAGTCGGCGACCAGGTCGCACATCACGTCGATCGCCAGCGGCAGGTCCTCGTCCAGCACGCGGGCGTAGTAGCAGGTGTATTCCTTCGTGGTGAAGGCGTTCGTCTCGCCACCGACCGCCTCGATCTGCGAGGAGATCTCCAGGGCGGTGCGCTTGTGGGTGCCCTTGAAGAGAAGGTGCTCCAGGAAGTGCGCGGCGCCGGCCTGCGGCCGGGTCTCGTCCCGCGAGCCGACCGACACCCAGACGCCGAAGGAGACGCTGCGCATCGCCGGGATCGCCTCGGTGAGCACACGCAGGCCGCTGGGCAGCACGGTACGTCGTACCGTGCCACCCAGCGGGTCGTCGCTGAGCGTCCGGGTCACCGCCCGGGCGGTGCCGCCGGAGCGGCCCGCCCCGGTGTCCCGGGACGCAGCCACCCCCCGTCGATCCGGTGGAAACGGCGCACTGAAGGCCCGACTCACGTACTGCTCCCAGATCGACGAGGGGTGGGTGATGCGATGGTGGACGGTCAGCTGTGCCGGGTCCGGCGGCGCGGACGCTCGCCGCCCTCACCACCACCCTCGCCGCCGCCGCCCTCGCCACGGTCGCCGCGCTCCGGGCCACGGCCGCCCCGGTCGCCACCGCGCTCGCGGTCGCCCCGGTCACGCGGACCGCGGTCGCCCCGGTCACGGCCAGCCGGCCGGTCGCCGCCAGCCTCACCGGCGGACTCGCCGGCGGCCGGCGCCTCGGCGCCCTCCGGGCGGACCTTGTCGAGGTAGATCTTGCCGCGGGCGTCGATGTCCGCGATCTCGACCTCGACCCGGTCGCCGACGTTGAGGAAGTCCTCAACGCGCTCGACCCGCTTGCCGTCGCCCACCTTGGAGATGTGCAGCAGGCCGTCACGGCCCGGCAGCAGCGAGATGAACGCGCCGAACGCGGCGGTCTTGACCACCGTGCCGAGGAACCGCTCGCCCTGCTTCGGCAGCGTCGGGTTGGCGATCCCGTTGATCCGGTCGACGGCCGCCTGGGCCGACGGGCCGTTGGTGGCGCCGACGTAGATCGTGCCGTCGTCCTCGATGGAGATCTCGGCGCCGGTCTCGTCCTGGATCGCGTTGATGGTCTGCCCCTTCGGGCCGATCACCATGCCGATCTTGTCGACCGGGATCTTGACGGTGGTGACCCGCGGCGCGTAGTCCGACATCTCGGCCGGAGCCTCGATCGCGGCCTTCATGACGCCGAGGATGACCTGCCGGGCCTCGTTCGCCTGCTGCAGCGCAGCGGCCAGCACGTCCGACGGGATGCCGTTGAGCTTGGTGTCGAGCTGGAGCGCGGTGACGAATTCCGGCGTGCCGGCGACCTTGAAGTCCATGTCACCGAACGCGTCCTCGGCACCGAGGATGTCGGTCAGCGTCACGTACTGGGTCTTGCCGTCCACCTCGTCGGAGATGAGCCCCATCGCGATGCCGGCGACCGGCGCCTTCAGCGGCACACCCGCGGAGAGCAGGCCCAGCGTCGAGGCGCAGACCGAACCCATCGAGGTGGAGCCGTTGGAGCCGAGCGCCTCGGAGACCTGCCGGATGGCGTACGGGAACTCCTCGCGCGACGGCAGCACCGGGATCAGTGCCCGCTCGGCGAGAGCGCCGTGGCCGATCTCGCGCCGCTTCGGCGAGCCGACCCGGCCGGTCTCACCGGTCGAGTACGGCGGGAAGTTGTAGTTGTGCATGTAGCGCTTGCGGTTCTCGGGGGACAGCGTGTCCACCATCTGCTCCATGCGGAGCATGTTCAGCGTGGTCACACCCAGGATCTGGGTCTCGCCCCGCTCGAACAGCGCCGAACCGTGCACGCGCGGCAGCACGCCGACCTCGGCGGTCAGCGGGCGGATGTCCCGCGGGCCACGACCGTCCATGCGGACCTGCTCCCGCAGTACGCGGTTGCGCACCTCGGACTTGGTCAGCGACCGGAAGGCGGCGCTGAGCTCCTTCTCCCGGCCCTCGAACCGACCGGACAGCTCGTCGGCGACCCGGGCCTTGACCCGGTCCAGGGCCTCCTCGCGGTCGGCCTTGCCGGCGATGGTGATCGCCTCGGCGACCTCGCCACGAACCAGCTCGGCGACCGCGTCGTACACGTCGTCCTGGTAGTCCAGGAAGACCGGGAACTCGGTGACCGGCTTGGCGGCGACCTCGGCCAGCTCGCTCTGCGCGCGGCACAGCTCACGGATCGCCGGCTTCGCGGCCTCCAGGCCGCTGGCCACGATCTCCTCGGTCGGCGCGGTGGCGCCGGCCGAGATCAGGGCGACGGCGTTCGGCGTGGCCTCGGCCTCGACCATCATGATCGCGACGTCGCCGTCGTCCAGCGTGCGGCCGGCCACGACCATGTCGAAGGTGGCCCGGGCCAGCTCCTCCAGGGTCGGGAAGGCAACCCACTGGCCGTCGATGTGCGCGACCCGGGTCGCACCGATCGGGCCGGAGAACGGCAGGCCCGACAGCTTGGTCGACATCGAGGCGGCGTTGATCGCCACGACGTCGTACGGGTGCTGCGGGTCGAGCGCGAGGACGGTCTCGACGACCTGGACCTCGTTGCGCAGGCCCTTGACGAACGACGGGCGCAGCGGCCGGTCGATCAGCCGGCAGGTGAGGATCGCGTCCTCGCTGGGCCGGCCCTCACGGCGGAAGAACGAGCCGGGGATCCGGCCCGCGGCGTACATCCGCTCCTCGACGTCGACGGTCAGCGGGAAGAAGTCGAACTGCTCCTTCGGGTGCTTACCGGCGGTCGTGGCGGAGAGAACGACCGTCTCGCCCAGCTGGGCGATGACGGAACCGGCGGCCTGGCGAGCCAGCCGGCCGGTGGAGAAGGTGATCTCGCGGGTGCCGAAGGACCCGTTGTCGATCACGGCGGTACGGGATTCGGTGCCGAGTTTGGTCTCGGTCATGTGCTGTCGTGCTCCTTCGCGTCGTGGGCCCCACGACACGGGGAACTGCTCAGCCGGCCGGTCTTCGATCGAAGCGCCCGGGTGGCCGGCATGATGCCGGGATTCCCGGGGGCCACTACCGGAGACCGGTACGCTGACCGGCTCCCTGTCGGGTGGTCGCGCGGCCCGTGTTCTTCAGGTGGGACGCGGATCGGGGGAGCGGCCGGTCGGCCACTCCCCCGTCACGTCACCGGCGCAGGCCGAGCCGCTCGATGAGCGACCGGTAGCGGGCAATGTCCTTCTTCTGGACGTAGTTGAGCAGCCGACGGCGCCGGCCGACCAGCAGCAGCAGCCCACGGCGGCTGTGGTGGTCGTGCTTGTGCACCTTCAGGTGCTCGGTAAGCTCAGCGATCCGCTTGGTGAGGACCGCGACCTGGACCTCCGGCGAACCGGTGTCGCCCTCGGCGGTCGCGTACTCCGCGCGGATCGTGGCCTTGGCTTCCTGGTCGAGCGCCATGTTCTCCCTGTTTCGGTGGGTTGATCAAGTAGGTGTCCGTCGTCCCGGTGGACCGGGAACGGACCGGTACCTCGCACCCGCGGCGTCGAGCAGGCACGCGAGGCCCCACGCCGGTCACCCGACGTCTCCGCAAGACTACCAGCACTCGCCGGTAGCACCCGGTCAAGGGCCTCGGCCGGGGCCGCGTCGATCTTCCCGACGATCAGGACAGGGCGTGCCGGGTGCGCTCGACGTCCTGTTCCATCTGGGCGATCAACGGCTCGATCGAGTCGTACCGGATCTGTCCGCGCAGGTGCGCCACGAAGTCCAGGGCCAGCCGCTCGCCGTAGAGGTCGCCGTCGAAGTCCAGCGCGTACGCCTCCACCCGCCGCTCCCGGCCGGAGAAGGTCGGGTTGGTGCCCACCGACACCGCCGCCATCAGCGGCTCGCGCTGCCCGCGGCGGACCAGGCGGGCCGCGTACACCCCGTCGGCGGGCACCGCCGCGTACCGGTGGCAGAGCAGGTTGGCGGTGGGGAAGCCCAGCTCCCGCCCGCGCTGGTCGCCGCGGACCACCACGCCCTCCAGACGGTGCGGGCGGCCCAGTGCGGCCGCCGCCGCGCCCACGTCGCCCGCGTCGACGCAGGAGCGGATGTAGGTGGAGGAGAAGACGGTGCCGTCCTCGGCGACCAGCGGGCCACCCTCCACGCCGAAGCCGAAGGTGCGGCCCAACCGCTCCAGAAGTGCCACGTCACCGGCCGCCCGGTGCCCGAAGCGGAAGTTGCTGCCGACCACCACGAGCGCCGCGTGCAGGTGCTCCACCAGGATGTCGTGCACGAACTGCTCGGCGGGCAGCCGGGAGAACTCGGGGGTGAACGGCACCACGCAGAGCACGTCCACGCCGAGCGCCTCGATCAGCTCCGCCTTGCGGGCCTGCTCGGTGAGCACCGCCGGATGCGAACCGGGGCGCACCACCTCGGCCGGGTGCGGGTCGAAGGTGACCACCACCGACTGGACGCCCAGCTCCCGGGCCCGGGCCACGGCGTGGCCGATGGTCGCCTGGTGCCCCTTGTGCACGCCGTCGAAGACGCCGATGGTGACGACCGAGCGTCCCCACCCACCGGGCGCCGCGTCGTACCCCCGCCACCGCTGCATGCCGCTCCTCCCTGCTGGCCCGCCGACCGGCGGACGTCGACCGCCGGCCGCTGCCGGCGCACCTGCGCCCCGCCGTCAGGCCGGGGCGAGCACGATCTCCGCGCGGGCCCGGCCGTCCCGCTCGCTGACGATAGCGATCAGGCCACCGGCCGGCCCGAAGACGGCGTACGGCCCGGCGAGGCCCGTCGGGTCCAGCGGCCCGCCGTGGGCCAGCACCCGGGCCTCGTCGGGTGTGGCCTCCCGGCGCGGGAAGAACCGGTCGGCCGCCGCGTCCAGTGGCAGGTTGACCACGTCCGGCGCGCGCTGCTCCAGCTCGTCGAGGGTGGCCGCCTCGGCGAGGGTGAAGCCGCCCACCGCGGTCCGGCGCAGCGCGGTCAGGTGGCCGCCGACGCCGAGCGCCAGGCCCGTGTCCCGGGCGATGGCCCGGATGTACGTGCCGGAGGAGCAGGCGACGTCCACGTCCACGTCCACCACGTCCGGCTCGGTACGGCGGATCGCCAGCACCTCCAGCCGGGAGATGGTGACCCGCCGGGCCGGCAGCTCGACGCTCTCCCCGTCGCGCACCCGCTTGTACGCCCGCTGCCCATCGATCTTGATGGCGCTGACCGCGCTCGGCACCTGGTCGATCTCACCGGTCAGCGCCCCCAGCGCTGCGCGGATCGCGTCGTCGGTGACCAGGCCGGCCGGCGTGGAGGCGATCACGTCGCCCTCGGCGTCGTCGGTGACGGTGGCCTGACCGAGCCGGACGGTGCCGGTGTAGCTCTTACCGGCGCCGATCACGTACGTCAGCAGCCGGGTGGCGCGGCCCACGCCGATCACCAGCACACCGGTGGCCATCGGGTCGAGAGTGCCGCCGTGCCCGACCCGCCGGGTCTTCGCCAGCCGGCGGATCCGCGCCACCACGTCGTGCGACGTCATGCCGCCGGGCTTGTCGACCACGATCAGACCATCGGTGCTCACGTCGGCCAAGCCTGCCAGATGCCCCGGACGGACAGATGTCTGGGCGTGCTCGGCTGACGGACGGCGCGGGAGCGGGACGGATGTCGGCACGTCGCACCGGGGCTGTCGGAGAGGACCCTCAGCGGGTCGCGCCGACCACCGCCCAGCGGCCGGTGCGCAGCCGCAGCAGCAGGGCGACCAGACGGATCACCACGAACAGGGTGAGCCCGGCCCAGATGCCGCCGAGCCCGAGGTCGAGTCCGTACGCCAGCCAGATGGCCGGCAGGAAGCCGCCGAGTGCCGCCACGATGGTGAGGTTGCGCAGGTAACGCACGTCGCCGGCGCCGATCAGCACGCCGTCGAGCGCGAACACCACCCCGGCCAGCGGCTGCATGGCGACGAACCAGGGCCAGGCGACCATGGCCTGCTCGCGTACCCCGGGATCGGAGCTGAACCACGACGGCACGACGCCGGTGCCGGCGGCGATGACCAGCGCGAAGCCGACGCCGCAGATGCCGCCGAGCACGCCGATCCGGCGGGCCAGCGCCCGGGCGCCCTCCTCGTCGCCGGCCCCGAGGGCGGCGCCCACCAGGGACTGCGCCGCGATGGCCAGCGCGTCGAGCACCAACGCGGTGAAGAACCACAGTTGCAGGGCGATCTGGTGGGCGCCGACGGCGGCGGCGCCGAAGCGGGCGGCGACCGCGGTCGCGGACAGGAAGCTGGCCTGGAACGCCAGGCCGCGGATCAACAGGTCCCGGCTGAGTACCAACTGCTGGCGGATCAGCCGGGGCCGGGGTCGCAGCGACACGCGCTCGGCGACCAGCGCCCCGGCGAAGAGCACCCCGGAGAGCGTCTGCGCGACCACGTTGGCCACCGCCGAACCGACCAGGCCGAGCCCGAGGGGATAGACCAGCAGCGGGCAGAGCACCGCGGAGAGCAGGTTGGGGCCGAGCACGAAGGCCAGCGGGCGGCGGGTGTCCTGCACTCCGCGCAGCCAGCCGTTGCCGGCGGCGGCGAGCAGCAGGCCGGGCGCGCCGAGCGCCGCGATCCGCAGCCACTGCGCCGCGGCGTCGGCCACCTCGCCACCACCTCCGGCGAGGGTACGAGCCAGCGCTCCCCCGCCGATCTGCATGCCGATGGCGACCAGCAGCCCGACGCCGAACGCGAGCCAGGACGACTGGACGCCCTCGGCCACCGCTGCCGCCCGGTCGCCGGCGCCGAAGCGGCGGGCCGACCGCCCGGTGGTGCCGTACGCGACCACGGTGCCCAGCCACGCGGTGAGTGTCATGACCGTGCCGCCGACGGCGAGCGCGGCGAGCGGCACCCGGCCGAGGTGACCGACCACGGCCGTGTCGACCAGCACGTAGAGCGGCTCGGCGGCGAGCACCACGAGCGCGGGCAGGGCGAGGCCGGCGATCCGGCGGGGGGACGCGGTCAGCGTGCTGGTGTCCATCGCCGGCGATCCTGTCACGGGCCTGGTAAGGATCGCAAGGATGGTCAGCGCTTACCGGTGGCGCTGCCCCATCGGGCGGGGTGGAATCGGTGGGTGGACGCGGTGGCCCACGGCCGGTCGGGCGGTGACGCGGTCGACGGGGGCCGTCTGCGGCGTCACCGCCGGACGGGTCGGGTCACTGGCGGGTGTCCATCGACGTCTGCAGCGCGCGGCGGGCCTGCTCGCGGGCGTCGTCGGCGGTGGTCTCCGGCTTGGGCTTGTTCGGCATGGTGGCGCTCCTTCCAGGGTGCGAGCCACCGGCACGCGGCGGCCCTCACGGGCGGTCGTGCTGAGCGCCCCACGGCGGTCCGGGGTTACCGGAGCAGCCGGTCGGGCAGCGTGAGCCCGGGTCGGTCCGACCCTGGAGGGAGGCGGCGCGAGGTGTGGCACCACCGCCCATGACCTGCACCGCAACGCGGTGCCGGCCGTCTCCCAAGTTATCGTTCAGGTCCACATACTGCTCAGGGTTCCCGCCATCTGGACAGCCCGGGACCCGACTCAGCGGGCCAGGAAGTGCCAGCCCAGCCACCACCAGAAGCCGAACAGACCGATCCGGCCCACCGGCACGGGACCCACCTCGTAGCGCATCACGTACGCGCAGACCTCACCGAGCGTGGGGATGCGGGAACCCTCCCGCCGTGCCAGCCACTCGACCACGGCGAACAGTGCCAGCGCGGCGACGAAACCGCCGATCGCCAGTGCCCGCATCATCGCCGCACCAACCCCCAGAACGCGGCCAGCCAGGCGAACCAGGCCGCCGACCGGGTGAGCTGGTCCTCCAACAGGGGATCAGCCAGCCGGGAGAAGGTGGGGAAGTCGTCGCCCACCGCGAGCACGAAGGTGACGCCCTCGAAGACCCCGAAGACCACCACGGGCAGTGCCCACCAGGCCGCGCCCGCGCCCAACCGGCGCGGCGCCGGGCGGCGAGCCACCCGATTGCTGAGACCGAGCCAGATCAGCACGCCGCCGGTGCCGAGGGTGTAAAGATTGGCTTCGGTGGAGAACGACGCGAACCGGCCACCGACGAGCGACAGGCAGACGAGGACTGGCACGGAGACGGCAGGCCGGTCCCAGGTGCGGGGGGCCTCCACGGTGAGGTCGTGCGGCTGCTCCATCCCGCAATTCTTCCCGGTCCCACGGAACGCGGGAAGACCAACACTCCCCGGAGTTGACCCTGATCTTCCTGCGGGTCGACGCGCCGAGGTCAGGCGTCGGGATGGATCAATGCCGCGTCGAGCTGGCCGCGGATCGCCTCGACCACCTGCTCGGCCGTGCCCCGACCAGTGAACCCGGCGGCGAACCGGTGGCCACCGCCGCCCAGCACGACCGCCACCCGGCTGACGTCGACCGCGCCCTTGCTGCGCATCGACACGGCCCACTGGCCGGGCACGGTCTCCTTCAGCACGCAACTCACGTCCGCCTCGGCGGTGCACCGCACCGAGTCGATCAGCGCCTCCAGCACGTACGGCCGCTGGTCGTGCCGGGCGAGGTCGTCCAGGGTGGCGAAGGTCCACACCAGCCCTCGACCGTCGGCCGCGGCCGGTTCCAGCCGGGCACGACCCAGCACCTCGCCGAAGAGCCGGACCGCGCCGAAGGGCCGGGTGTCGAAGACCCGACGGGAGATGTCGCCGGGCGAGATGCCGGTGGCCAGCAGCCGGGCGGCCAGCTGGTGCACCGCCGGGGTCGTCGCCTCGAACCGGAACGAGCCCGTGTCCGTGGTCAACGCCACGTACAGGCACTCGGCGATGGCCGGATCCAGCGTCACGCCGAGCCGGGCCAGCAGGTGCTCGGCCACCACCGACGTCGCCGCGGCGGTCGGGTCGATCAGGTTGACCGTGCCGAAGCCGGCGTTGGAGGCGTGGTGGTCGAGCACCAGCGCCGCACCGGCCGACGACAACCGTCCCGCCAACTCGCCGAGACGCGACTCACTCGCCGCGTCGAAGCAGATCACCAGGTCCGGATCGGCGTCGGCGGCACCCGCCGGGACCAGCAGATCCAGCCCCGGAAGCCCACGGAACGGCTCGGGCACCTCCGGTGGCCCGGGAAAGGTCGCCTGCAACCGGTGTACGCCGAACTGACGCAGGCCCAGACCGAAGCCGAGCATGCTGCCCAGCGCGTCGCCGTCCGGGTTGACGTGGCAGATCAGCAGCACCCGGGCCGTCGGCGGAAGCGCACGGAGCAACGCCTCGGCCGCGGCCCAGTCCGCACCGGTGGGGCCGGCGCCGACCGTCCTGTCGAGTTCAGCGCCGGCGGTGCCGGTCACCGCGCTTCCCCACCCCGGGGGGTCTCGTCCGCGTCGGTGGCCTCGTCGGTCTCGTCGGCCTCGTCGTCGTCGACGCGGTACGGCTGCGGCTCGCCCGCGTACTCCGCCTGGGCGGCGAGCCGCTGCACCTCGGCGTCGGCGTTACGGGCCGCGGCGAGCAGATCGTCGATGTGCTTGACCTGGTCCTGGACGTCGTCCAGGACGAAGGTGAGGGTCGGCGAGTGCCGCAACCCGAGCGCCTTGCCGACCGTGCTGCGCAGCAGGCCCTTGGCGCTCTCCAACGCTGCCGCGGTGCCCGCCTGGGCGGCCGCGTCGCCGAGCACCGTGTAGAAGACCGTCGCGTCACGCAGGTCGGCGGTGATCCGGGCGTCGGTGATGGTGATCATGCCGAGCCGCGGGTCCTTGATCTGGCTCCGCACCACCGACGCGACCAGCTCACGCACCCGTTCCGCGTGCCGGCGTACCTTGGCCGGATCAGACATCTCGCCACCTCCACGGCGTCCTGCTCCCGGCCGACCCGGCGACCCGTGGGGCGCCAGCCGACCGGCCAACATCTCGAACACTACCTTCGCGGCCCGTCCGGGGCCTCGGCACAGCCGGCACCCCGGTCAGTCGTCGTCCCCGCCGTACAGCCGGCGCCCGACCGACAGCAGCTCGACCTCGGGCCGACCCGCCACCAGGCGCTCGCAGGAGTCCAGCACCTCGCGGACGTGCGCCGCCTCGGCGGCCACCACGGCCACCGCTATCTGCGCTCGCCCGTGCAGGTCGAGCGCTCCCACCTCGGCGGCCGACACCTCGAAGCGGCGCAGCGCCGCCACGATCGGCCGTACATATGATCTCTTGGCCTTGAGCGACCGGGAGTCGCCGGGCAGCAGCAGGTCGAAGACCGCGGTTCCAGTGAACATCGCCCTGGACGATACCGGGAACCCGCCCCGCATGATCAAGGGGTTTACGCCGGTCGGCGTAAACCCCTTGATCAGCGTGTCACTGCCGGATCAGGCGCGAACCTTCTCCCGCATCTCGAACGTCTCGATGACGTCGCCGACCTGGACGTTGTTGTAACCACCCAGGGTCAGACCACACTCGAAGCCCTCGCGGACCTCCGTGGCGTCGTCCTTGAACCGCTTCAACGAGGTGATCGTGAGGTTGTCCGCCACGACCGTCCCGTCCCGCAGCAGGCGCGCCTTCGCGTTGCGCCGGATGACACCCGACCGGACGATACAACCGGAGATGTTGCCGATCTTGGATGAGCGGAAGACGTCGCGGATCTCCGCGCTGCCCAGCTCGACCTCCTCGTACTCCGGCTTGAGCAGGCCCTTGAGCGCAGCCTCGATCTCCTCGATGGCCTGGTAGATGACGGTGTAGTACCGGATCTCCACGCCCTCGCGGTCGGCCATCTCACGGACCTTGTTCGAGGCCCGCACGTTGAACCCGATGATCGTGACCGGCTCGGACGAGGCGCTCGCGAGCATGACGTTGCTCTCGGTGATCGCGCCGACGCCCCGGTCGAGGACCTTGAGCTGGACCTCCTCGGGGATGTCGAGGTTGAACAGCGCGTCCTCGAGGGCCTCCACCGAACCGGAGACATCGCCCTTGAGGATGAGGTTGAGCGACGTCTTCTCGCCCTCCTTGAGCTGCTCCATGAGCGTCTCGAGGGTGGCCCGACCACGGGAGTTGGCGAATGCCGCCGCCCGTCGCCGTGCCTGGCGCTGCTCGGCGATCTGCCGCACCGTACGGTCGTCCGCCGCGGCGAGGAACGTGTCACCCGCGCCGGGCGGCGCGGTCAGACCCAGGACCATGACCGGACGCGCCGGCCCGGCCTCGGCGACCTGGTTGCCGTTCTCGTCGAGCATGGCCCGGACCCGGCCGTGGGCCCCGCCGGCGACGATCGAGTCGCCCGCCCGCAGGGTGCCCTTCTGCACCAGCACCGTCGCCACCGCACCGCGGCCCTTGTCCAGGTGCGCCTCGATGGCCACACCCTGCGCCGGCCCGTCGATCGGAGCGGTCAGCTCCAGCGACGCGTCGGCGGTCAGCAGGACAGCCTCGAGAAGCTCCTCGATGCCGATGCCCGGCTTGGCTGCCACGTTGACGAACATGGTCTCGCCGCCGTACTCCTCGGCGACCAGGCCGTACTCGGTCAGCTGCTGGCGGACCTTGTCCGGGTTGGCCTCCGGCTTGTCGACCTTGTTGACCGCGACCACGATCGGCACGTCGGCCGCCTTGGCGTGGTTCAACGCCTCGATGGTCTGCGGCATCACGCCGTCGTCGGCCGCGACCACCAGGATCACGATGTCCGTCACCTGGGCACCACGAGCACGCATGGCGGTGAACGCCTCGTGACCCGGGGTGTCGATGAAGGTCACCGCGCGGTCCTCGCCCTCGTGCGGGACGTGGACCTGGTAGGCACCGATGTGCTGGGTGATGCCACCCGCCTCGCCGGCCACGACGTTCGCCTTGCGGATCGCGTCGAGCAGCTTGGTCTTACCGTGGTCGACGTGACCCATGACGGTCACCACCGGCGCACGGCTGACCAGACGCTCCTCGGCCACCTCCGCGTCGAGGTCGATGTTGAACTGCGCGAGCAGCTCGCGGTCCTCGTCCTCCGGGCTCACGATCTGGATGTCGAAGCCGAGGTGCTCACCCAGCAGCTGCAGGGTGTCGTCCGAGCAGGACTGGGTCGCGGTGACCATCTCGCCCAGGTTGAACATCTCCTGGACCAGCGAACCCGGGTTGGCGTTGATCTTGTCGGCGAAGTCCGACAGCGAGGCGCCACGGGAGAGCCGGACGACCTGACCCTGACCCCGGGGAGCACCCGAGCTCATGGTCGGAGCCGACAGGTTGTCGAACTCCTGTCTGCGCTGCTTCTTGGACTTGCGACCGCGCGTCGGCCGGCCACCCGGACGCCCGAAGGCACCCGCGGCGCCACCGCCACGGCCACGACCACCGGCACCCGGACGACCACCGCCACCGGACGGAGCACCCGGACGGAAACCGCCACCGGGAGCACCACCGCCGCCGCCGGGACCGCCACGGTAGCCACCGCCACCGCCGGCACCCGCGCCGCCACCGGGGCCACCGCGGTAACCGCCGCCGCCACCGGCGCCACCGCCGGGACCGCCACGGAAACCACCGCCGCCGCCGCCACCGGGACGACCTGCGCCGCCACCGGGACGACCAGCACCACCGGGGCCGGGGCGACCGGCAGCCGGACGCTGGCTCGGCATGGACGCCGGGCTGGGCCGCGGCGGCATGGAGTTCGGGCTCGGCCGCGGCGGCATGCCCGCCGGGCTGGGCCGGGGGCCACCCGCGCCCGCGGCCGGCGGCCGCTGCTGGCCACCCTGGATGCCGAACGGGTTGTTACCGGCGCCGCGCGCCGGCGGGCGACCGCCCGGTCGGGCACCAGGACCCGGGGCCGGCGTGCTCGGACGAGCGGCCGGCGAACCGGGACGGGGCGGCATCGCCGTGGGACCCGGCCGAGGGCCGGGACCGGGACGGTTACCGTCGGCCGGAGGCTCCCGGCGGACGTTGTCCCGCTGCTGCTGGCGGGCGGCCTGCGCGGCCTTGACCGCGGCCTCCTGCTCAGCCTTCAGCGCGGCGGCACGCGCCTCCGCGGCCGCCACCTCGATGTCGTGGGCACTCGCCGGCTTGGCGACCGGGGCCGACGGCTGCGGTGCACCGGGAACCGGACCCTTGGGCTTCGGACCCGGGGCCGGGGCCGACGGCCGCCGCGGCGGCATCGGCTTGGCCGAGACCGAGGCCCGGGGCGCGCCCGGGGTCGGAGACGGCGTCGGGGTCGAGGCCGGTGCCGGCGCGGGCGCCGACGGGGCGGCCGGCGCCGGAGTACCGGCGGACGCGACGAATGCGTTACGCAGCCGCCGGGCGACGGGCGCCTCGACGGTGCTGGACGCGGACTTCACGAACTCGCCCATTTCCTTCAGCTTGGCGAGAACGGTCTTACTCTCGACCCCGAGCTCTTTTGCAAGCTCGTGTACGCGGGCCTTGCCTGCCACTGCACTCCTCACTCCGAGGTCGTGCGGGCAGCACCCGCAGCGACCTCACTCGTGCACTTGAAGCCTGGTCATTTCAGGGACTTCATCGTGTGCTCATGTCGGTCGTCCTACCCTGCTAGCGACCCTCGCCCGGTCGGGCTGACCGGACGTAGTGGTTGGCGCATCGACGTGTTCCGCCAGCGCACCGTGGTCGAGGACCTCGGTGATGCGCAACGCACGCCCGAAGGCGCGACGCCGCACTGCCAGCGCGAAGCAGGCCGGATCCGGGTGCATGTTCGCTCCCCGACCCGGCAGCCTGCGGAACGGATCAGGAATAAGGCTGTGACCAGCCTCGTCCCTGATCGCTACGACCCGCAGCAATTCGCTGGCCGGCGCACGTTGCCGGCAACCCACACAGGTGCGCTCCGGCTGCGCGCGTCGTACCACTGGAGGAAGTCTACCCCTAGCTGCCCGAGATCGCGCCGCCCGGCTCCCGCACGTGATCAGCAGCCTCGCGTGCGGCGGGGCTGGTCTGCTCAGCGTCGGAGCGGATGTCGATCCGCCAACCGGTCAAGCGGGCCGCGAGGCGGGCATTCTGCCCCTCCCGACCGATGGCGAGAGAAAGCTGGAAGTCCGGAACGGTCACCCGGGCGGTCCGGGTGGCGAGATCAACCACCTCGACCCGCAGCGCCTTGGCCGGCGACAGCGCGTTGCCGACGAAGGTGGCCGGGTCGTCCGACCAGTCGATGATGTCGATCTTCTCACCGTGCAGCTCGCTCATCACGGCGCGCACCCGCTGGCCCATCGGGCCGATGCAGGCGCCCTTGGCGTTCACCCCGGGGGTCGTGGAGCGTACGGCGATCTTGGTGCGGTGACCTGCCTCACGGGCGATCGCGCCGATCTCCACCGTGCCGTCGGCGATCTCCGGCACCTCCAGCGCGAACAGCTTCTTCACCAGCGCCGGGTGCGACCGGGACAGGGTGATCTGCGGACCACGCATGCCCTTGGCCACGTGCACCACCACGCAGCGGACCCGCTCGCCGTGCACGTACCGCTCGCCGGGCACCTGCTCGGACTGCGGCAGCACGCCCTCCAGCTTGCCCAGGTCGACGCTGACGATGCCCTTCTCGGTCCGCGTCTCGTGCGCCTGCACCACGCCGGTGACCAGGTCACCCTCGCGGCCGACGTACTCGCCGAAGTGCACCTCGTCGGTGGCCTCCCGCAGCCGCTGGAGGATCACCTGCTTGGCGGTCATGGCGGCGATCCGGCCGAAGTCGTGGGGAGTGTCGTCCCACTCCCGCACCAGACTGCCGTCGGAGTCCATCTCCTGCGCGTACACCAGGGCGGCGCCCGACTTGCGGTCGATCTCCACCCGGGCGTGCGGCTCGGCACCGTCGGTGTGCCGGTAGGCGGTCAGCAACGCGGTCTCGATCGCCGCGAGAATCGTGTCGAACGGGATCTCCCGCTCGCGCTCGAGTGCGCGCAGCGCCGCGAGGTCGATGTTCACCTCTCCTCGTCCTCCACATCATCTTCGTCGTCGATGTCGTCTGAATCGTCAATGTCGTCCGCGTCGTCGAACTCGTCCGGCTCACCCAGCTCGGCGAGCCGGGTGAACTCGACCTGCACCCGTCCCGGGCCGAGCTGGGCGTACGCCCAGGAGGCCCGGCCGTCGTCGGTCTCGAGCTGGATGCCCTCGTCGTCGGCGGCGACCACGCGGCCGGTCAGCTGACGGTCGCCGGTGGGCTGCTCCCCGCGCTGGTCCGGCAGCACGGCCGCGCCCCGCACGGTGACCTTGACCAGCCGGCCCACGTTGCGCCGCCAGTGCCGGGGCAGGGTGAGCGGCCGGTCCACGCCCGGCGAGCTGACCTCCAACTGGTACTCCCCGGCGACGATGTCGCCGCCGGTCTCCTCCGCGGCGTCCAGCGCGGTCGAGACCGCACGGGAGACCTCGGCCACGGCGTCCAGGTCGATCCCGCCGTCGGCGTCCACGATCACCCGCACCACGTGCCGGCGGCCGGCCCGGGAGACCGTCAGGTCCTCCAGGTCGTAGCCCACGCCGTTGACGACGGGTTCGATCACGGCCCGCAACCGGGTACGCCGCGCGGCGAGATCACCGCCGCGGGGACCCGCACCACTGCGGGGTCGGTCCGTCGACCTGGTGGCACGGCCACGCTGCGTCATCTCCGCACCCTTTCCCTGGTCGACGGCGACGGTCGTCCCGCCATGCCGGCGCGCCACCGGAGCGGACGCGCCGGTGGTTGCGCAGAGCGTAACGCGCCTGCCCGCTGTCGGGCCGGGCGGCGCACCGACGCCGGTGGCCCCTGGATCGGCGCAGATGGTGTTGACTTGCCCGGTGGGGATCGGCAGAACGACACAGCGCGACCAGGCATCCGGACATACCCGGCGAAAGCTCCTGCGCGTCGGGACACTGCTGGCACTCGGCGGCGCCGCGGCACCGCTGACCGGCTGTGATCTTTTCGACCGTGACGACGAGCCGTCGCCGCCACCCGACCCGCTGCGACCGATGGTGGACGAGTCGCTCGGGCTGGCCGCGGCACACCAGGCCGCCGCGACGGCGCACCCCGAACTGGCCGACCGGCTCGGCCCGATCGCCGAGGCACACACCGCGCACGCCACCGAACTGGCCCGGGTGATCGGCGTCGCGTTGCCGTCGCCACCCGCCGCCACTCCGACCACCGCCCCGGCCGCCACCCCCGCCGCCGCGCTGGCCGCCCTCCGGACGCTGGAGAAGACCGGCCAGAAGTCCGCGACCCTCGCCTGCGCGGCGGCACCGGCCGAACGAGCGGAGCTGCTCGGGTCGATCGTCGCCGCCCGCGCGACCCACCAGGAGGCACTCAAGTGAGGCAGCCATCCGCCGGGGAGGCGCTCGCCGCCGCCCTCTCCGCCGAGTACGCGGCCATCTACGCCTACGGGCGGATCGGCGTCCGGCTCAGCGGGGCGGCGCGGGACGCCGCACGTCAGGCGGAGGCCGCGCACCGGCGCCGGCGCGACGCCCTGGTGGTGCAGCTCAGCACCAGCGGAGGCAGTGTGCCGCCGGACCGGGCCGGGTACGCGCTGCCGTTCCCGGTCACCGACCGGGCGAGCGCGTTGCGGCTGGCCGTCGAGGTGGAGGAGCGCACCGCCGCGCACTGGCGGGCGGCGCTGGCGTCCACGACCGGCGCCGACCGGGACCAGGCGCTGGCCGCCCTGGTCGAGTACGCCGTGCGCGCCACCCGGTGGCGGAAGACGGCGGGGCTGACACCGCAAACTGTCGCGTTTCCCGGCCGCCCGGCCTGAGCCGGTGCGCTCCGGTTGCGGAGCGCCATACCAGGTATGCATACTCCGTTGCCATGTCCATCCGTCACGGGTTGCTCGCCCTGCTCGAACGCGGCCAGATGTACGGCTACCAGCTGCGCGCCGCGTTCGAGGAGTCGACGGGCTCGACCTGGCCGCTGAACATCGGGCAGGTCTACACCACGCTCTCCCGCCTGGAGCGGGACGGTCTGGTGCGCCCGCTGCCGGAGAGCGAGGCCGGGCAACGCCCGTACGAGATCACCGACGCCGGCCGGGCGGACCTGGCACTGTGGTTCGCCACCCCGATCAGCCGCACCGACCGGCCCCGCGACGAGCTGGCGATCAAGTTGGCGCTGGCGTTGACCACCCCCGGCGTGGACGTCCGCTCGGTGGTCCAGGCGCAGCGCAGCGCGACGATGCGGGCGTTGCAGGAGTTGACCCGGTTGAAGTACCGCAGCGACCGGCCGGAGGACCTGCCCTGGCGACTCGTACTGGACTCGATGGTCTTCCAGGCCGAGGCGGAGGTGCGCTGGCTGGACCACTGCGAGACCAGTCTGGTCCGGCACCAGCCCGGCGTCCCCGCGCCGCCCGCACCCAGGCCGGGTGACGCGGACGCGTCCGACGCGGCGCGGTGGGCCGACGAGGAGGCGCGACGGTGAGCGGAACGGACGACGCGGTGCTGGAGCTTCGCGCCGTCCACCGCACCCACGGGGCCGGGCCGGCGGCGGTGCACGCGCTGCGCGGCGTCAGCCTGGTCGTCCGGCCGGGTGAGCTGGTCGCCGTGATGGGTCCGTCCGGTTCCGGCAAGTCGACGCTGCTGGCCCTGGCCGGCGGGCTGGACCGCCCGACCCGGGGCGAGGTCCGGGTCGAGGGGCAGCCGTTGGGGGCGCTGGACCGCCGAGGGCTGGCCCAGCTGCGCCGCCGACGGATCGGCTACATCTTCCAGCAGCTCAACCTGTTGGGCAGCCTGAGCGCGGTGGAGAACGTCGCACTCCCGCTGGAGCTCGACGGCGCCGGCGGCCGGCGGGCCCGCTCGGCGGCCCTGGCCGCGCTGGCCGAGGTGGGTCTGCCGGCGCTGGGTGACCGCTTCCCCGACCAGCTCTCCGGCGGGCAGCAGCAGCGGGTGGCCATCGCCCGCGCGCTGGTCGGCGATCGGCGGCTGGTGCTCGCCGACGAGCCGACCGGGGCGTTGGACTCGCAGACCGGCGAGGCCGTACTGCATCTGCTGCGCCGCCGGGTCGACGCGGGAGCCGCCGGCGTCCTGGTCACCCACGAGGCGCGGCATGCCGGCTGGGCCGACCGGGTGGTGTTCCTGCGCGACGGAGTGCTGGTCGACACGACGGCACCGCTGGGCAGCGTCGAGCAACTGCTGTCCGGAAGCGACCGGTGACCATCCGCCGGGTGTCGCGTGCCATCGGGCGCACCGACGTCCCGGCGGTCCCGCCGCCCGTACCCCCGGGCCGGAGGCGGTGGGCCGAGCTGACCGGCTCCTGGCGGGCGGCGCTGCGGATCGCCCGGCGGGAGTCGCGACGGTCCCGCAAGCGGACCGCCCTGGTGCTGGCCATGATCGCCCTGCCGGTGCTGGTGCTGGCCTTCCTGGCCGCGAGCTACGACATGGCCGAGCTGACCCCGCAGGAGCGGGTCGACCGCCAGCTCGGCGTCGCCGACGCGGAGTTGCGGTGGCTCGCCGACACCCCGGTCGGACAGGACGGGTGGGGCGACTCCTGGTACTCCCGCGACAGCGACCACCCGGCGACCGGCCGCGTGACCACCGCCGCCGAGCTGACCACGCTGCTCGGCCCGGGCAGCCGCGTCACCGAGATACGCGCGCGGCTCCCCCTGACGGTCCGAGGCCCGGAGCGCGACGAGAACGTCGAAGGACGGGTGCTGGACCTCACCGACCCGTTGGCCCGCGGGTTGGTGCGTTTCCAGGCCGGGCGGGCGCCCCGGCAGCCCGGCGAGGTCGCCGTGAGTCCGGATGCGTCGCGGCGCCTCGACCTGCGCCTGGGTGACGCCCTGGTCACCGCCGACCGGACGCGGGCGTACACCGTGGTCGGGTTGGTCGAGTTTCCCGACGACCTCGGCCCGGTGGTGGCGCTGCACCCGGGCGCCGTGCCACGAAACGATGCACCGCTGGAGAGCAGCTGGCTGGTCGACGTGCGCGGCACCGTCGACGCCGCACTGGTGTCCCGGCTCAACGAGCACGGCGTGGTGGTCACCCCGCGCCACCCGACGACGCCGACGGCGCGATCGTCCCGGACGTGGTTCGGGTCCATCCGACCGGGCGACACCACGGACCTGAGCACCGGCGTACTGATCGCCGGCCTCGGGCTGCTGGAGGTGGTGCTGCTCGTCGGGCCGGCCTTCGCGGTCGGCGTCCGCCGGCGGCGGCGGGACCTGGCGCTGGTCGCGGTCGCCGGCGGCGACGCCGCCCAGCTGCGTCGGGTCGTGCTCGCCGACGGCGTGGTACTGGGTGTGCTGGGTGCCGCCGCCGGGCTGGTTCTCGGCGTCGGCGCGGCGTTCGCCAGCCGTCCACTGGTGGAGCAGTACGTCTTCGGCGCCCGCTTCGGCGGGTACCGCTGCTGGCCGTCGGCGCTGCTGCTGCTCGGTGGGGTCGCGGTGCTGACCGGGGTGCTCGCCGCGCTCGCACCGGCGTGGACGGCCGCCCGGCAGGACGTCCTCGCCGGACTCGCCGGGCGACGCACCCCACCCCCGCCCCGAGGCCGGTGGCTGGCCCTGGGGCTGGCTCTGGTGGCCGGCGGGGCGGCACTCGCGGCCTTCGGGGCGACCCGGACCTCACCGGCGGTGATTCTGACCGGTCTGATCCTCGGCGAACTGGGCCTGGTCTGCTGCACCCCCACGCTGATCGGCGCGCTCGCCCGACTCGGCCGGGTGCTGCCGCTGGCGCCCCGGATCGCGCTGCGCGACGCCAGCCGCAACCGGGCGGCCGCCGCACCGGCGATCTGCGCCGTGATGGCGGCGGTGGCCAGCAGCGTCGCGCTCGGCGGATACCTGGCCAGCGACGGTGCCCGCGACGCGCGCGCCTACCAGCCGGTGCTGCCGACGGGGCACGTGCTGGTCAACCCGGTCGCCCCGACACCGCTGCCCCGACCCACGCTGGCCGAGGTCACCGCCGCGGCTCGGGCGCAGCTCGGTGCCGGTCCGGTGGCCGCGGTGCAGGCGGTGACGTGCGCACCGGAGGGCGACTCGGCCGGCTACTGCTACGTCGCGCCCGGGTTGCCACCGGAGCGGGCCTGCCCCTGGCTGCCGGGGGACGACCTCCCGGCAGCGGAGCGCCGGCAGGCCCGGGCCGACCCGCGCTGCCGGCTGCACGACACGGACCACTACGGCGGCTACGTCGAGACGCTGGTGGACGACGGCAGCGCCCTGCCGATCCTCACCGGCGCGGACCCGGCGGTGACCGCCGAGGCCACCGCGGTGCTGCGCGCCGGGGGCGTGGTGGTGACCGACCCGCGCTACCTGCGCGACGGCCTGGTGTCCGTGCAGGTGAGCCGGGTGGAGGCCGGCCCCGACCAGCCGGACACCGTCGGCGAACTGCCCGGGTACGCGCTGCCCGCGGCGATCGGGCAGCCCCGCATGCTGCTGTCCCCCTCCGCCGCCCGACAGCTCGGCCTGCGCTGGTCGACGACCGGCTGGGTGATCGGCACCCCGGCGCCGCCGGACCAGGACCGGCAGGAGCGGTTCACCACCGCGCTGCGGTCCGCCGGGCCGTTGTCGGTGATCGTGGAGCAGGGCGCCGCCCCCCGCGACGTCTCACCGCTGCTGCTGTTGCTCGCCGCGGCGGCCGGCCTGATCACGGTGGGTTCGGCCGGGATCGCCACCGCTCTCGCCGCCGCCGAGGGGCGCGCCGAGCTGTCCACCCTCGCGGCCGTCGGCGCGGCCCCGGCGGTACGTCGGCTGCTGGCGATCTGCCAGGCGGGGGTCATCGCCGGTCTCGGCTCGGTGCTCGGCATCGTGGCCGGGCTGGGCACCGCCGCGATCGTGCTGTTCTCCGTCAACCGCCGGTACGCCACCAGCTGGCCCCTCAGCGAGCCGTATCCCTTCCTGATGCCGTGGCCGGTGCTCGGCGTCCTCGTGCTGGTCCCGATGGTGGCGATGCTCGGCGCGGGCCTGTTCACCCGCGCCCGGCTGCCGATCGAGCGGCGACTGGACTGATCCGCCGCCCAGGCACCGAACCGGGCCGCCGGGGGGTGCCGTCGGGGGGCGGCAGCCGGCAGACTGAGCGCGTGTCAGTGCTGGGAACCCTCACCCGCCGAGTCGGCCACCACCGCTGGTTCGGCGCCGCCGCCCGCCTGCTGGTCCCCGCCGACCGGATGGTCGGCCGGCTCACCCGGGGCCGGGTGGTGGCGCTGGGTCTGATCCCGTCCCTGGTGATCACCACCACCGGCCGCCGCTCCGGCAGACCACGCAGCAATCCCCTGCTCTACGTGCCGGACGGCGACGCGTACGTGGTGATCGGCTCCAACTGGGGGCAGACCCAGCAACCCGGCTGGGCGATGAACCTGCTCGCCGAGCCGACCGCCGAGGTGGACATCAAGGGTCGGCGGGTTCCGGTGCGCGCCGACCGGGCCACCGGCGTCGAACGGGACCGGCTGTGGGCGCTCCTGGTCACCGAGTGGCCGGCGTACCGCACGTACGTGCAGCGGGCCGGCGGTCGGGACATCCCCATCTTCCGGCTCGTGCCGACCGGGCGCGGCGCACCGGACAGCCCGCCACCGGCTGGCTAGTCTGACGCTGAGTCACGAAGCGGTCCCGTGAGCGCGAGGAGTAAGCCGGTGTTGCGAGCCCCGCAGTCGCGAACGAAAGGGCGGGCCGGTGAGCGCGAGGAGTGAGCCGGCCGACGTCGACCGGGGCTTCGACGATCGACGGTGGACGGTGGCGGAACGGGTCGCCGAGGCGGCCCGGCGGCGGTTCCCCGCCGACGTGTTCGCGGTCGCGGTGCACGGCCCGCTGGCGCACGGCGACGACGACGGCGGCGGGGACGGCGAGGTGGGGATGCTGGTGGTCACCTACCGACCGGGCACCGGCCCGCCGCCGGCCACCCGGCGGGTGGACGGGGTGCTGGTCGACCTGACCGTGGCCGCCGCCGAGGACTACCTCGGGCAGGCCCGGGTTCTTTCGCCGCTCTGGCCGTTGACCGCCGACCGGTACGTCACCACCCGGGCTCTGCACGACCCGACCGGCTGGCTGCGGACGCTGCGGGACGAGCACCTCGGCCGGCTGGCCCGGGCGCGGCCGGCGGAGTTCAGCACCGCGGCGCGGCAGGCCTGGTACCGGGGCAGCGCGGCGCACGCGCGGGCCGCCCGGCTGGCCGAGTGGTACGAGACCGACCAGGCGCTGCTGATGCTCGGCGAGGCGCGGTTGGCGGCGGCCACGGTGACCGGGCTGCTGAGCCGCACCTACTTCCGGGACCCGGGGGACGCGGTGCGCCGCACCGGTCTGGCCGGTGCGGACATGACCGAGGTGGGGCTGGTGCTCACCCGGCAGGCCGAGGAACTCGCCGCCCGGGGCCGCCCGGTGGACGGCACGGTCGACGAGCTGCTCACCGGCTGACCGTCGTCACAGCCCGCCGTGCACGCCGATCAGGGTGCCGACCAGGTAGGTGGCACCGGCGGCGGCGGCTCCGAGCAGCAGTTGGCGCAGCCCGCTGGTCCACCAGGGTCGGTTGGTGAATCGGGCCACGACAGCGCCGGCGGCGAACAGCCCGAGGCCGCCGACGGCGAGCGCCGGCCACAGCGCGGTGGCGCCGAACAGGTACGTGAGCAGCGGGACCAGCGCCCCCACCGAGAAGAACAGGAACGAGGAGATCGCCGCCGCCCACGGGCTGGGCTGGTCGTCGGGGTCGACGCCCAACTCCTCGCGGACGTGCACCCGCAGCGCCTCCTCCGGGTCACGCCGTACGGCCTCCGCGACCTGGGTCGCCAGGTCCCGGGAGAGGCCGCGGGCGACCCACGCGTCGGCCAGCTCGCGGGCCTCGGCCTCGGGGTGCCGCTCCAGTTCGCGCCGCTCCTTGGCCACCTCGGCGGCGACCTGCTCGTTGGCCGAGCGCACGCTGGTGTACTCGCCGAGCCCCATGGAGATCGCTCCGGCCACCAGACCGGCGCTGCCGGTCAGCACGATGCTGCGCGGTGAGACACCACCGCCGCCGACCCCGGCGATCAGGGCGATGTTGGTGACCAGCCCGTCCATCGCGCCGAAGACGGCCGGGCGCAGCCAGCCGCCGGAGACGTCCGCGTGGTGCGCCTCGCGCAGGGCGGCAGGGGTGTCGGTCACGGCAGGGTGAGGATCTCGTGGCCGTCGTCGGTCACCACGATGGTGTGCTCGAACTGGGCGGTCCACTTCCGGTCCTTGGTGACGACGGTCCACCCGTCGTCCCACATGTCGTACTGGTAGGTGCCGAGCGTGATCATCGGCTCGATGGTGAACGTCATCCCCGGCTCCATCAGGTCCGTGGGGCGCGGGCTGTCGTAGTGCGGCACGTACAGCCCGCTGTGGAACGTCTCGCCGATGCCGTGGCCGGTGAAGTCACGCACGACGCCGTAGCCGAACCGCTTGGCGTACGACTCGATGACCCGGCCCACGACGTTGATCTGGCGGCCCGGGGCGACGGCGCGGATGCCGCGCATCATCGCCTCGTGGGTCCGCTCGACCAACAGGCGGGCCTCCTCGCTGACCTCACCGACGCAGAAGGTGGCGTCGGTGTCGCCGTGCACCCCACCGATGTACGCGGTGACGTCGACGTTGATGATGTCGCCGTCCTTGAGGACCGTGGAGTCGGGGATGCCGTGGCAGATGACCTCGTTGAGGCTGGTGCAGCACGACTTGGGGAAACCCTTGTAGCCCAGCGTCGACGGGTACGCGTCGTGGTCGCAGAGGAACTCGTGCACCACCCGGTCGATCTCGTCGGTGGTCACGCCGGGCTTGCAGTGCTCGCCGGCGAGCTGGGTGGCCTGGGCGGCCAACCGGCTGGCGATCCGCATCTTCTCGATGGTCTCCGGCGTCTGCACGTGCGAGCCACGCCACTCCTGGGGGCGCTTCTTGCCCACGTACTCCGGTCGGGGAATGTGGGTGGGCACCGGTCGCATCGGGGAGAGCGTGCCTGGGGTCAGCGGCGGACGGACGGTCATGCCGCAAGCCTATCGCCGGGCCGGCTGGTGACCCGCGCCACGGCCGCTCGGGACCGGTTGTTGCCGTGCCAGGTCGGCTGTGCCATGGTGTCTGCGTGGATCAAGGGGGAGCACCACCCGTCTTCTCCGCCAGCGCGGAGATCGACGGTGATCACCTCCAGGTGGTTGTCGCCGGTGAGGTCGACATGGCCACCGCTGACACCATGCTCCAAACGGCCCTGCGGGAGCCCTCCGAGCGGATCACGCTCGACCTGACCGCGGTCACCTTCTTCGATTCGGCCGCCATTCACGCCCTGGTCCGGCTCGCCCAGCAGTTCTCCGGCACGCTGACCGTGCTGCCGTCCCGGCAGGTCCGCCGGGTGCTGGACATCTCCGGCCTGGGCGAGCAGAGCTGGCTGAGCCCGCCCTGAGCCGCCCGCGACCCGCGCGGCCGGTCGTGGCCGTGCCGGCCGCCGTCGGACGGGCGGTCAGTCGTGCAACTGCCGGCGCAGTGTCACCTCGGTGCCCTCGTCGGTACGCCGTACCGTCAGGTCACCCAGCGCCTTGATCAGGGTCAGCCCACGCCCCCGGAACCCGGCGCCGGTCGACTCCCGCCACCGCCCGCTGTCGCGCACCGTGGCGGTCACCGTCCGGTTCTCGATCGCCACCTGCACGCTGATCACCGGCTCGGCGGGATGGATCGGGTGCTCGATGGCGTTCGCGGCGGCCTCGGAGACCGCCACGGTCAGGTCGAACAGGTCCGTCTCGCCTACCCCGTGCGCGACCAGGAAGTCCTCCAGGCGCTTGCGCAGCACGCTCAACCGGGTCGGGTCCGCGGGCAGCCGCAACGCGAACCGGTTCAGCTCGGCCGCCTCCAGGGCGAGCACCGCCACGTCGTCGCGACGCGGGCGACCGGCGACCCGTTCGACGACCGCGTCGACCAGGTCCGCCACGTGCTCGCCGGGGGTGGCCGCGTCAGCCCGCAGCTGGGCCAGCGCGGCGTCCATGTCGAGCTGCCGGTCCTCGATCAGGCCGTCGGTGTAGAGCAGCAGCCGGCTGCCGGCGGGCAGTTCCCCCTCGACCGCCTGGTACGTCGCGTCGGGGATGGCGCCGACCGGCGGGCCGAGTGCCCGGTCGTGCAGGAACGCCACGTGACCTCCCCTGATCAGCAGCGGGGACGGGTGGCCGGCGCTGGCGTACCGCAACCGCCCGGTACGGGGGTTGAACACCAGGCAGAACACGGTCGCGAAGGAGCGGCGGTCGGTGGACCCGACCAGCCGGTTGAGCCGGGTCAGTGACTCACCCGGGTCGAAGCCTTCCAGCAGGTACGCGCGCAGCCCGTTGCGGAGCTGCCCCATCGCGGCGGCGGCCTGGACGCCCTTGCCGACCACGTCGCCGATGACCAGCACCA
The DNA here is from genome assembly GCF_052601155.1 of Micromonospora yongxingensis. Classification (NCBI taxonomy): domain Bacteria; kingdom Bacillati; phylum Actinomycetota; class Actinomycetes; order Micromonosporales; family Micromonosporaceae; genus Micromonospora; species Micromonospora yongxingensis. The sequence continues at coordinate 489,047 of NZ_JBQXEO010000002.1, forward strand.
GCTCCTCGCCCTCCAGGGCGATGACGTCGTACCAGTCGCCGCCGACCTCGACGTCGGCGGTGCCCGGCAGGTACCGGCTGGCCACCACCGCGCCGGGCAGCTGGGGCAACGACTGGGGCAGCAGGCTGTGCTGCAACGTGGTGGCGATGCGGTGTTCGGCCTCGTAGAGCTGGGCGTTCTCCAGCCGTACCCCCACCAGCCTGGCCAGTTGGGTCAGCGCGGCCTCGTCGGCCTGCGCGTCGTCGCGGGTCGACCGCCAGACCCGCAACTCCCCGAGCCGCTCGCCGGTGGTGCCGGTCAGCTCGGCCACGAAGGACGGATCGGTGGCGCTGGTGCCGCCGTCGTCCGCCTCGGCTCGGGCCCCGGTCGCGGCGACCACCACCCGGGCGGCTTCGGCGAGGCTGAGTGCGTGCCGGGCGGCGACCTGGAGCACGTCGGCGGTGGACCGGGCGGTGTTCACCGCCACCGCCGCGTCGGCCAGCGCGCGGAGCCGGCGGATGATCTGACCCCGCAGCTGGCCCAGCTCGACGTTGGCCCGGACCCGGGCCACCAGCTCCTGGCTGGAGAACGGCTTGGTCAGGTAGTCGTCAGCGCCGGCGGAGAGACCGGCGACCGCCTCCGCGGAGCCGGCCCGGGCGGAGAGCAGCACGATCGGCACGTGCCGGGTGCGCGGGTCCGCCCGCAGCGCGCCGACCAGCCCGAAGCCGTCCAGCCGGGGCATCATCACGTCGGTGAGCACCAGATCGAACCCGCCCTCACGGGCCAGTGGCAGGGCCGCCAGCCCGTCGCTCGCGGTGACCACCTCCCAGGTCGGGGAGAGCAACCGGGTGACGTGCTCGCGCAGGTCCGCGTTGTCGTCGACGACGAGGATCCGACCGGCCGCAGCGGCGCCCGCCGCCTGGCCGGCGACCTCCGGCAGCTCGCCGTCGGCCCACAGCGCGGTCTCCGCGACGTAGAGCCGGGCCTGTCCCGGCTCACCCGTCGGCTGCGGGCCGAACGGTGCCACCCGGTCCGCGGGCAGGTGCGCCGATCCGAACGGGAGGGTCACCGTGAACGTGCTACCCCCGTCGACCTGGCTGGTCACGCCGACCTCGCCGCCGTGCATCTCCACCAGCTCCCGGACCAGCGCCAGGCCGATCCCGGTGCCCTCGTGGGTCCGGGAACGCACCCCCGGCACGCGGTGGAACCGCTCGAAGACGTGCGGCAACTCGGCCGGCACGATCCCCACGCCGGTGTCCGTCACCTCCAACCGGGCGGCGCCGTCGACGACCCCGACCCGGACCCGGATCTCGCCGTCGAAGGTGAACTTCACCGCGTTCGACATCAGGTTGAGGACGACCTTTTCCCACATGTCCCGGTCGACGAAGACGGGCGCCGGCAGTGGCGGGCAGTCCACCACCAGTCGCAACCCGGCCCGGTCGGTGGCCGAGCGGAAGGTGCTGGCCAGCCGGGCGGTGTAGCCGGACAGGTCGGTGGGCTGATAGCTCGCGGCCAGGCGGCCGGACTCCAGCCGGGAGAAGTCCAGGACCGTGTTGACCAGCTTGAGCAGACGCAGCGCGTTGCGGTGCATCATCGTGAGCCGATCGGTGTAGCCGGCGGGCAGCGCCGAGTCGGCCAGCAGATCCTCCAGGGGACCGAGCACCAGGGTCAACGGGGTACGGAACTCGTGGCTGACGTTGGCGAAGAAGTCGGTCTTGGCCCGGTCCAACGCGGCCAGTGCCGCAGCCCGGGCCCGCTCCTGCTCGTACGCCCGCTGCACGCCCACCGCGCGGGAGATCTGGGCGGCCACGAGGTCGAGGAAGTTGCGGTACTCGTCGCTGAGGGCCAGCCGGCGGGACACGCCGGCCACCAGAACGCCGACCGGCTCGTTGGTGGCCGTGATGGGCAGCAGGAGGGCCTGGCCGGCGGCGTCGGCCGGCGGCGGGTCGAGCAGCCCTGCCACGTCGACCGTGGCGGGCGTGCCGCTGTCGGCCACCCGGGCCAGCACCTCGGGGGCGATCTCGATGGCGGCCGATCCGGTGCCCTCGGAGCCGGCCAGGCTGAACCGGCCCTCGTCGTCGGCAAGGTAGATCAGCGCGAACGGCACGTCCGCCCGGTGCCGGCTCAGCACCTCGGCGGCGGTCCGGCCCAGCTCGGCGGCGCTGCCCACGTCGGCCAACTCGCTACCCAACTCGGCCAGCGCCCGCAGCCTGCGCTCACCGAGCACCCGCCCGGTGGTCTCGTTGACGATGCAGTAGACGCCGTGGACGGAGCCGTCCGCGCCCCGGATCGGGTCGTACGAGACGTCGAAGTAGGTCTGTTCGACGAAGCCGTGCCGGTCCAACAGAAAGGGGTGATCTTCGCCGCGGTAGGACTGCCCGGTGCGCCGGACCCCGTCCAGAAGCGGGCCGAGCACCTCCCATGTCTCCGCCCAGTGCAGCCGGGCCGGTTGACCCAGCACGTCCGGGTGCTTGCTGCCGATCGTCGGCCGGTAGGCGTCGTTGTAGAAGGTGAGCTGGTCGTCGCCCCAGAACAGAACGATCTGCGCGCTGGAGGCGAGCATCATGCCGACCGCGCTGGAGAGCGCCACCGGCCAGCGAGCGGGCGCGCCCAGCGGGACGGCGGACCAGTCGAGGCCGCTCAGCCGCTCGCCCAGTTCGCCGCCGGCCGCGAAGGCTGCCGTCAGCAGCGGGGGGATTTCGCTGTCGTCCGCGAGGACGTGCCCCGCGTCCGCGCCCCCCAGGGCCGAGCTCATAAAGCCTCCCGCTCCGGCCGTGCCCCCCAGCCGTTGATCTTCACCCGCCGTGTTCGGACTTGTACCCAGGTGGACGAGCAACGTAACGCATGCCGCCCGCCCGACGCTGTTTAGCCCGCCGCACCCCGTCGGCCACCCGACAGTGATCGGCGGGCAGGGAGTCGGCGCCCGTTCCCGGTCACCGCAACAGTGCTGCTCGGCCGGGTCGCCGACGGATCTTGGGCAGTGCGTCGAGGCGCAGAATATCGGCGCGATCCGGGCACGGTGAAGCGACGTACGTCACACCTGGGCGCGGCCGCGAGTCAGGTCGTCGAGAGCCCCGCGCGACCCTCGTGATCCTTGCGCGCGGCCACGGGTGTGCCCGACGGTCGCTGGCCGGCGGCCCGCACCAGCGCGGCGATCGGCCGCGGGTCCGCCTCGTTCTCCGGATGCCACTGCACGCCCAGCACGAACGCCCGGCGCGGGTCCTCGACCGCCTCGATCACCCCGTCCGCCGCCCAGCCGGTGACCCTGAGCCGCCCGGGGTCGGCAACCGCCTGGTGGTGGTACGAGTTGACCTCGTCGACGCCGGCCAGCACCGTCGCGGCCAGGCTTCCCGGGGCGAACCGCACCGGGTGCGCGCCGTAGACACCGGGCGCCGGGCGGTGCGCCTCGTGACCGACCACGTCCGGCAGGTGCTGGTGCAGGGTGCCGCCGTAGGCGACGGCGAGCAACTGCATCCCCCGGCAGACGCCCAGCACCGGCAGATCGGCGTCGAGCGCGGCGGCCAGCAGGGTCAGCTCGCCAGCGTCCCGGTCCGGCCGGTCCTCGGTGCGCGGGTCGGGCGGCTGGCCGTACCGGCCAGGGCCGACATCGGCACCGCCGGCCAGCAGCAACCCGTCGAGGACCCCCACCACGTCGCCGTCCTCGTCGTCGGGCGGCAGCACCACCGCGCGACCGCCGGCGGCGCGCACCGCCCGCGCGTACGCCTCGGGCACCAGCACGGCCGGCACGGCCCGCCAGGCCGCCCAGTCGGCGGGCTCGACGTACGCGCTGATCCCGATCAGCGGCCTGGTCACAGCGGGGTGACGTACGCGCCGGTGATGCCGCCGTCGACCACGAACTGCGCCGCGGTCATGAAGGAGGCGTCGTCGCTGGCCAGGAACGCCACCGCGGCGGCGATCTCCTCCGGTTGCCCGAACCGGCCCATCGGCACGTGCACCAGACGACGGGCGGCCCGCTCCGGGTCGGCGGCGAAGAGTTCCAGCAGCAGCGGGGTCGCCACCGGGCCGGGACAGAGCGCGTTGACCCGGATGCCCTCGCGGGCGAACTGCACACCCAGCTCCCGGGTCATCGCCAGCACCCCGCCCTTGCTGGCGGTGTACGCGATCTGCGACGTCGCCGCGCCCATCAGCGCCACGAACGAGGCGGTGTTGATGATCGACCCCTTGCCCTGACGGCGCATGTGCGGGATCGCGTACTTGCAGCAGAGGTAGACGCTCGTCGTGTTGACCCGCAGCACCCGCTCCCAGGCGTCCAGGCCGGTGTCCAGGATGGAGTCGTCGTCCGGCGGGGAGATGCCGGCGTTGTTGAACGCGATGTCGACCCGGCCGTGCCGGTCGGCAACCCCGTCGAACAGGTCCCGCACCGCCGCCTCGTCGGCGACGTCGGTGGCGACGAACTCGCCGCCGCACTCCTGCGCGGCCCGCTCGCCGGCCGCCGCGTCGATGTCCACGCAGACCACCCGGGCACCCTCGGCGGCGAACCGCCGGACGGTGGCCAACCCGATGCCGCTGCCCGCTCCGGTGACCACGGCCACCCGGTCCTGCAACCGACCCTGCACAGGCGTCACTCCTCTGTCGCGATGAACACGTTCTTGACGTCGGTGAAGGCGTGCAACGCGTCCGGGCCGAGCTCCCGGCCCAGCCCGGAGCGCTTCATCCCGCCGAACGGGGTCCAGTAGCGCACCGAGGAGTGCGAGTTGACGCTGAGGTTGCCCGAGTCGACCGCACGGGCCATGCGCAGCGCGCGGCCGACGTCCCGGGTCCAGATCGAGCCGGAGAGGCCGTACTCGGTGTCGTTGGCGAGCCGGACCGCGTCGGCCTCGTCGTCGAACGGGAGCACCGAGACCACCGGGCCGAAGATCTCCTCCCGCCAGTGCCGGTCGGCCGGCGACTCGGCCAGCAGCACGGTCGGGGCGTGCCAGAAGCCGGGGCCGTCGGGGCAGGAGCCGGTGAACGCGACCCGCGCGTCGGCCACGTAGTCGGCGACGCGGTCCCGCTGCCCGGCGGAGATCAGTGGGCCCATCTCGGCGGTGTCCCGGGCCGGGTGTTCCACCCGCACCGCCCGCACCGCGGGTTCGAGCAGTGCCAGGAACCGGTCGTACACCGGTCGTTGGACCAGGATCCGCGAGCGGGCGCAGCAGTCCTGGCCGGCGTTGTCGAAGACCGCGCCGGGCGCGGTCGCGGCGGCGCGTTCCAGATCGGCGTCGGCGAACACGATGTTCGCGCTCTTGCCGCCCAGCTCCAGGGTGAGCCGCTTCACCTGGGCGGCGCAGCCGGCCATGATCCGGGTGCCGACCTCGGTCGACCCGGTGAAGCAGATCTTGCGGACGGCAGGGTGGCTGACGAACCGCTCGCCCACCACCGCGCCCTCGCCGGGGACGACGACGAACACGTCCTCGGGCAGGCCGGCCTCGCGGGCCAGCTCGGCGAGGCGCAGGGCGGTGAGCGGGGTCAGCTCGGCGGGCTTGAGCACGACCGTGTTGCCGGCGGCGAGAGCGGGAGCGAACCCCCAGGCGGCGATCGGCATCGGGAAGTTCCACGGCACGATCACGCCGACCACACCGAGCGGCTCGTGGAAGGTGACGTCCAGCCCGCCGGCCACCGGGATCTGCCGGCCGGTCAGCCGCTCCGGCGCTCCGGCGTAGTAGTCGAGCACGTCCCGGACGTTGCCGGCCTCCCAGCGGGCGTTGCCGATCGTGTGCCCGGAATTGCGGACCTCCAGTGCGGCCAGCTCGTCCAGGTGCGCGTCCACCATCGCGGCGAACCGCCGCAACAGCCGCGCCCGATCCCCCGGTGCCACCCCCCGCCACGCCTCGAACGCGGTCGCCGCGCGCGAGATCGCGGCATCGACCTCCGCCACCGACGCCCCGGCAACCTCCCGAAACCCCTCCCCGGAAGCCGGATCCACAACAAGAGTCACGCCCCCACCCACCCCTTTTCCGCGCGATCGTGCGGTTGCTGCCGCGACAAAAGCCATGATTCACCGCACACCAGCGACCCAAAGTGCAAGATCGCGGGGGATGGGGGTGGGTCAGAGCCGTTCGAAGCCACGGGTCAGCTCCCAGTCGGTCACGGCGGCGTCGAAGGTGGCGATCTCCACCCGGGCCTGGTTGGCGTAGTGGGCGACAACCTCGTCGCCGAAGGCTTCCCGGGCCACCGCAGAGGACTCCCAGAGGGCCAGGGCCTCCCGCAGGGTGCCGGGCACCCGCTCGGCCTCCGGGTCGTCGTACGCGTTGCCGGCGCACTCCTCGCCCAGCTCCAGTTCGCGGTCGATGCCGTGCAGCGCGCCGGCGACCAGGCCGGCGATCGCCAGGTACGGGTTGACGTCGGCGCCGGGCACCCGGTTCTCCACCCGCATCCCCTGCCCGTGCCCGACCACCCGCAGCGCGCAGGTGCGGTTGTCCACCCCCCAGCGCAGGGCGGTCGGCGCGAACGATCCCGGCTGGTACCGCTTGTAGGAGTTGATGTTCGGGGCGAAGAGAAGGCTGAACTCCCGCATGGTGGCCAGCAGCCCCGCGAGCACCCGCCGCCCGGTCGACGACAGGTGCGCCGGGCCGTCGCCGAGCATCGCCGAGGCCCCGGTGCGGTCCCGCAGCGAGAAGTGGATGTGGCAGGAGTTGCCCTCCCGCTCGTTCGGCTTGGCCATGAAGGTGATCGCCATGCCCTCCTGGGCGGCGATCTCCTTCGCTCCGTTCTTGTAGATCACGTGGTGGTCGGCGCAGGCCACCGCCTCGTCGTAGCGGAAGGCGATCTCGTGCTGGCCGAGGTTGCACTCACCCTTGGCGCTCTCCGGGGTCAGCCCCGCGCCGGCCATCTCGGTGCGGATCCGGCGCAGCAGCGGCTCGACCCGGGCGGTGCCGAGCAGGGAGTAGTCCACGTTGTACTGGTTGGCCGGGGTGAGGTCGCGGTACCCCCGGCGCCAGGCGTCCTCGTACGAGTCACGGAACAGCACGAACTCCAGCTCGGTCCCCGCGTACGCGGTCAGCCCGTGCCCGGCCAGCCGGTCCAACTGGCGGCGCAGGATCTGTCGGGGCGAGGCGACCACGTCGCCGGAGCCGTCCAGCCAGGCCAGGTCGGCCAGCAGCAGTGCGGAACCGGGCTGCCAGGGCGTCCGGCGCAGGGTGCCGAAGTCCGGCACCATCGCGAAGTCGCCGTAGCCGCTCTCCCAGCTCGACATCGCGTACCCGTCGACGGTGTTCATGTCGACGTCCACGGCGAGCAGGTAGTTGCAGCCCTCGCTGCCGTTGGCCACCACCTGGTCGAGGAAGTAGGGAGCGTGGAAGCGTTTGCCCTGGAGGCGGCCCTGCATGTCGACGAGGGCCAGCACCACCGTGTCGATCTCACCGTCGGCGACGGCGACCCGCAGTTGTTCCAGCGTGAGCGGAGCTTTCCTCATTCGCGGGCCTCCATCACCAAGGTCTACCGGTCGAGCGGATCATCGTCAATGCCCGCTGCGGTCACCCCCGCAAACGGGATCGCCCGGATGTGCGGAGGCGGCGGGCCGGGGCCGTACCGCGTCCCGGCCCGCCGCGCGGCGGACCGGGACGTCCGGGTCAGCCCGGCCCGTCGACCGGCGCCGGGTCGGGCGCCGGCGAGCGGTCCTCGACGGTACGCACCGGGCCGGTGAACCACTTCCGAGCCGAGGCGTACCACCAGACGGCGACCACGAGCAGCACCCCGCCCACGGCCAGCGGCGCGTAGTTCACCGCCGACCAGGTGAACCCGTCGTTGCCGGGCACACCGGCGGGCACGATCGGCAGCACGAAGTAGACCGCGATGACCGTGATCTCGATGACCGCGATCCAGCCGAGCAGTTTGTACTTCCGCCCGAGCGTCCACGGGCCGGGGACGAACCGGTCGCCCATGCGCAGCCGTAGTGCGATCGGGATGAGGAAGGACAGGTAGAGCCCGAGCACCGCGACGGAGACGACCGCGTAGAAGGCGATCGGGATGCCGGCGGAGCTTTCGTAGAGCGCCGGCAGGGTGAGGACCAGGCCGGCCAGGGTGGCACCGATGATCGCGTTGGCCGGGGTGCCGTTGCGGTCCACCGTGGACCAGAGTCGCCATCCGGGCACCGCCCGGTCGCGGCTGAACGCGTACGCCATCCGGCTCATCGAGGTCACGCAGCTCATCCCGCAGAAGAACTGCCCGATGGTGGAGATGATGATGACGATCTTGAAGAAGACCGGGGTCAGCGCCGACTCGAAGATGGCGCCGGAGAAGCCGCCGGCGGCGTTGACCGCCTCGACGTCGGTGGCGGCGAAGAGGAACGCCAACAGCAGGATCCAGCCACCGACCGCCGAGTAGAAGATCGACTGCCAGAGCCCTCGCGCGGCGGCCTGCGACGCGCCCCGGGTCTCCTCGGAGACGTGCGCGCAGGCGTCGAAGCCGGTGATCGTGTACTGGGTGAGCAGGAAGCCCAGCGGCAACACGTAGAACCAGAAGATCAGCCCGCCGGTGTCCCCGTCACCGAAGCCGGAGTTGTTGAACCGCTCGGTGAACACGAACTGGAAGCTCTGGTGGTTGTCCGGGACGAGGACCAGGATGGCCACCACGACGGCCGCCCCGGCCACGTGCCACCAGACCGAGACGTTCTGCAGGACGTCGATGATCCGGTGCCCGAAGACGTTGATCAGCCCGTGCAGCACCAGGATGATCACGAAGAGGACGAACGCCTGACGCAGCGTGCCCGCCCAACCGTCGAACAGCGCCGACAGGGTGAGGTTGAGGAACGTGGCGCAGCCGTAGTCGACCGAGGCGGTGACCGCCACCAGGCCGATCAGGTTCAACCAGCCGGTGAACCAGCCGTGCACCGGGCGGCCCATGGTCGCCGCCCACCAGTAGATCCCGCCGGCGGTCGGGTACGCCGACACCAGCTCCGCCATGCAGAAGCCGATGATCAGGATGAAGAGCGAGATCAGCGGCCAGCCCCAGGAGATGGCGACCGGACCGCCGTTGTTCCACGCCTGGCCGAACGTGGTGAAGCAGCCGGCCAGGATCGAGATGATCGAGAAAGAGATGGCGAAGTTGGAGAAGCCACTCCACTTGCGGCGCAGCTCCTGTTTGTAGCCGAGTTCGGCGAGCCGTCGGGCGTCGTCGTCCATCGGTTGCTCGGCGGTTGGCACGGGGGTCGTTGCCACTGCACACCTCCCTGAGGTGGTTCCGCGTGCGAGTGGGCAAAGTGTCGTCCCGTCGATCAAGACGGTCAATACGTAGTCGGTGGGAATCTCACCGCCGGCTCGGCTAATTGCGTTGCCGCCCGGCCAGCCCGGACGGCATCCTTGACCTCGTGACCAGGCCCGTTCGCGACGGGCCCCCGCCGGGCACTCGGACGCCCGGCACCGCGGCGGCGCGGGGCACACCTCTCTCTCACCTACGGCATCAGCCGTACCCAAAAGTGCCCCGCGCCCGCCCTCCCCTCTCTCTTTCCCTCCCTTTCCCCTCGTGATCAAGAGGTCTGCGTCAGGCGCGACCCGGGATATGACGCGAACCTCTTGATCAACCGGGGTGAAAGGAGGGGTCAGGTCAGGAGGAGGCCGGTTGTCCAGAGGGCTGCGATCATCAAGCCGGCGAGGAACTCCACCAGCATCGACAGGCCGGCGGCCTTGAGGGCCTGCACGGTGGACGGCCAGGCGAGCTGGTTGCTGCCCAGCCGAAGCCGTTCCGCCGCCCAGACCCCGGCGACGAAGCCGAGCACCAGCCCGACGATCGGCACCACGAAGAACCCGACGATTCCGAGCACCCCGCCGGCGAGCAGCGTGGACGTCGGCACGCCGGTGCGTTTCAGGTTCCGCCCGGGCCACGCGTACTTGATCACGGTGCCGCCGGCGGCGACCAGCGTCGCGGCGGCGAACACCGCCCATCCGCCCGGGCCGGCGCCGCCGAAGATCGCCCAGAGCAGCACGCCGCCCCAGCACAGTGGCAGCGCCGGCAGGCCGGGCACCACCACGCCCGCCAACCCGGCCAGGATGGCCAGCGCGGCCACCACGGTCACCGCCGTCTGCGAGTCCGTCAGGTCCACGCCGCCACCTTCCGTCGCCACCGTCGCGGCCCACCCGGCCGGACGGATCCCCCGCTCACGCCGCCGGCCGCCGCACAGCCAGCCGGCGCCCCGGCCCGCCGACAGGCATCACGCCATCGCCAGAGCCAGCCGGGCGGTGATCGTCTCGGCCGGGGCCGGCGCGCCGAAGAACCGCCCCTGCCCGGTGTCGCAGCGCAGCGCCCGTAGTCGCTCCGCCTGCACCCCGGTCTCCACCGCCTCGGCGGTGACCCACAGCTCCAGCGCGTGCGCCAGGCGGACCAGCGCGTCCACGATCCGCTCGTCGCGGTGGTCAGCCGCGATGTCCGTCCCGTCTGCGCGGATGCCCTCGACGAACGGCCCGGCCAGCTTCAGACAGTGGATCGGCAGCCGCCGCAGGTACGCCAGGTTGGAGTACCCGGTGCCGAAGTCGTCCACCGCCAGCCGGACACCCAGCGCCGCCAGCCGGTGCAGGCTGCGCAGGGGCTCGTCGGTGCTGCCCATCACGGCGCTCTCGGTCAGCTCCAGCTGGAGCAGCTCCGCCGGCAGGCCCGTGGTCCGCAGCGCGTCGGCCACGGTGTCCACGATCGCCGGGTCGTCGGCCTGTCGGGCAGCCAGGTTGACGCTGACCACCAGCCGGGCGTCGGGGAACTCCTGCCGCCACCGCTCGGCGTCCCGGCAGGCCTGCCGCAGCACCCACTCACCGAGCCGCACGATCAGCCCCGTCTCCTCGGCCAGGCCGATGAACCGGTCCGGCCCGATCAGACCCAGCTCCGGATGCTCCCAGCGGACCAGCGCCTCCACCGCGAGCATGGTGCCCTCCAGCAGCGACACGATCGGCTGGTAGTGCAGCACGAACTCGCCCCGGTCCAGCGCCGCCGGCAGCCCGGCGACCAGCGCCGACCGGGCGATGTCCCGGGCGCTGCGCTCCGGGTCGTAGACGGCCCACCGGCCCCGGCCCGCCGCCTTGGCCCAGTAGAGCGTCGTGTCCGCGGCCTTCATCAGCTCCGAGGCGGTGGTCTCCCCGGCCGGGCACTCCACGATGCCGACGCTCGCCGAGACGGCCAACTGCTGGTCGCCGACGTGCATCGGGGCGGCGACGGCGGCCAGCGCGGCCTTCGCCACGGCCACCGCGTCGTCGATGTCGTCCCCGCCGTCGACGAGGATGACGAACTCGTCGCCGCCCATCCGGGCGACCAGGTGGCCGTGGTCGGCCACACACGCGGCCAGCCGCCGGGCGATCATCACCAGCAGCCGGTCACCGAGATCGTGGCCCAGGCTGTCGTTGATCGCCTTGAAGCCGTCCAGGTCGAGGAAGCACACGCCGACCCGCCGACCCGGCCCGGCGGTGTCCAGGACCCGGCCCAGCGTCTCGAAGAACAGCGTCCGGTTGGGCAGCCCGGTCAGCGGGTCGTGCAGCGCCTGGAAGCGCAGCCGCTGCTGGAGTTCGTACCGCTCGGTGATGTCCTCGATCATCGCCACGGTGAACCGGGGCCGGCCGTCGTCGTGGCGGATCAGCGAGACCGCCAGATCCGTCCACACCACACTGCCGTCCTTGCGGTGGTAGCGCTTCTCCACCCGGACCGAGTCCTGCTTACCCTCGATCAGCTCCTGGTACAGCTCCCACATCCCGGCGGCGTCGTCGGCGTGGAACAGCCCCGCCACGTTGGTGTCGCGCAGCTCCTCGATCGAGTAGCCGAGCATGTCGGCGAACGACTGGTTGACGTCGATGATCCGGCCGTCCACCCCGGCGATGCCGATCCCGATCGCGGCACCCGTGAAGACAGCCCGGAACCGCGCCTCGCTGTCGCGCAACGCCTGCTCGACCTCGTCGCGCGCCTGCCAGGCCGACCGGGCGATCCGCTCCTGCTGGGTGAAGGTGCGGTCGCGCAGCGCGCGGGCGAACCCGGCGGCCAGCCCGCCCTGCACCGCCGCGATCCGTTCGGTCAGGTCCGCGGGCCGGTCGTCGGCGGCCAGCACCCGGCGGGGAAAGTCCTCACCGAGGGCGCGCAGCGACCACTCCAGCGCCCGAGGCTCGGTCAGGTGCGCCTCCACCAGGGCCCGACCGACCTCCTCGGCGGGACGGGCCGAGAACGGCTCGGCCCGTACCGCCTGGGCCAGCCGTACCGTGTGCACCAGCAGCAGCCGCTCGATCTCGGCCGCGCTGTGCGGCACGAAACCGAGGCGGCGTACCGCGCGGGCCCAGTCGGCGGCGTAGCCCTGGGCATCGGCACGGCCGACGTCGACCCCGACGGGATCCGGGACGGCGGCCACGGGATCAGCCGGCGGGCTGGTCGTACCGGGCGACTGCCCCGAACGCGCCGAACCGCTCGGGGTGCTCGTCCACATCCGACGGTGAGTCGGGACGCCAGAGCGGCATGTGCACCACGCCCGGTTCGAGGATCGTCCAGTCGCCGAAGAAGCCGGTCACCTGCGCGCGGGAGCGCAGCGTGATCTCGGTGTCCGTCCGTGCGGAGAGCCGCTGGGCGTCCAGCATCTCCTGCGGCTGGTCCTCGAAGGTGGAGTGCGAGACGACCAGGAAGCTGCCGGGCGCGGCGGCGGCCCGCAGGGTGGCCAGGATGTCCTCGGGGCGGTCGGCGTCGGGGACGAAGTGCACCACCCCGGCGAGCAGGATGCCCATCGGCCGGCTGAAGTCGATCAACCCGAGCCGTCGGGTCTCGGCGAGGATCCGCTCGGGCTCGCGCAGATCGGCGTGGATCACCCCGGTCAGCTCGTTGCCGGCGAGCAGCTCTCGGCTGTGCGCCACGGCCACCGGGTCGATGTCGACGTAGACCACCCGGGCCTTGGGGTTCGCCCCCTGGGCCACCTCGTGCACGTTGCCCACGGTGGGAATTCCGGAGCCGATGTCGAGGAACTGGTCGATGCCGGCATCGAGCAGCGCCCGGACGGCCCGGCGCAGGAACTCCCGGCCGGAGCGCATGGTGGCGGCGAGGTTCGGGGTCATGCTGGCGATCTGCTCGGCCAACTGCCGGTCGATCTCGAAGTTGTGCGCACCGCCCAGGAAATAGTCGTACACCCGGGCCGCGCTCGGCCTGGTCAGATCGATCTCGGTCGGCAGTGCGTCCGGCATGAGCGTGCTCCCCAGTTCATCGCCGCGGCGCGGGACGGCACCGGCGTCGGCGGGCGCGCACGACCACCGGCCGACCCGCGGGTCGTGTGGTGTGGACCACTCTAGGCCGCCGACTGCCGCGTCCGGGAGATCCCTTCAGGCTCTTTCCGGGCTCAGCTCGCCGACTCCAGCAGCAGTGAGATGCCCTGCCCGACCCCGATGCACATGGTCGCCAGCGCCCGACGGCCGCCGCGACGGCGCAGCTCCAGGGCCGCGGTCAGCGCCAGCCGGGCGCCGCTGGCACCCAACGGGTGGCCCAGTGCGATGGCCCCGCCGTTCGGGTTGACGTGCTCGGCGTCCACGGGCAGGCCCAGCTCCCGCAGCACCGCCACCGACTGCGCGGCGAACGCCTCGTTCAGCTCGATCACGTCGACCGCGCCCACCTCGACGCCGGCCCGGTCGAGCAGCTTGCGGGTGGCCGGCACCGGGCCGATCCCCATGATCCGGGGCGGCACACCGGCCGCCGCCGCGCCGCCGATCCGGGCCAGCGGGGTGAGGCCGTACCGGGCGACCGCGGCCTCACCGGCCACCAGCAGCGCGACCGCGCCGTCGTTGACCCCCGAGGAGTTGCCGGCGGTCACGGTGCCGCCCTCCCGGAACGGGGTGGGCAGCGCGGCCAGCTTCTCCAGCGAGGTCTCCCGGGGATGCTCGTCGACCTCGACCAGCCGGGTCTCCCGGCGACCTGCCGGCACGGAGACCGGCACGATCTCCTCGGCGAACCGGCCGTCGGCCTGCGCCTTGGCCGCGCGCTGCTGCGACCGGTACGCGAAGGCGTCCTGATCGGCCCGGCTGACGCCGTACTCGGCGGCGACGTTCTCCGCCGTCTCCGGCATCGAGTCGATCCCCCAGCCGTCCCGCATCAGCGGGTTGACCAGCCGCCAGCCCAGGGTGGTGTCGTACACCTCGGCCGAGCGGGAGTACGCCGAGGTGGCCTTCGGCATGACGAACGGCGCCCGGCTCATGCTCTCCACGCCGCCGGCGACCACCAGCTCCGCCTCCCCGGCCACGATGGACCGAGCGGCGGTGGCCAGCGCGTCCAGCCCGGAGCCGCACAGCCGGTTGACCGTGCTGCCCGGGACCTCCTCGGGCAGGCCGGCCAGCAGCGCCGCCATCCGGGCCACGTTGCGGTTGTCCTCGCCGGCCTGGTTGGCGCAGCCGAGCACGACGTCGTCCACCCGGGCCCAGTCCACCGACGGGTGCCGGGCGACCAGTTCGCGGATCACGTGCGCGGCCAGGTCGTCGGGGCGGACGCCGGCCAGCGCGCCGGCGTACCGGCCGATCGGGGTGCGGACACCGGCCACCAGGTATGCCACGGTCATCGCGAGTCCTTCGGGGTGGGGGCGGCGGGGGGGGTGGTGGCACCCACCGGGGTCGGGTGGGCTACCGAGGGCCAGGATATCCGCGTCGGCAGCGGATAGGTTGACGGCATGGCCCGGGCCCAGTTCAGCGCAGAGACCAGCGGCGGTGGTGCGTTCGTCCGCCAGCCCAACCGGTTCACCGGCCGGGTGACACCGGACTCGACCTCCCCGCCCGGCGGCGGCCCCGACGAGCAGGACCGCTGGCCGCTGGAGGCCGGCCGCTACCGCCTGATCTGGTGCCGCGCCTGCCCGTGGGCGCACCGCGCCCGGATCGTGCGGGGCCTGCTCGGGCTGGACGACGCGATCTCGCTGGGCACCGTCGACCCGATCCGGGACGAGCGGGGCTGGGCGTTCGCCCTCGACCCGGACGGCTTCGACCCGGTCCTCGGCGTCAGCTTCCTCTCCGAGGCGTACCTGGCCACCGACCCGGACTACACCGGCCGGGTGACGGTGCCGGCGCTCGTCGACACACTGACCGGTCGCGTGGTCACCAACGACTACCCGCAGCTCACGCTCGACTTCTCCACCGAGTGGCGGCGGTTGCACGCGCCCGACGCACCGGATCTGTACCCGGCGGACCTGCGCCCCGAGATGGACGCGCTGATGGCCGAGATCCACACCGACGTCAACAACGGCGTGTACCGGTGCGGCTTCGCGACCTCCCAGGAGGCGTACGACGAGGCGTTCCGGGCGCTCTTCGCCCGGCTGGACGCGCTGTCCGAGCGGCTGGCCGGGCAGCGGTACCTGATGGGCGACGCGATCACCGAGGCCGACGTGCGGCTGTTCACCACGCTCGTCCGCTTCGACGCCGCCTACCACGGGCACTTCAAGTGCAACCGGCAGAAGCTCACCGAGATGCCGGTGCTGTGGGCGTACGCCCGGGACCTGTTCCAGACCCCGGGCTTCGGCGAGACGGTGGACTTCGACCACATCAAGCGGCACTACTACGGCACCCACCGGGAGATCAACCCGACGGGCATCGTGCCGCTCGGTCCCGACGAGGCCGGCTGGACCACGCCGCACGGGCGTGGCTGAGCCCAATCGGCCCGGCACCACGACCGCGCCCGCCGTCCGCGCGGACGTCGCACGCCGGGTCGCCGCGTCGGCCGCCGCCGGTTGCACGCTGGCCGGGGCCGTCGCGGTGACGGTCGCGGTGCTCGCCGGTCCCGACCCGGCACTCACCGGGTACGTCAGTGAGGCGGGCATCGCGGGCAGCGGGCACGCCACGACGTACCGGATCGGGATCCTGGCACTGGCCGGCGCTTTGCTGCTGCTCGCCGCGGCGCTGCCCACCGGGGTGTGGGCGGCGGCGCCGGCGCTGCTCGCCGTCGGTGCCGTGTCCTCCGCCGTGTCCGGGGCGGTGACCTGCTCCGCCGGCTGCCCGCTGCCGCCGTTCGAGCGATCCACGGCGGCTGACCTGGTGCACGGCGGGGCGAGCATCGCGGCGACCGCGGCGGTGGTCTTCGCGATGGTCGCGCTCGCCGTGTCCGGGTCGGTCGGCCCGGCGGTGCGCCGGCTGGCCGGCGGGGCCGCAACGCTGGCGCTCCCGCTCTGCGCCGCGGTCGGGCTGGCCATGCTCGTCGTCGGGCGCGGCGACGTGGTGGGCGTGCTGGAGCGGCTGATCCTCGCGCTCGCGACGCTGTGGGGCCTGGCCACCGCCACCGTGCTCGCCCTCGCCCCGGTGAGGGCACCCTCCGGACGCTCGGACGGCGGGCGCATGTAAGGAGCGTCACGCCGATCGGCACCTTCCAATAGCCGACCGTCGGCGTATCGTCGGCGAGCGATGACCAATGTCTGGGGCCTCACCGTCCGCCTGTATGTCGATCTCCGACTGCAGGCCAGCGGCGTCTGTCCGGCGTAGCCGCGCTTTCACGCCTACCCCCGACCAGACCAGACAATTGGACAGATCCTCATGCCTTTCGGCCTGCGCAAGATTCCCTTCTCCGTGCAGATCCTGCTCGGCCTCGTGCTCGGCGTGGCGCTCGGCTTCCTCGCCCGCAGCAACGACCTGAGCTGGCTGACCAGCACCCTGCACACCGTCGGCGGCCTCTTCGTCCAGCTGCTCAAGCTGGCCGTGCCGCCGCTGGTCTTCACCGCCATCGTCGTCAGCGTGGTCAGCCTGCGTGGCGTGGCCAACGCCGCCCGGCTCGCGCTGAAGACCCTGCTGTGGTTCGGCATCACCGCGCTGATCTCGGTCGGCATCGGCATCGGCCTCGGCCTGCTCACCAACCCGGGCCGCGGCGTGACCCTCGACCTGGGTGGCGCGACACCGCCGAAGAACACCGGCTCCTGGACCGACTTCCTCACCGGCATCGTGCCCACCAACCCGGTCGGCGCGTTCGTCGAGGGCAACGTGCTCCAGATCGTCTTCCTCGCCCTCGTGGTCGGTGCCGCGGCGCTGCTGGTCGGCGACGCCGCCGAGCCGTTCGTGGCGCTGAACCGCTCACTGCTGGAGATCGTCCAGAAGGCGCTCTGGTGGGTCATCCGGCTCGCCCCGATCGGCACCCTCGGCCTGATCGGCAACGCCGTCGCCTCGTACGGCTGGGACCTGCTGGCCCCCCTCGCCAAGTTCACCACCGCCGTCTACGTCGGCTGCGCCCTCGTGCTGTTCGTGGTCTACCCGCTGGTGCTGATCCTCGCCGGCCGGCTCAACCCGCTGCGCTTCTTCGCCGGCGCCTGGCCGGCGATCGAGCTGGCCTTCGTGTCCCGCTCCTCGGTGGGCACCATGCCGGTGACCCAGCGCTCCGTCGAGCGGCTCGGTGTGCCCCGCGAGTACGCCTCGTTCGCCGTGCCGTTCGGCGCCACCACGAAGATGGACGGCTGCGCCGCCATCTACCCGGCGCTCGCCGCGATCTTCGTGGCGCAGGTGTTCGGTGTGCAGCTCGGCGTCACCGACTACCTGCTGATCGCCTTCGTCTCGGTGGTCGGCTCGGCGGCCACCGCCGGTCTGACCGGCGCGATCGTGATGCTCACCCTCACCCTGAGCACGCTGGGCCTGCCCCTGGCCGGCGCCGGCCTGCTGCTGGCCATCGACCCGATCCTGGACATGATCCGCACGGCCACGAACGTGGCCGGGCAGGCACTGGTGCCGACCGTGGTCGCCGCCCGGGAGGGCACCCTCGACCGGGCCGCGTACGAGTCCGCCGGCCGGCGGGACCTGACCGACCCGGAGCCGGTCGCCGACACCCGGCCCGAGCGGCAGGACGAGCTCAGCCCCGTCCCCGCCTGACCACCGCGCACGAGTCCGCGACGGGCCTCTCACGCGAGAGGCCCGTCGCGGGCTTTTCCGAGAGGATGCCGAGATGAGTTCCCTGTTCACGCCGCTGACCCTGCGCGCCGTCACCCTGCCCAACCGGATCGCCATGGCCCCGATGTGCCAGTACTCGGCCGGGCCGGACGGCCTGCCCACCGACTGGCACCTGATCCACCTGGGCACCCGTGCCGTCGGCGGGGTCGGGCTGGTGCTGACCGAGGCGACCGCCGTGGTGCCGGAGGGTCGGATCAGCCCCCAGGACACCGGGTTGTGGTCCGACGCGCACGTGGACGCGTGGCGGCCGGTGACCGCGTTCGTCGCCGGTCAGGGCGCGGTGCCCGCCGTGCAGCTCGCACACGCCGGCTTCAAGGCGTCCACCTACCGGCCGTGGGCCCCGGTCCGTGGCGGCGTGCCGGACTCCGAGGGCGGCTGGACGCCGGTCGCTCCGGGGGTGGAGCCGTTCGTCGCCGGCTACCGGGTGCCGACGGCCCTCGACGCGTCCGGGATCGCCGGAGTGGTCGAGGCGTTCGCCACCGCCGCCGGGCGGGCACTGGACGCCGGCTTCGCCGCCGTGGAGATCCACGCCGCGCACGGTTACCTGCTGCACGAGTTCCTCTCGCCGCTGACCAACCACCGCACCGACGCCTACGGCGGCGACCGGGCCGGCCGGATGCGGCTCACGCTGGAGGTGGCCCGGGCGGTACGCGCGACGGTCGGCGAGAACGTACCGGTGCTCACCCGGATCTCCGCGACCGACTGGGTCGAGGGCGGCTGGACCGCCGAGGACAGCGTCGTGCTCGCCGCGGAGCTGGCCGGTGCCGGTGTGGACCTGGTCGACACCTCCTCCGGCGGCGCGCACCCGAACCCGCGCATTCCGCTCGGCCCCGGTTACCAGGTGCCGTTGGCCGCCCGGATCCGCCGCGAGGCCGGGGTGCCGACCGGCGCCGTCGGCCTGATCGTCGAGCCGGAGCACGCCGAGCAGATCGTGGCCGGTGGCGAGGCCGACCTGGTCCTGCTCGGCCGGGAACTGCTGCGCGACCCGTACTGGCCGCGCCGCGCCGCCGCCAAGCTCGGCCTCGCGTACACCGGGCCCGCCCAGTACGCCCGCGCCGCCTGACCGCCACCGGTGGGCGGCTGCCGAGCCGGCAGCCGCCCACCGGCCGTCAACCGGCCAGGTGCGACCAGTCACCCTCCAGGTCCCGCCAGGCCCCCTGGGCCGCCACCGCGCCGCCGAGCAGCACCACCACGTGGTCGGCGCGGACCAGCGCGGCCCGCTTCGCGGTCGAGCCCACGACGGTCACCCCGTGCGCACGCAGCGCCTGCCACAACGCCAGTTCGGTGGTGACGTCCAGCGCCGACGACACGTCGTCGGCGACCAGCAGCTCGGTACGCGGCGCGAGTGCCCGGGCCAGCGCCAGCCGTTGCAGCTGGCCGCCGGAGAGCCGGGTGCCCTTGTGCCCGATGAGCAGACCCAGCCCACCGCCGGCGGCGGCCAGGTCATGGTCGAGCTGGGCGGTGCTGACCGCCCCGGCCGCGTCCACCTGGTGGCCGAGCGCGATGTTGTCGGCCACCGTGCCGGAGAGCACCCGGGGCAACTGGCCGACGTAGCCGACCTGGTTGGGACGCAGGAACAGCTCCGGCTCGGTGACCGGGTCGCCGTTCCAGGACAGCTCGCCGGTGTGGTGCACGATCCCGGCCAGTGCCCGCAGCAGCGACGACTTGCCCGAGCCGACCGGCCCGACGACCAGCACCAGTTGCCCGCGCTGCACGGTCAGGTCCACGTCCCGGACGGCGACCGTGCCGTCGGAGTGCACCACCCCGAAGCCGCGCAGTTCCAGCCGGCGCAGCGGATGCCGGGGCGGTGGCGTCGGCGCGGGCGCCGTGCCGGCGGACAGGTCCACCGCCGGCACCCCCGCCGAGTACGCGTCGGCCCCCGTCATCGCCACCGTGCGTCGGGTCCAGACCCGCGCGGACGGCAGCTGGGAGATCAACGACGCCGTCGTCCAGGCGAACCAGCGGGCCGCCCCCAGGGTGGAGACCGCCACCAGCACCGCCCCGGCGGACAGCCCGCCGGCCAGGTAGAGCGCCCACGCGCCGATCGGCAGCAGCCCGCTGGCCACCGCCGGCGTGGAGCGCGACCACACCTGCACCGAGATCTCGTGCCGCTGCCGGTCGCTGCGCAGCACGTCCAGGTCGGCCAGGTGGCGCAGCACCGCGGCGGTGGCGCCCGCGAGCTTCACCGTCCGCGCCGCGGACAGCGCGGAGACCAGCGCGGTGGCGAAGGACGCCCGCGCCGCCACCGTCGCCCGGGCCGCGCGTTCCAGCTTCGGCCCGAACAGCGTCGCGGCCAGACCGGAGACGACCATCGTGCCGAGGAAGAACAGCCCCGGTACGACGCTGCCGGTGACCGCCGTCATGGCGACCACCAGGACCAGCGCGACGGCCTGGTCCAGCACGTTGTCGGCGAGCTGGACCACGCGCTCGGTGTCACCGCCCTGCGCCACCACCTCGGCCGGCGTGTGCGAGCTGACCCGGCGCGGCCCGGTCTGGCCGTGCACCAGACGCAGGCCGATCCGCAGCATCTGCCGTACCCACCACTGCGGGAACCAGACGTGGGTGTAGTACGGCAGCGGCAGGGTGACCAGCAGCCCGGCCACGATCCCCAACGCCGGCAGGTACGGGTTGCCGGTCCCGTTGACGAGGTCGGCCCAGAGCCACGGCAGCACCGGGCCGTCCAACCCGAGCAGGCTGAGCCCGAGGAACAGCACGATCGCGGCCAGCCCGTACCGGGGATCGTTGGTGCAGAGCCGGAAGATCTCCCGCAGCGTCCGGGCCCGCGGGACCGGCGGCAGCGGCGGCGGGGCGGCCCGGGTCGGCCCGACCGGGTCGGCCGACGCGACCGGCTCGACAGGCGCGGGCACCGGCCCGCTCGGCCAGGGGTCCGCCGGGTCGGGGCCGACCAGCAGGTCGGTGCCGACGCCGGTGCGGCCGACCGGTGCCGCCGCGGCGTACGCGGCGGCGTGACTGGTCGCCAGCAGCTCGGCGAAGCGCGTCGACGTCTCCAACGGGCCGGCCTCGACCACCGCGCCGTCGGCCAGCACGACCACCTCGTCACAGCGACGCACCGAGGAGAGCCGGTGCGCGATGACGATGCCGATCCGGTCCCGCAGCAGTCGTTCGGTGGCCCGCTGCACCCGTGCCTCGGTGACCGGGTCCAGTCGGGCGGTGGCCTCGTCGAGGATCACCACGTGCGGGTCGCGGACCAGGATCCGGGCGAACGCCACCAGCTGTTCCTGACCGGCGGACAGCACGTGCCCGCCCTCCCCCAGCCGGGTGGCCAGGCCGTCGGGCAGCTCGGCGATCCAGCCGGCCAGACCCAACTCGTCCAACGCCCGGGCGGCGGCGTCGAGCAGCGTCGGGTCGAAGAGAGCGACGTTCTCGGCGAGTGTGCCGGCCAGGATCTCGGTGCGCTGCGGCACCAGTGCCACCCAGCGGCGCAGCTGCTCCACGTCGAGGTCACACAGGTCGGTGCCGCCCAGGAACACCGAACCCGGTGGCACGTCGACCGCCCTCGTGAGCACCTTCGCCAGCGTCGACTTGCCCGAACCGGTCCGCCCGATCAACGCGTACGAGCGGCCCCGCGCGAAGGTGAGGCTGACCCCGCGCAGCGCGGAGCCCCGGTCGCTCTCCGGGCCGCTCACCTGGTAGCCGAACGTCAGGTCGCGGATGCGCAGGTCGCCCTCGGCCGGGCTGGCTCCACCCACGGGCTCCTGCCGGGCACCCTGGAGCAACTGCACCCGCGCCCACGCGCCGAGAGCCTCCTGGAGCTCGGGCACCATCCGGCTCACGTGTTCCGCGGTGGCCCCGAAGGCCAGCGCGAGCAGCCAGATCGCGGTGAGCCGGGCGGCGTCGACACGGTCGGTGGCCAACGCCCAGGCCCCGCCGAGCACCACCACGCCGATGCCCACCCGGATCGTCGCGGTCGCGGCCGCGGCCACCCGGGCGGACAGCACCCAGACCACGCGGCCCCGGGACAGCACGGCGGCAGCGCGCCGCGCGTACAGGCGCAGCACGTACGGCCGGGCGAGGCTGGTGCGTACGTCGTCCTGCCCGTGCACCGCCTCCTCCATCACGGCGGCCAGATCCGACCACGCCTCCTCCTCGGCCATCCGGGCCGGACCGATCCGCGCCGTGGGCCCGCGCAGCCCGACCGCCAGCACCATCGTGAGCAGCAGCATCGCGATCCCTGCCGGCCACCACACGACCAGCGCGACGACCACCGACAGCAGGCCGACGCAGAGACTCTGGGCGAGCCGGGCGACCTGGTTGCGGACCGCCGACGCCACCTGGTAGACGTCCCCGTCGATGCGGTCGAGCAGCTCGCCCACCGGGGTCGTCTCCAGGGTGGGCAGGTCCTGCCCGAACGCGACCCGGCAGAGCCGGCGGCGCACGTCGGCGGACCAGTCGGCGGTCAGCCCGGCCATCAGCAGGCTCACCGCGAGGTCACTGAGCACGGCGGCGACCAGCGCCGCGGCCAGTACGGCGAAGAAGCCGGCCGACCGGTGCACCAGCACCGCGCCGGCCAGCGCCGACGCGCCCGCCTGGCCGGCGGCACCGAGCACGATCAGGACGGCGACGACCGTCATGCGGCGTGGTGAGGTGCCCCACAGATCACGGAGCAGGCGCATCGGTGTCCTCCGGACGTGGGTGGCGGAGACCTCAGCGTGCCGGTCGCGCCCCGTCGGCTCAACCGATTTACCCGCTCTGAGCAGGGTTTCCGGTCAGGTCTGGGCGACCCGGCGCACGATGCCGAGCAGCGCCTCCTGCACGTCGGCGATCGGCCGGTCGGGTTGGAAGACCAGCCAGTCCACTGCCACCACGAGGCCCACGCCGAACAGCGCCGAGGAGGCGGTGGGCACGTCCAGGTCGGCCGGTAGGTCGCCGCTGTCCACCCCGGCGCGCACCGTCTCGGCGATCACCGCGATGGCCTCGCCGCGCAGCAGCCGCAGGGTCTGCTGCCACTCCCTGTTCGTCCGCCACATCTCCGACAGCAGCAGCTGGGCGAACGCCCGGTACCGGCGGATGTACTCCAGCTCGGCGCGGACCAGCGCAGCCAGCGCGGCGCGCGGCGGCAGCCCGGCGACCGCCGCCCGGAACTCGGCGGTGAGCAGGCCGATGCCGTGCCGCAGCAGCTCCTCGAAGAGCATGGTCTTGGACTCGAAGTTGTAGTAGACCGTGCCCTTCGCCACCCCCGCGCGGGCCGCGATGTCGTCCACGGTGGTGGCGGAGAAGCCCTGCTCGGCGATGAGTTCCACCGCCGCGACGAAGAGGCGCTGACGGGTGTCCTCCCGCCGCCTCGACCGTCCGTCCGTCACGCGCCCATCCTCACATGGTCAGCTCGGGGTGCAGCTTCGCCGGGGTGAGACGGCGCGAGCGGCGGGCCGCGACGGAGGTGAGGGCCACCGCCGCCGCCCCGAACCCGAGCAGCACGAGCACGCCCACCACCACCGGGCCGACCGGACCGCCGTTGATGGTGTGCCGCAGCCCGGCCACCACATAGCTCATCGGCAGCCACGGGTGGATCGCCTGGAAGAAGCCGGGCGAGGTCTGCACCGGGTAGGTGCCGCCGGAGGAGGTGAGCTGGAGCATCAGCAGGGCCAGCGCGGCGAGCCGCCCGGCCGCGCCGAGCTGGGCGCCGAGCCACTGCATGACCGCCGTGAAGGCGAGCGAGACCAGTGCCAGCAGGCCCAGCGTCGCGACGTGGCGTACCGGGTCCAGCCCGAGCACCAGCGTCACCACCGCGAACAGCACCCCGGCCTGCGCCAACCCGACCGCCGCGGCGGGCAGCCAGCCGGCGAGCGCGACCCGCCAGGCGGGTGCACCGGACATCACGTGCCGCCGGTTGACCGGCCGCAGCAACATGTACGTGATCATCGCGCCGACCCAGAGCGCCAGCCCGAGGAAGTACGGGGCGAAGCCCACCCCGTACGAGCCGGACGGGTGACGGGTCGACCGGTCCAGCGACACCGGGTCACCGAGAATGCCGGCGCGGGCGTCCGCGTCGTCGTACCCGGGGATCTTCTGTTCGCCGGCGGTCAGGCCGTCGGCGAGGTCGCCGGCGCCGCCGCCCAGCCGGGTCAGCCCGGAGGCCAGCTCACCGGCGCCGTTCTCCAGCCGGACCAGGCCGTCGGCGAGCCGCTCGCTGCCGGTGCTGAGCTGGTTGAGCCCGCCGTCCAGCTCGCGGGCGCCGGTGGCCAGCCGGAACAGCCCTCCGCGCAGCTGCTCGGCGCCGGTCGCCGCGTCGCCGAGGCCGTCGCGCAGCTCGGCGCTGCCGTCGGCGAGGGTGCCCAGCCCGGCGGCCAGCTCGTCGACCTTGCCGCGCGCCGCAGCCACGTCGTCGGCCAGGTGTGGTGCGGCGTCGGCGATCTGCCGCGCCGTGGCGGCCACGGTGGTCATCCGTTCCCGCAGCGCCGCCAGGTCGGCATCGTCGAGGCCACCCACGACGGCCCGGGCCGCCTCGACGGTGGCCGCCGCGGCCGTTCGGGCGGCGCTGACGTTCGGGTCGTCGGCCAGCTCCGGATGCGCGGCGACCAGGGCGTCGAGCTGGTCACGCACCCTTTGCGCCTGGGTCAGAGCCGCCTGCGCCCGTTGCGGCAGCGCGTCGAGGCCGTCGGCGAGCGTCTGCGCGCCGTCGGCGATGGCCGTCGCCGATTCCTCGATCCGCTCGGCGTTGTCCCGCAGCACCGGTTCGATGGTCGCGGCCGCACCGTTCACCTTGCTGGCGACCGCCCTGGTGGCGGTTGCCGCCCGTGCGGTGCCGTCGGCCAACTGCGCCGCCCCGGTCCGCAACTGGTCGAGCCCGGCGGCGAGCTCGTCGGCTCCCCGCGCGCTCTGGTCCAGGCCGCCGGAGAGCCGGCCGGCTCCGGCGGCGGAGCTGTCCAACCCGTCGGCGACCTGCCCCGCACCGGAGGCGGAGCTGTCCAACCCGTCGGCGATCCGGCCCGCGCCGGACTCGGAGCTGCCCAGCCCATCGGCGATACGAGCGGCACCGTCGGCGGCCCGGCCGGTCTCGGCCTTGGCGTCGGTGAAGCCGACCAGCATCCTGGCGAAGTAGCCCGAGGCGGTGCTCTCCGCGGCGGCAGCCCTGATCTCGCTGAACGCGGAGCGGGCGAGCAGCCCCGACAGGTAGTTGGTGGCGTCGTCGTTGACCACCTTCAACTCGCCCCGGTGCGCCGGCCGACCCGGTTCCGGGCTCGCGGCGAGCGTGGCGGAGAAGTCCGCCGGGATGGAGAACACCAGGTGGTAGCGACCGCTGCGCAGCCCAGCGGCCGCGTCCTCGGCGTCGGTGACCTGCCACCCGAACACGCGCCGATCGATCAACTCGTCGGTCAGGTCCTGCCCGGCGTGCACCACCGAACCGTCGTCGGCCTTCGCCGGCCGGTCGGCGTTGACCAACGCGACCGGAATCCGGTCGAGGTTCCCGTACGGATCCCAGAAGGCGTACAGGTACAACGCGCCGTAGAGCAGCGGGATGACGGTCAACACGGCCAGCGCGGCCCGGGGCAGCCGTCCCCGGGTCATCCCGCGCAGCTCGAACCGGGCCAGTCGGACGGAGTTCATCGGTTCACCTCAATCTGATGGGTGCCAGCGGTCCCGGCGGCTTCGTTCGCGTCGACGGGCTCGGCGGCCCGGTCGAGGGCGGCCGGCTCGCCGAGCCGGTGCACGACCGACACCGAGCGCGGTTCCACCTCACGGGCGGTGACCACCACCGCGTAGCCCTGTTCGGCCAGCCGGCCGAGAGTGGCCCAGAGCTGGGTGCGTTCCGTCCCGTCCGTGCCCGCGTCGATGTCGTCGGCGACGATCAGATCCGGCCCGCTCAGAGTGGCCAGCACCAGGCCCAGCACCTGCCGCTGCACCGGGGTCAGGTCCCTCCCCCGGCTGGCCGGGTCGAGCCGTACCTCCGCACCCAGCCCAGCACCCTCGATCACGGCCGCCGCCGCGTCCCGCCGCTCCGCCCGCCGGTGCCGCAGCGACACCATCCGCCGGCCACCACGCAGACGGCCCTGCTGAGTGGATCGCGTCGCCGATCCGGCCGGCAGGCTCGTCCGGCCGAGCAGCAGCAGCCGCTCGGCGATGTGCTCGGCGACCGTCAGCTCCGGGTCCGGTTCGTGCACCCCGGCCACGTGGCCGAGCGCCGCCCGGCCGTGCCGCCGCAGCCGTCCCCGGCTGGTGGGAAAGTGGCCCGCCAGCGCGAGCAGCAGCGAGGTGCGGCCACTGCCTGGCGCGCCGACGATGGCGTGAAGCTCCCCGGCGTTCGCCGTGAGGTCGACGTCCCGGAACACCCACCCTCGGCGGGTACGCAGGCCCAGCCCGCTCGCTTCGAGGACCACCATTGCTCCACCTGCATCTCTGTACTGACTGGTCAGTCTAAAAACATGTTCAGCATAGTCACGTCGGCTCGGGTCGGCCGTGAGGGAGGGGTCGGGCCGAAGGCGGCAGTGAGGGTGATACCTCGGAGGCATATTTATGCCTCAGAGGTATCGCGCCGATGACAGCGACCGCCCCGAGGTCTGGTTCGCTCGGAGCGATCGAGTGGTGTGGAGCCGGATGTCTGATTTCGGGGGTCTCCGGCGTGTGACCGGCTGCATCCGCGCGCCGGAATGGGGGCCGGCCCGGGGTCGTTACATACCCTGACGATCGCAGCACCACGGCCCGCCGCCCCGACCCCCAGGCTCGGAATGCCAGGCCATAGCCGGTCGTTACACATCCCCTGAACGACCGCACCAGCACCCGCACCACCGGGTGCCGCACCCCGGAATGACCCCGGCCCGGCGGTCGTTACACACAGACCCGGCGCCACGAGCCCCCCGCCCGTGAGCCGCCGTGAGACTTTCGCCCGTGTTTGAGAAGCGCCGGACGAGGTGCTTGCACCCCTATGCCGTTCC